>NZ_JACSMW010000010.1:0-54488 GCF_018618775.1 Exiguobacterium sp. s138 | reverse complement strand
ACTTGCATGTATTAGGCACGCCGCCAGCGTTCGTCCTGAGCCAGGATCAAACTCTCCATAAAGTGTTTGACTTGCTCGTTTTTGTGACCAAAGTCACGTTGACGAAGCTTGCGCTTCATTCATTGTTTGTATCCGAAGATACGTTTTTTGCCTCATCGTTCAGTTTTCAAAGTCCGATATGTCGTTTGACGACTTTTAAATCTTACAGTAAACTATTAACTGGTGTCAATAACTTTTTCCGTAAGTTTTTTTCGTTTTCGACGTGTCTGTGTGGCGTGTGCCTCAGCGACATGTATTAATATATCAACTCTTGTTTTTTACGTCAACTGTTTTTCTAAAAAAACATTAAAAAAAGATGGACGCCGCTCTGACCGGATAAAACGGTAGCGCGGCGCTCTTTTCTTTTATGCTCTTTTCCCCGACGCAGCATTCGCTGAATCCGGTTTTTCCTGCAACCGGTGCAACATCAGAATCTGATACGCATTACAAACGAGTAATGTGGCAAGTGCCGCCCATAACATCCGTTTGTCTTGTGTCGCCTGAAGAGCCGGAACCCATTCAATCAATGTGATGACTGTCATCAAAAAGAGTGTCGGCACGAACGCCGTGAAGTTTGTCTCGCGGGCTTTCGTCCGAGCGACAAAAAACGCAATGATCAATAAGACAACCATCTCTCCGATATACAGGTTTGTTTTTTCAAATCCGAAAGCAAGACCGCGAAGGTAGATTCCGTCGAATAACGCAAATGCGATTAAGACGATTTGAACCCGGTCCCACAGCTTAGCTCCCCGGAAAATATCGAGTCCGACCCGGTGAAGGATCAGATACGAAAAGAATCCCATCAAACTGATGGCTGTCCATGTACTACTGTAAGCCAGGGCTGTAACATATCCGCTGATCGATTGATTGCGGACATAACCCGGTTCAGCGACAAGGTTAAACACGAAGCCGGCGAGCGTCCCGATCAGGAGCGTCATCCAAAACAGCTTCAAAAATCCTCTAGTCTTCATTCATTATCCCTCTACTTTTTCGATGACACGCGCTGCGAGTTCATTATAGTGTGTTTCAAATGGATGGTCGTCACGGTAAATCGACGGTGCAAAGTCCGTGTCATTTGCATACGGCTGTCCAAGTGGAATCTTAGCTAGAATATCTGTTTTTAACGCTTCTGACAACTTCTCTCCGCCGCCTGAACCAAACACATACTCTTTTTCGCCCGTTACCTTGCTTTCGAAATACGCCATATTCTCGATGATTCCGAGTAAACGGTGGTTGGTTTTGATCGCCATCGCTCCTGCACGTGCAGCGACGAATGCCGCAGTTGCGTGTGGTGTCGTGACAATCAGTTCCTGACAGCTTGGCAACATTGAATGAATATCGAGTGCCACGTCGCCTGTACCCGGTGGTAAATCAAGAAGTAAGTAATCGAGGTCGCCCCATTCGACGTCAGAGAAGAAGTTGTTTAACATCTTTCCGAGCATCGGACCACGCCAGATGACAGGTGCATTGTCTTCGACGAAGAAGCCCATCGAGATGACTTTAACGCCAAACCGTTCAGGTGGAACAATCCGGTCGTTGACGACCGTCGGACGGGTTTCAATGCCCATCATGTCCGGTACACTGAATCCGTAAATATCTGCATCAATCAATCCGACTTTTTTGCCCGCCCGTGCGAGGGCAACTGCCAAGTTGACAGAAACCGTTGATTTTCCGACGCCACCTTTACCGGAAGCAATCGCAATGAACGTCGTGCCCGACTCTGGTTTAAGAATCGACGGTGTCGTTGCTGCTTGAATACCGTGATCGCCGAGTGCCTCAAAACGTAACCCAACCGTCTTGAATCCTTTTTCTTTCAACTCTTTGACGATCTGTTGTTGTAACGCAAGCTGTTCGCCGGATCCTGCTTGCGCAAGTGCGATTTTAAGACTGACATAGTCTCCTTTGATGCGGACATCCCGAATCCCATTCGTATCTGTAAGCGAGCGTTCAATCGTCGGATCGATCATTTGCCCGACTACCTCGCGAATTTCTTGTTCATTCAACATAATGCCTTCCCCCTGAGAACGTTCGATTTAATCCATTTCAGTATAACAAAAATAAGATAGCGCTTGCACATTTCGACTCGGAAAGCATGACATTTCCTTGACGACACCAAGGAAACGGACGAAAAGGAGATTAAAAAAAGAGACCTCCCTCTTCGCAACTGCAAAAAGGGGATCCCGGCGTGTTTAAAACATCCGATTCCACGTTGCGGGTCCGACGACACCATCGACCGTAAGTCCTTGCCGTTTTTGGTAAGCACGTACTTTCTCCGCTGTTTCCGCATCAAAGCGTTTCGTGACCGTCGCCTTGACTGCCCGCTGAATCCGCTCGATGTCCCGGCTGTTCATGTTGACGGCTCCTTTATAAAGGGGATTCCCCGGATAAGGCACCAAGACGTCTGTCGTCGTTTTGTTTAATTCAAAGTGAGGATAGTCTTTAAAGCCGCTCCAATCCCCGCCCCAGGAAAAACCCTGCCGCTTCATGGCGTGAACGATTTGCTGAAAGTTTTCATCCGTATTAAAGATCGCTTCCGTGCCGTCCATGGAATATTGAAACAGATCAACGGCAATGCCCTGGTTATGATTCGATTGTCCCCCCCGGGCGTTCGTGACGATTGCCCCCGGAGTCGTCCGTCCTTGTGCATACAACTTCTCCTGCTCGGCATAGGAGCGGAATCCTTGAGCCACACCGACGTAAATCCCTCTGACATGGAGTTCACGGATGACCTGGCGTGTTTTCCGGGCAACTTCCGGCGACAGTCCCGGAACATTTAATTTCCGGTTGGCTCGTTCGAGTAACCAACTGACTGATACTGTCATCTTTCATCACACTCCTTTGTAACCTGTTCCCAAAAACCGAATCCGGTATACTTGACGATGGACGTGTTCTTATCCAATCATTCGGAAAAAGGAGTTTTTTGATAAAAAAACTGTTAGTCTTCGCAAGCGTCATCGCAGTCCTCTTACATATCGGCTATGCAATTTACTTTTATGCAGGGCATGAAGCAAATATAGCTTATCAACCCGCTCTCCCTGAAAACAGCACGGTGTTAAGTCAGGAGACGTCTTTTACCGGTGCAGTCGGTTCACAGACGGCGAATGATCCTCTTGCATTTTTACAGCATCTTTTCCTCCGGAGTATCCCGCTGACGTTTATTGCTCTCACAGCACTCTTATTCCTCATCCGAACAATACGACGACGTACGTTTTGAACGACAGACCATTGTTTGACCGCTTTTTTTAATTAAAGAACGGTCTTTTGACATAAAAAAATCTCCCACCCGTAAGGATGAGAGATAAAACGATTAACGTTTTGAGAACTGAGGTGCACGACGTGCTGCTTTAAGACCGTATTTTTTACGTTCTTTCATACGAGCATCGCGTGTGAGGAAACCTTTAGCTTTAAGTGTTCCACGGAAGTCTGGATCCGCTTGAAGAAGAGCACGTGAGATACCGTGACGGATTGCGCCTGCTTGACCAGTGAAGCCGCCGCCTTTGACCGTTACCATGATATCGTATTTGCCTTCTGTTTCTGTGAGTACAAGTGGTTCTTTTGCAGTCATGATTAATGTTTCATAACCGAAGTATTCGCTGATATCGCGCCCGTTAACTGTGACTTTACCGTCTCCAGCAACGAGGAAAACGCGAGCTGCCGCGTGTTTACGGCGACCAGTGCCGTAGTAACGTACATCTGCCATCGTGTAGTTCCTCCTAAATTCGTATTAATTAACCGCGAAGTTCGTAAACTTCTGGTTGTTGTGCTTCTTGCTTATGAGTATCTCCAGCGTAAACGTGGAGTTTGTTGAACATTTGACGACCGAGGCTACCTTTTGGAAGCATCCCTTTGATCGCGAGTTCAAGCATACGCTCAGGTTTGTTAGCGAGTAAGTCGCGTGCGACAGTCTGCTTCAAGCCGCCTGGATGACCAGAGTGACGGTAGTAGACCTTTTTGTCGAGTTTGTTACCAGTTAAAACGATTTTCTCAACGTTGATGAGGATAACGTGATCCCCACAGTCAACGTGTGGTGTGAACGTAGGTTTGTGCTTACCGCGGAGAAGTGAAGCAACTTCGCTCGAAAGACGACCGAGTGTTTTGCCTTCTGCGTCGATAAGGAGCCATTTGCGTTCTACATCAGTAGCTTTCGCCATGAAAGTTGTGCGCATGTAAAATACCTCCTAAGGAATTTAAAAATTTCTTTTTTGATTTTTCATTTATTCACTGTTTGAATCTATCAGAATCTTAGGTGTACGGGGCTAAGATTGTGGTTTCATAATAAATGAAATGCCAATAAACATTGTATGTTTTTTAGCGGCTAATGTCAAATGCCTTTTTTAGACTCTGGGTAGAAAACTTCCCAAAGGTATAACCCGTGCGGTGGTGCCGTCACACCAGCGACGTTTCGATCCTTCGCTTCGAGCATCCGTTTGATGTCATCCGGGGCAAATCGACCGCGTCCGACATCAAGCAACGTGCCGACCATGATCCGGATCTGATTGTAGAGAAAACCACTTCCTTGAAAACGAAAAATCAGTTCTTCCCCTTGTTCGATCAGTTCCGCTTCATAAATCGTCCGAACACGATTGTCCGTCTCTGTCTTCGCGACACAGAACGAACTAAAGTCATGAGTCCCGACTAAATGCGCTAATCCCAGACGAATTTGCGCAACATCGAGCGAATACGGAATCAGGACGGATTGATGACGCCGAAACGCATTTTCCGTCCGGCGCACGAAGTACCGGTACTCTTTCCCTACTACATCATACCTTGCTTCGAAGTCAGAAGCGACCTCTTTACAGTCCCGAACACGAATATCGTCCGGTAATAACGTATTTAAAGCCTTCACCATGCTTGCCGGTGCAATCGAAAGCTCCGTATCAAAATGAATGACTTGTCCCTGTGCGTGCACACGGGCATCCGTACGTCCGGAACCGATGACCTTGACCGGGTGCTTGTGCATCCGTCCAAGCGTCTTCTCGAGGACTTCCTGAATCGTCAGACCGTTCGGTTGCACTTGATACCCGGAATAGTCCGTTCCGTCATACTGAATCGTACATTTAAAGCGTCGCATCAAAATCCTCCCCGTAAATACACCAGCAACAGTCCGAGGGCGACCAGAAGCAGGATCAATCCCGTATCGCGTGTTGTCCACTTGGATTCACGGAGCCGGGTCCGTCCTTCACCGCCGCGGTATCCGCGGGCTTCCATCGCCGTTGCCAGATCTTCCGCCCGCTTAAATGCCGAGATGAACAGTGGAATCAACAAAGGAATGATCGCCCGCAGACGTTCCTTGATCGGTCCCGCCGATAAATCGACCCCGCGTGCCTGCTGCGCTTTCATGATTTTTTCCGTCTCTTCCGCCAGGGTCGGGAGGAAACGGAGTGAAATCGACAACATCAAGGCAATTTCATGGGTCGGGACACGGACGACCTTAAACGGTTTCAGGAGCAACTCAATCGCATCCGTCAGTTCGATCGGTGACGTCGTCAACGTGACGAGTGTCGTGATCGAGACCAGATAAAAGAAGCGGAGCGAAACGATGATCGCGAGACGTAATCCTTCTTCATAAATCTTGAACCAGCCGAATTCAAACAGAACGGCCCCTTCACGCGTAAACAACAGTTGAATGATAAACGTAAAGATAATTAAGAATAAGATCGGCCGGAGCCCCTTTAAGACGTAACGAATCGGTAATTTACTGCTCGCTAACGCAAAAAACGTAAACAGCAGTAAAAAAATATTCGTTGCCGCATTATTGGCCAAAAAGACAAGCGGAATAAAACAGAAAGCAAAAATGATTTTCGCAACGGCAGACGAACGATGTAAATACGACGTTCCCGGTATATGTTGTCCTACAATCATCGTTTATCCTCCCGTACATGCAAAATCCAGTCGATCAATTCCGCTTCCGTCTGAAGCGCCGGACGCGGTTGGTTCAATTGATCGGCCATCTGCCAGGCAAAGGCCAGGACGTGGGGTAAATCGAGATGGAATTGACGCAGTAACGTTTCTTGACGGAATAGACCCATTGGTTCTCCGTCATACGCAACCTGGCCCTCTTCCATGACGACGACACGGTTCGTATATTCCAGCACCTGGTCCATGTCATGCGTAATCAACAGCAATGTCATTCCTGACTGTGCATGCAACTCGGCAAAGAGAGAAAGCATCTGCTTCCGTCCTTGCGGATCGAGTCCTGCTGTCGGTTCATCGACGATCAACACGTCTGGTTGACTAGCGAGTACGCCCGCAATCGCAACACGCCTCATTTGCCCACCAGACAGGTCAAACGGAGAACGTGACCAAAAGACTTCATCGAGTCCAACGGTACGTAAGGCATCTTTCGCTAACCGTTCTGCCTCTGCCGGTGCGTGACCGAAGTTCATCGGACCAAACATGACATCTTTCAAGACGGTTTCTTCGAACAATTGATATTCCGGATACTGAAAGACAAGACCCACCCGTTTCCGGAGTGCTTTTAAATCTTGTTTTCGTTTCGGTTCGATGATGATGTCATCGACCTGTACCTTCCCAGCTGTTGGTTTCAACAAGCCGTTGATGTGTTGGACGAGTGTCGACTTCCCGGAACCGGTATGCCCTACAAACGCAACAAGCGCCCCTGACGGAATCTCAAGATTCACATCACGCAGCGCGACTCGTTCAAACGGACTATTGAGTTGGTACGTATAGTTTAATTCCTGGATTAAGATTGGCATAAGCGGTTCACCAAGTCTCTTTCATCTAGTATCGTGTCCTCATAAGTAAGACCACGTGCTGAAAGTTGCTCCTGCACCCGGACGACAAATGGAACATCTAGTCCAATCTGCTCAAGAAACGCGGATTGTGCAAACACCTCTTGCGGTGTCCCTTCTAAAACGATTTGCCCCGCATCCATGACAATGACACGACTGGCCCGTAAGACCTCATCGAGTTCATGTGTAATGGCAACGACGGCCATCGGGTGTTGCTCATATAATTCCTGAACGGTCGACATAACCTCAGTTCGTGCAATCGGATCAAGCATCGATGTCGCTTCATCGAGCACGAGAACATCAGGGCGCATCGCAAGCGCCGAGGCGATTGCGACACGCTGCTTCTGTCCGCCGGATAGTTGATGGGGTTCCCGATCAACAAAATCCGTAAGGCCAACGCGCGCTAGACTGTCGTCGATACGACGAACCATTTCCTCGCGTGGCACACCCCAGTTTTCCAGGGCAAATGCCACGTCGTCGCGCACGGTCGTGCCAACGAATTGATTATCCGGATTTTGAAAGACGATACCGATTGCGCGGCGCATCTCCCACAGTTGCTCCGGTACCGCACTTGAGAATGTCTCATTGACAGTAACCGTTCCTTCTTCAGGAAGCAACAATCCGTTAAACAGCTTCGTCAGCGTTGATTTTCCGGAGCCGTTGTGTCCAACGATCGCGACCCATTCCTGCGAATGAATCGAAAGAGAGACATTCCGTAAGGCTGGTTGTTCTTGTTCCGGGTAACGGTAGGTCACCTGTTCCAACTCAATCAGCTTTGTCATGTCTGCTCCTCCTTCATCAAATCAAAAATAATTTCATTTGTAACAAAAGGGCAGAAGCGAGTTACGCACTGCCCTTTTATTCGAATCATTTAAAAATTAAACGAGTTCGATGATGACCATTTCTGCGCCGTCACCACGACGTGGTCCCATTTTCATGATACGTGTGTAACCACCTTGACGCTCAGCAAAACGTGGTGCCACATCAGCAAACAACTTTTGGATTGCATCTTGTGTTTTACCAGCTTCGTTTTGACCAGCAGCTTCGCGACGAACGAACGATGCAACTTGACGACGAGCGTGGAGATCACCGCGTTTACCTAAAGTGATGAGTTTCTCAACGACTGGACGAAGTTCCTTCGCTTTTTGTTCTGTAGTTTGGATACGCTCATTGATGATGAGATCAGTCGCAAGGTCACGCAAAAGTGCCTTACGTTGTGAGCTTGTACGGCCTAATTTCGAGTATGCCATGGATGGATTCCCTCCTTCGTGCAATTAATAGTTTTAGTCTTCTTTACGTAGGCCCAGTCCGAGTTCATCGAGCTTCGCTTGAACTTCTTCGAGTGATTTACGTCCGAGGTTACGAACTTTCATCATCTCGTCTTCGCTCTTGTTTGCGAGTTCTTGAACCGTATTGATGCCGGCACGTTTCAAACAGTTGTACGAACGAACTGAAAGATCGAGTTCTTCGATCGTCATTTCAAGTACTTTTTCTTTTTGATCTTCTTCCTTTTCGACCATGATTTCGGCATGGAGCGCTTCGTCCGTAAGACCAACAAAGATGTTTAAGTGTTCTGTCATGATTTTTGCACCGAGCGACACTGCTTCTTCAGGGCGGATTGAACCGTCCGTCCAAACATCAAGCGTCAACTTATCGAAGCTCGCATCCTGACCAACACGTGTTTTTTCAACTTGATAGTTTACACGTTGAATTGGCGTGTAAATCGAATCAATTGGAATGACGCCGATTGGCATATCGTCCCGTTTGTTATCTTCAGCCTGAACGTAACCACGGCCGCGACGAGCTGTCAGACGCATATGAAGTGATGCACCTTCTGCAAGTGTTGCAATGTGGAGTTCTGGGTTGAGGATTTCGACGTCGCTGTCATGCGTAATGTTCGCTGCAGTAACAACGCCGGCGCCTTGAATATCGATCTCAAGTGTTTTCTCTTCTTCCGAGTAAACTTTGAGGGCGAGTTTCTTGAGGTTCAAGATGATTTGGGTAACGTCTTCTACAACGCCATCAATCGTCGAGAACTCATGAAGAACGCCATCGATTTGGACTGCAGTGACTGCAGCACCCGGAAGTGAAGATAATAGGATACGACGCAATGAGTTACCAAGCGTTGTACCGAATCCACGCTCAAGCGGTTCTACCACGAATTTACCAAACGTAGCGTTGTCGCTTAATTCGACCGTTTCAATCTTCGGCTTTTCGATTTCGATCATCTGAACCCCTCCTTGAATATCGTCATGTTGGCCATCGCGTTCAATCGCCAACCGTCTTGTGCACGTTTCTACTGCCTTGCTTGGTCAAACGATCAACAAAAGTCTACTCGAATTCCCGCTTTGCAGTACAAGACGGGTTACACGCGACGACGTTTTGGAGGGCGGCAACCGTTGTGCGGAACTGGAGTTACGTCACGGATCGCTGTTACTTCAAGACCGATTGCTTGGAGCGCACGGATTGCAGCTTCACGACCTGCACCAGGACCTTTAACGTTAACTTCTACAGTACGCATACCGTTGTCCATTGCTGTTTTCGCAGCAGTTTCTGAAGCGAGTTGCGCAGCAAATGGAGTAGATTTACGTGAGCCTTTGAAGCCCATGTTACCTGCAGTTGCCCAAGAGATTGCATTCCCTTGCATGTCAGTGATCGTAACGATTGTGTTGTTGAATGTTGAACGGATATGCACGATACCAGATTCAATATTCTTTTTGACTTTACGTTTACTACGAACATTCTGTTTACGTTTTGCCATCTTAGTTTACCCTCCCTTACTTCTTCTTGTTCGCTACTGTACGGCGTGGGCCTTTACGAGTACGCGAGTTGTTTTTAGTGTTTTGACCACGAACTGGAAGACCACGACGGTGACGAACACCACGGTAGCAACCGATTTCGATCAAACGTTTGATGTTGAGTGAGATTTCACGACGAAGGTCACCCTCAACTTTTACTTTATCTAATCCATCACGGAGTTGGTTGAGTTGTTCTTCAGTCAATTCACGAGTACGAGTATCTTCAGAGATACCAGCTTCTTTCAAGACTTTCTGAGCAGTTGTTTTACCAACACCATAGATGTAAGTGAGTGAGATAACGATGCGTTTCTCACGTGGAATATCTACACCAGCAATACGTGCCATGTGTGCACCTCCTTGTTTAATTACCCTTGTTTTTGTTTATGCTTAGGGTTTTCGCAAATAACCATTACTTTGCCTTTACGGCGGATAACTTTACATTTTTCACAGATCGGTTTAACCGAAGGTCTTACTTTCATTGTGAATACCTCCTCCTGAAAAAATCGGAGTTTTTATTTGAAACGGTATGTGATCCGTCCGCGAGTCAAGTCGTATGGTGACAACTCAACCGTTACTTTATCTCCTGGTAGGATCCGAATGAAGTGCATCCGAATTTTTCCTGAGACGTGCGCGAGGACCGTGTGGCCGTTTTCTAACTCCACCTTAAACATCGCGTTTGGAAGCGGTTCGATAACCGTACCTTCCACTTCGATTACATCTTGTTTCGCCATCAATTATACCCCTTTCTCTATAAAGTTGATTGGGAGCCCAGACGATTTGTAGCGCTTAGGGGCTTTCTACAGTAGCCGTGAGAGAATCATCGGTCACAAACACGAGTGGATAGCGGCTTATAGAAAGGTGACACCAATAACGCGCACAGCTCACTCTGCATCGACCGTTAAGATCTCGTAGCCTTCGTCTGTGATGGCGATGGTGTGCTCAAAGTGGGCGCACATGCTACCGTCCACTGTCACTACCGTCCAATTGTCGGATAGCGTGCGAACATAGCGTTTTCCAACATTAACCATTGGCTCAATCGCCAAGGTCATGCCAGTTTTCAGGCGCGGCCCTTTCCCCGGTGGTCCATAATGTGGAATTTGCGGATCTTCATGCAAATTTTGTCCCACGCCGTGGCCCACATATTCGCGGACTACAGAAAAATTCGCTGCTTCAACATGTGACTGAATCGCATGCGAAATATCTGTCAGGTGCACGCCGGCTTTGGCGCGCTCCAATCCTTTATACAGAGATTCTTCAGTTACGTCAAGTAACCGCTTCGTCTCTTCAGAGATTGTACCTACCGGATATGTCCAGGCTGAATCTCCGTGATATCCGTTATACTCCGCCCCGATATCAATCGAGATGATGTCTCCATCGTGGAGTACGCGGTCACCCGGAATACCATGGACAAGTTCTTCATTTACTGAAGCACAGATGCTGCCAGTAAACCCATTATAACCTTTAAACGATGGTGTTGCCCCTTGACTTCGAATATAGCGTTCAGCAATCGCATCGAGTTGCCCCGTTGTGATCCCTGGACGAATATGAGCTTTGAGCTCCTTATGCGTCCGGGCGACGATTTGTCCTGCCTGACGCATGATGTCGATTTCACGCGGCGCTTTCGTAATGATCATTACTGACCACCAAGAAGTGCTTGAACATCGGAATAAACTTCATTAATCGGACGATCACCGTCCAAATTACGAAGATACCCTTTTTCAGCGTAAAAGTCAATCAAAGGTTGCGCTTGAGCGACGTTGACTTCAAGACGACGGCGAACCGTTTCTTCTTGATCATCTTCACGTTGAACAAGTGCTGATCCGTCGATATCACAGACACCCTCCACTTTTGGTGGGTTATAGATGACATGATACGTTGCTCCACATGTCGGGCAAATCCGGCGGCCTGTCAAACGAGGGACAAGTTTCTCCGGGTTCACACCGATGTGAACGACGTGATCGATTTGTTTATTTAGATCCGCAAGCAATACTTCAAGAGCATCCGCTTGTTTCACTGTGCGTGGGAAACCGTCAAGAAGAAAACCATTGGCACAGTCTTCTTTGGCGAGACGCTCACGTACGATGCCGATTGTGACTTCGTCCGGAACGAGTTCCCCTTTATCCATGTACGATTTCGCTTCCTGCCCGAGCGGTGTTTGATCTTTGATCGCCGCACGGAACATGTCGCCTGTCGAGATGTGTGGAATGGCGTAGTCTTCGATAATTTTCGCAGCCTGCGTTCCTTTTCCAGCACCCGGCAAGCCCATCAATACAAGATTCATGTCGGTAGCCTCCACTTCTATAGACTCTATAGACACAACAGAAAGGAAAGGGATGGTCCCCTTCCTCCCGCCTTATCGGATAAAGCCTTTGTAGTGTCGTTTAACCAGTTGACTTTCAATCTGTTTCATCGTCTCAAGACCTACACCGATGACGATCAACAGGCTTGTTCCACCAATCTGCACCGAGTTCGGTAAACCAGCGAACTTAATAAAGAACGTTGGCGTCACCGCGATGACAGCGAGGAAAAGTGAGCCGAAGAATGTCAGACGGTACAGGATCTTCGTGATGTACTGTTCCGTTTGCTTACCAGGACGAATACCAGGAATGTATCCGCCTTGCTTTTGAAGGTTCTCTGCCATTTGTTCCGGGTTAACCTGAACGAATGTATAGAAGTAAGAAAATGCAATGATCAGTGCCACATAGATCGACATACCGATTGGACTCGTATAGTCGAAAATGTCACGGATTTTCGTCGCATTTTCCGGACTTGCAAAGAAACTTGCAACCGTTGGTGGCGTCACCATGAACGATACAGCGAAGATAACTGGGATAACACCAGCAGCATTCAGTTTAATCGGCAAGTGTGTCGATTGACCGCCTACTGGTGCACGGTTCACCGTACGCTTAGCGTACTGAATCGGAATCTTACGGGCAGCTTGCTGCACATAGATGACTCCGACGATGACCGCGATGATGATTAAAAGCAACAGTACGATATAAAGCACATTGACAAACAAAGCATCCCCTGCATTTTGGAGCTTTGTTTCGTAGATCTGACGGAACGCGTTCGGGAAGCCTGCGACAATCCCAGCGAAGATGATCATTGATATCCCGTTACCAATGCCCTTCTCCGTGATGAGTTCACCGAGGAACATCAAGAATGCGGTACCCGCCGTCAAAACAAGTGCAATCATAACGTACGTCCAGGTGCCGTATTGCTCATCGACAAGACCTGGGTAGATACGGTTAAATCCAAGCGCGATTCCAAACGCTTGGACTAAGCCGAGTACGATCGTTCCATAGCGCGTTACCGTTGCTAACTTCTTACGGCCCGCCTCTCCTTGTTTTGCCCATTCGGCAAACTTTGGAACAACGTCCATCTGTAAGAGTTGGACAACGATCGAGGCCGTGATATACGGCATGATTCCCATCGCAAAGAGTGAGAAATTCTGCAAAGCATTCCCGCCGAAGGAATTCAAGAAACCAAGAATACCATTCTGGTCGATCTTGAATACTTCAGTGTTTACCATCGGCACCGGGATATGTGCTCCGATACGGAACACGATAATCAGAGCCAAGGTAAAGAGAATGCGCCGACGAATGTCGGCTACGCGCCACATATTGGAGATCGCTTGAAACATTAGATCACCTCAACCGTACCGCCGGCAGCTTCGATCGCTTGCTTCGCAGCTTCGGAGAACTTGTGAGCTTTTACTGTCAGTTTCTTTTCAATCTTACCGTTAGAAAGGATCTTCACGCCATCCTTCATACCTTTGACTGCGCGAGTCTCGATAAGAAGTTCTGGTGTTACTTCCGTTCCATCTTCAAAACGGTTAAGTGTGTCAAGGTTGATAACCGCGAACTCTTTACGAGTCGGGTTGTTGAAGCCGCGTTTTGGTAAACGACGGAAAAGTGGGTTTTGTCCACCTTCGAAACCTGGACGAACACCACCGCCTGAACGAGCTTTTTGACCTTTGTGACCACGGCCAGAAGTCTTACCGTTACCAGAAGACATACCGCGACCTACACGGTTGCGTTCTGAACGTGAACCAGCAGCTGGTTTCAATTCATGGAGTTTCATAGTGGGGCACCTCCTCATAAAATTATATCAAACGTATTACTCTTGAATTTCTTTAACTGTCAATAAGTGTGACACGTGGTTAATCATCCCACGCATAGCAGCGTTGTCAGGTACGACAACAGTTTGGTGCATCTTACGGAGACCAAGCGTACGAGTAGTAACGCGTTGGTTCTCCGGACGACCGATCATGCTGCGTGTGAGGGTAACTGCGAGTTTCGCCATCTGTATTCCCTCCCTTTCTTAACCGCGAAGTTCTTCGACGGTTTTACCGCGGAGTTTCGCAACGTCTTCAGCACGTTTAAGTGAAGTGAGACCTTTAACAGTCGCACGAACCATGTTGATTGGAGTGCTTGATCCAAGTGATTTCGAAAGAATGTCGTTGATTCCCGCTAATTCGAGAACCGCACGAACTGGGCCACCAGCGATGACTCCAGTACCTTCAGAAGCAGGTTTCAAGAAGACGTGACCTGCACCGAAAATTCCGTTGATTTCGTGTGGAATTGTAGTGTTAACGATTGGAACGTTAACCATGTTTTTCTTTGCATCTTCGATTGCTTTACGGATCGCTTCAGGCACTTCCTGAGCTTTACCCGTACCGAAACCTACGTGACCATTCTTGTCACCTACGACGACGAGTGCAGCAAAACGGAAGCGACGGCCACCTTTTACTACTTTCGCGACGCGGTTTACAGTAACAACGCGTTCTTCGAGTTGATCCATGTTAATTTCTAACTGGCGCATGTAGAGGTTCCCTCCTTTTCTATTAGAATTTGAGACCAGCTTCACGAGCTGCTTCAGCTACTGCTTTAATACGTCCATGATAGAGGTATCCTCCACGGTCGAAAACGACTGTTTCAATACCTTTTTCAAGAGCGCGTTCAGCTGCAAGCTTACCAACTGCTGATGCAGCGTCAGTCGTGTTGCCTTTTTCAAGGTCGAGTGATGATGCAGATGCGAGTGTTGCATGTGTTGCATCGTCAATGACTTGTACGTAAATGTTCTTGTTCGAACGGAATACATTCAAACGTGGACGAGCTGCAGTCCCGATGATTGTACGACGTACACGACCATGACGCTTTTTACGCGTAGCATTTTTGTTTGCCTTTGAGATCATTTATGCCACTCCTTTCCGGTCAATTCGTCTTAACGAATTACTTACCTGTTTTACCTTCTTTACGACGGACGACTTCATCACTGTAACGAATTCCTTTACCTTTGTACGGCTCAGGCTGACGGTACGAACGGATCAATGCAGCAACGTGTCCAACACGCTCTTTGCTGATTCCGCGGACGATGATTTGCGTATTCGTAGGAACTTCGACTTCAATGCCTTGTTCCGGAGTGTACTCGATTGGGTGTGAATAACCGAGGTTGAGTACGATTTTGTTACCTTGCTTTTGAGCACGGTAACCAACACCTTGGATATCGAGTGTCTTAGCGAAACCGTTGTTTACACCTTCGACCATGTTCGCGATAAGCGCACGAGTCGTTCCGTGGATTGTACGGTTAGCTTTCTCGTCGTTTGGACGAGTGACAGTCAATTCATTACCTTCTACGTTGATAGCCATAGTCGGGTTGAACTCACGAGTGAGTTCACCTTTAGGACCTTTTACCGTAACTGTGCTGTTTTCAACTGTTACTGTAACGCCTGCTGGGATAACGACTGGCTTTTTACCAATACGTGACATTTAAGACACCTCCGTTCTTTTTATGCGTGAATTACCAGATGTATGCGATCACTTCGCCGCCGACTTTTTGTTGGCGAGCTTCTTTGTCTGTCATAACACCTTTAGATGTTGAAACGATAGCGATTCCGAGACCACCGAGTACTTTCGGGATTTCATCAGCTTTCGCGTAAACGCGAAGACCTGGTTTCGAGATACGTTTGAGTCCAGTGATGACGCGTTCGTTGCTTGCGCCGTACTTAAGGAATACGCGGAGCGTACCTTGTTTGCTGTCCTCGAGATATTCAACATCGCGGATGAAACCTTCACGTTTGAGGATTTCAGCGACTTCACGTTTGATTGTAGAAGCTGGCATTTCCAACTTCTCATGGCGAACCATGTTTGCATTACGAATGCGTGTAAGCATATCTGCAATCGGATCTGTCATAACCATGCGATGTACCTCCTTTCACAACTTTAATGAATTACCAGCTTGCTTTTTTAACACCAGGGATTTGACCTTTATGAGCAAGATCACGGAACTTAATACGGCTGATACCGAATTTACCAATGTAACCGTGTGGACGGCCAGTGATACTGCAACGGTTGTGTAAACGAACCGCTGAAGAGTTACGTGGGAGTTTGCTCAAGCCGATGTAGTCGCCTTGTGCTTTCAATTCTGCGCGTTGTTCAGCGTAGCGCTCGACGAGTGCTTGGCGTTTTACTTCACGTGCGATCATTGATTTCTTAGCCATGTGTGCGGCCTCCCTTATTTTTGGAATGGCATGCCGAGTGCTGTGAGAAGCTCACGTGACTCTTCATCCGTATTAGCAGTTGTAACGATAACGATGTCCATACCACGGACTTTAGATACGCGATCGTAGTCGATCTCTGGGAAGATCAATTGTTCCTTCACGCCTAGCGTGTAGTTACCACGGCCATCGAATGATTTCTTCGATACACCACGGAAGTCACGTACACGTGGAAGTGACACGTTGATCAACTTGTCGAGGAACTCATACATGCGCTCTCCACGAAGTGTTACCTTCGCGCCGATTGGCATACCTTCACGAAGTTTGAAACCAGCGATTGATTTCTTAGCTTTCGTGATGAGTGGCTTCTGACCAGTGAGGAGCTGAAGCTCTTCGACTGCCATGTCAAGTGCTTTCGTGTTCGTAACAGCGTCACCAACACCCATGTTGATTACGATCTTATCGACTTTCGGCGCTTGCATTACAGAAGTATAGTTGAATTTCTCCATCATTACTTTGACGATTTCGTCTTGGTATTTAGCTTTTAAACGGTTCATCAGAAAGTGGACCTCCTTTCTTTAAATCTTCTTATTTATCTAAAGCTTCGCCCGATTTTTTAGCGATACGTACTTTCTTGCCGTCAACCACAGTGAAACCAACGCGTGTTGGGTTTCCTGTCTTAGGGTCGATGAGCATAACGTTCGATACGTGAATCGGTGCTTCTTTCTCGACAATTCCGCCTTGCGGGTTGAGTTGAGAAGGTTTTGAGTGTTTTTTGATCATGTTAACGCCTTCGACGATAACGCGATCTTTTTTAGGCATAGCAGTAAGGACAACACCTTGTTTGCCTTTATCTTTACCAGTCATAACCTGAACTTTATCACCTTTTTTGACATGCATCGTTAGAGCACCTCCTTGTAGGAATTCTTTGGAATTAAAGTACTTCCGGTGCCAACGAGACGATCTTCATGAAGTCTTTTTCACGAAGTTCGCGTGCGACTGGTCCGAAGATACGTGTGCCACGTGGGCTTTTATCATCTTTGATGATGACTGCTGCATTTTCGTCAAAACGGATGTACGAACCGTCTTTACGACGAACGCCACGTTTAGTACGAACGACTACTGCGCGTACAACTTCACCTTTTTTGACAACGCCACCTGGTGTTGCTTGTTTAACTGTGCAAACAATTACGTCACCGATGTTAGCAGTTTTGCGACCAGATCCACCGAGGACTTTGATCGTCAAGACTTCACGAGCTCCTGAGTTGTCTGCTACTTTCAAGCGAGATTCTTGTTGAATCATACGATTGTACCTCCCTCCGGATGTTTATTCATCCGAACTAATTAGAGTTTAGATGATTACTGCTTTTTCGACGACTTCTACGAGACGGAAACGTTTGTCTTTAGAAAGTGGACGTGTTTCTTGAATGCGTACAACGTCACCGATTTTAGCTGTGTTGTTTTCATCATGCGTTTTGTACTTCTTAGAGTAGTTTACGCGTTTGCCGTAGAGCTTGTGCTTTACTTTAGTCTCAACTGTAACTACGATCGTTTTATCCATTTTGTCAGATACGACGCGTCCAGTTAACACTTTGCGGTTGTTAGTGCGTTCCATTGAGTGTTCCTCCTCTCAGAATCCGAGTGAATTATGCGTTGTTGATGCCGAGTTCGCGTTCACGAAGAACGGTTTTCGCGCGTGCAATCGACTTGCGCACTTCACGGATACGAGCAGGGTTCTCAAGCTGACCAGTCGCAAGTTGGAAACGAAGGTTGAACAACTCTTCTTTCCACGAACCGACTTTACCGTTGAGCTCTTCTGTAGTTTGCTGACGGAGATCAGTTGCTTTCATTCGTATCACCACCATTTTCTTCACGTTTTACGAACTTACATTTTACTGGAAGTTTGTGTGATGCAAGACGGAGAGCTTCGCGTGCGATCTCTTCCGATACTCCTGCGATTTCAAACATTACTTTCCCCGGTTTGACGACTGCAACCCAGCCCTCCGGAGCACCTTTACCTGAACCCATTCGGACTTCAAGAGGTTTTTTAGTGTATGGTTTATGTGGGAAAATCTTGATCCACACTTTACCACCACGTTTCATATAACGAGTCATCGCGATACGCGCTGATTCGATTTGACGGCTAGTGATCCAGCTAGCTTCTTGAGCTTGGATACCGAACTCGCCGAAGTGTACTGTAGTACCACGTTTCGCTTTACCACGCATGTTGCCGCGGTGAACACGACGATATTTTACACGTTTTGGTAACAACATGTTGTGTTGCCTCCTTCCCTAGACGGATGTGGATTATTGTTCGTTAGATGCTGCTTTTTTCGTAGGAAGCACTTCACCGTGGTGGAGCCATACTTTTACGCCAATTTTGCCGTAAGTTGTATCAGCTTCAGCAGTACCGTAATCGATGTCTGCACGGAGTGTATGAAGTGGAACTGTTCCTTCTGAATACTTCTCTGAACGAGCGATATCAGCGCCGCCAAGACGACCAGAAACTTCAGTCTTGATTCCTTTGATACCTGAACGCATAGAGCGTTGGATTGATTGCTTCATTGCACGACGGAACGATACACGGCCTTCAAGTTGGCGTGCGATGTTCTCAGCGACAAGTTTAGCAACTGCATCCGGGTTTTTCACTTCAACGACGTTAACGTGAACGCGTTTGCCTTTTGCAAGGTTAGTGATGTCTGTACGAAGTGTTTCGATTTCAGAACCGCCTTTACCGATAACCATACCAGGTTTAGCAGTGTGAAGTGAAATGTTCAAGCGGTTTGCTGCGCGCTCGATTTCAACTTTAGAGACACTAGCGTCTTTAAGACGTTTTTCGATATATTCACGAACTACGTAGTCTTCATGAAGGAGATCAGCATAGTCTTTATCTGCGAACCAACGTGATTCCCAGTCTTTGATGATACCTACGCGAAGACCAGTTGGGTTAATCTTCTGACCCACGGTAATCCCTCCTTATTTTTCAGATACCACGATGTGAACGTGGCTCGTACGTTTGTTGATGCGGCTTGCGCGACCCATTGCACGTGGGCGGAAACGTTTGAGCGTTGGACCTTCGTTGACGTAAGCCTCTGTTACTACGAGGTTTTCGATGTTCATGTCGAAGTTGTGCTCAGCGTTCGCGATTGCCGATTTCAATACTTTCTCAACGATTGGCGTTGCTGCCTTGTTCGTGTAAGCAAGAATCGAAAGTGCTTCACCGATTTGCTTCCCGCGGATTAAGTCTACTACTAGACGTGCCTTACGAGGAGCAATGCGAACCATATTAGCCGATGCTTTTGATTGCATAATGAGTACCTCCCCTCAGATTAACGTTTAGTCTTCTTATCGTTTCCAGCATGTCCTTTGTAAGAACGTGTTGGCGCGAATTCACCAAGTTTGTGACCGACCATATCTTCTGTCACGTAAACCGGTACGTGTTTACGACCATCGTAGACAGCGATCGTGTGACCGATGAACTCTGGGAAGATTGTAGAACGGCGTGACCAAGTTTTGATAACATGCTTGTCACCAGCTTCGTTGGCTTTGTCAACCTTAGCGAGCAAATGGTGATCTGCAAATGGACCTTTTTTCAAGCTGCGACCCATAGTTGTACCTCCCTTTGGCATGATTCAGGAACGGTTCCTGCGAACCGTTCAGAAATCACGTAATTATTTTTTAGAACGACGGACGATATATTTATCGCTCGCTTTGTTTTTCTTACGAGTTTTGTATCCGAGTGCCGGTTTACCCCAAGGAGTAAGTGGGCCCGAACGACCGATTGGAGCACGTCCTTCACCACCACCGTGCGGGTGATCAACTGGGTTCATTACAGAACCACGAACTGTAGGACGTTTTCCGAGCCAGCGTGAACGACCAGCTTTACCGATATTGACGAGCTCGTGCTCTTCATTACCGACAGCGCCGACTGTTGCACGGCAAGTAGCAAGGATCATACGTGTTTCGCCTGATTGGAGACGAACGATCGCGTATTTACCATCTTTACCGAGAAGCTGAGCAGAAGTACCAGCTGAACGAACGAGCTGACCACCTTTACCTGGCTTAAGTTCGATGTTGTGGATCAATGTACCAACTGGGATGTTTGAAAGTGGAAGAGCGTTACCGACTTTAATGTCAGCCTCAACTCCTGACATGACTTGCATGTCAACTTTCAATCCTTTAGGTGCGAGGATGTAGCGTTTTTCACCATCGATGTAGTGGACAAGAGCGATGTTTGCAGAGCGGTTCGGATCGTACTCAATTGTAGCGATACGGCCAGCGATGCCATCCTTGTTCCGTTTGAAGTCGATGATACGGTATTTACGTTTGTGTCCGCCACCTTGGTGACGTACTGTCAAGCGACCTTGGTTGTTACGTCCGCCCTTTTTCGAAAGCTTTTCAGTTAACGATTTTTCAGGACGTGAAGCCGTAATCTCAGCAAAGTCAAGCGCAGTCATATTACGACGACCGTTAGTGGTCGGTTTAAACTTTTTAATTCCCATCGAGAGTTCCCTCCTTTTCTACAGAGTACCGATTAACCGAGGTAATCGAGTTCTTTGCTATCTGCAGTAAGCGTGACGACCGCTTTTTTGCGGCGTGCTGTGTAACCAGCGTGACGACCTACGCGTTTTGCTTTTGGTTTTGAGATAAGTGTGTTGATTTTTTCAACTTTAACGCCGAAGATCGCTTCAACTGCATCTTTGATTTGTGTCTTAGATGCCTTTACGTCTACTTCGAACGTGTACTTTTTCTCAGCCATTTGGTTCACTGAGCGTTCAGTAATTACAGGACGTTTGATAATGTCGTGTGCGTTTGCCATTATGCAAGCACCTCCTCTACTCTCGCAACAGCATCCTTCGTGAAGATGACTTTGTCGTGTGCGACAAGATCAAGGACGTTTACTCCAGCAGCGTCAACGACTGTGACACCAGGAATGTTGCGTGTTGAAAGAACGACTGTCTCGTTGTAATCAGCAGTAACGACGAGGACTTTACGTTCGATTGAAAGAGCAGCGAAGACCGAAATCATGTCTTTTGTTTTCGGAGCATCGATTGTCAATCCTTCAAGAACGATGAACTCGTTGTTAGCGACTTTCGAAGAAAGTGCTGAACGTAATGCGAGACGACGAACCTTTTTAGGAAGTTTATAAGCGTACGAACGTGGTGTTGGACCGAAGACTGTTCCACCGCCAACCCATTGTGGCGAACGGATCGAACCTTGGCGTGCACGACCAGTACCTTTTTGTTTCCATGGTTTACGGCCGCCACCGCGAACTTCCGAGCGACCTTTTGTATCATGTGTACCTTGGCGACGTGAAGCTTGTTGCATGACGATTGCATCGTATACGACTGCTTCGTTTGGCTCGATTCCGAAAACGGCATCTGCCAACTCGATGTCTCCAACTTGTGTACCTGTTTGGTTAAGCAAAGCTACTTTAGGCATTCGTTATTCCTCCTTTCCTTGCAAACAAATTAGTTGCCTTTTACCGCAGTTTTGACGACAACTTGGCTCTTACGTGCGCCTGGGATAGCACCCTTGACGAGGAGTAAGCCGCGTTCTACATCAACTTTTACGATTTCAAGGTTTTGAACAGTGACTTGCTCTCCACCCATGCGTCCTGGGAGCAATTTCCCTTTGAATACACGGTTTGGAGCGACAGGACCCATTGAACCTGGGCGACGGTGGTAACGCGAACCGTGAGCCATTGGACCACGTGATTGGTTGTGACGCTTGATTGCTCCAGCGAAACCTTTACCTTTCGACGTACCTGTTACATCAACCATTTCGCCTGCAGCGAAAGTATCTGCTTTAATCTCTTGACCGATTTCGAAATCTGTTACAGATGTACGGATTTCTTTAATGAAGCGCTTAGGTGTCGCACTAGCTTTCGCTGCGTGACCTTTTTGCGGTTTGTTTTGACGACCTTCTTTGATATCACCAAAGCCGAGTTGGACTGCTTCGTAACCGTCCACTTCCATTGTCTTCAATTGAAGAACAACGTTACCTTCTACTGAAACGACAGTAACTGGTACTACTTCGCCTGACTCGTTGAAGATTTGTGTCATACCGAGTTTAGTTCCTAAGATTCCTTTAGCCATGAGATACACCTCCTAATATTGAATGATTTTGATCTTCTGGCTAGTATCAACTATTTATAGAAGAAAAATTAAAGTTTGATTTCGATGTCAACGCCCGATGGAAGTTCAAGACGCATAAGCGCATCAACTGTTTTCGGTGTTGGGTTAACGATGTCGATCAAACGTTTGTGTGTACGCATTTCGAACTGCTCACGAGCATCTTTGTACTTGTGAACGGCACGAAGTACTGTGTAGATCGCTTTCTCCGTTGGGAGTGGGATCGGACCAGATACAGTAGCACCAGAACGTTTTGCTGTTTCGACAATTTTCTCAGCCGATTGATCAAGCACGCGGTGATCGTATGCTTTCAAACGGATCCGAATTTTTTCATTTGCCATGTTGTTTCCCTCCTTTTCGCCTATTTTGTAAATAGACATTCTCCGCGGAAATTTCCACACTAGCCATGGCAATGCCGCCTGGTGTGTCATAACCTCCCGCTTCATCGCGTTGTGTTTGTGACCAACATATCCTAGTTTACTGAATTCCAAGCAGGAATGCAAGTAAAATAAAAATAGAATTTGTTTTCAAGTCTCTCACCACTCGCACAAACACTTTCCTCAGTATATAAGATGTCTGACCATGTTGCAAGACTGTTTTCAAAGAAATGAAAAAAGGTCTTCCGTCACGGGAGACGGAAGACCTTTAAACCTTAAAAATTACTCAACGATTTCTGTAACTGATCCAGCGCCTACTGTACGGCCACCTTCACGGATTGAGAAACGAGTTTCTTTTTCAAGAGCGATTGGCGCGATGAGTTCAACAGTCAATTCGATGTTGTCCCCAGGCATTACCATTTCAGTTCCTTCAGGAAGTTGGCACATACCAGTTACGTCAGTTGTACGGAAGTAGAACTGTGGACGGTAGTTACCGAAGAATGGCGTGTGACGGCCACCCTCTTCTTTTGAAAGGATGTAAACTTGCGCTTTGAAAGTTTTGTGCGGTGTGATTGTGTTTGGTTTCGCGAGAACTTGTCCACGCTCGATGTCGTCACGTGATACACCACGGAGAAGTGCTCCGATGTTGTCGCCAGCTTCAGCATAGTCAAGAAGCTTACGGAACATCTCTACACCAGTACATACTGATTTTTTAGTTTCTTCGTGAAGACCAACGATTTCAACTTCGTCGTTGACTTTAAGAACTCCACGCTCAACGCGGCCAGTAGCAACTGTACCACGACCAGTGATTGAGAAAACATCCTCAACTGGCATCATGAAGTCTTTTTCAGTGTCACGAGTTGGCTCAGGGATGTACTCATCAACAGCTGTCATGAGTTCCATGATTTTTTCTTCCCATTTAGCTTCGCCGTTAAGCGCGCCGAGAGCAGATCCTTGGATAACTGGGAGGTCATCGCCTGGGAAGTCGTACTCAGAAAGAAGTTCGCGGATTTCCATTTCAACGAGTTCAAGAAGCTCTTCGTCGTCAACCATGTCGACTTTGTTCATGAATACTACGATGAAAGGAACACCTACTTGACGTGAAAGCAAGATGTGCTCACGTGTTTGTGGCATTGGACCATCAGTTGCAGAAACAACGAGGATCGCGCCGTCCATTTGTGCAGCACCAGTGATCATGTTTTTAACATAGTCAGCGTGACCTGGGCAGTCAACGTGTGCATAGTGGCGTTTTTCTGTTTCGTACTCGATGTGAGCTGTTGCGATAGTGATACCGCGCTCGCGCTCTTCTGGAGCACCATCGATTTGGTCAAACTTAGTTGCAGCTTTACCTTGTGCTTTTGCAAGTACAGCTGAGATAGCTGCTGTTAAAGTTGTTTTACCGTGGTCGACGTGGCCAATTGTACCAACGTTAACGTGCGGTTTAGAACGGTCGAATTTTTCTTTACCCATTCTGAATTCCTCCTCTATGTGTCTAATAATATTTTATAACTAGGAAGGTGAATCGTCGAATAACGTACACCTTCCTTAGCTTACACTAATCATAAAAGCGTGACAACCTGTGAAGGATTAGCCGTTTGCTTTTTTGATGATTTCTTCAGCAACTGATTTCGGTACTTCTTCGTAGTGATCGAAGTGCATCGAGTACGTTCCGCGACCTTGTGTGCGTGAACGAAGACCAGTAGCGTAACCGAACATCTCTGAAAGTGGAATCATCGAACGAACGACTTGAGCGTTCCCGCGAGCTTCCATACCTTCAACGCGTCCACGGCGTGATGTAACATCACCCATGATGTCTCCCATGTATTCATCTGGGATAACGATTTCAACTTTCATCATTGGCTCAAGGATAACAGCGCCGCTCTTATCTTTAAGTTGTTTGACGGCCATTGAAGCCGCGATTTTAAATGCCATCTCGTTCGAGTCGACATCGTGGTACGATCCGAAAACGAGTGCCGCTTTAACGTCAACTACTGGATAACCAGCAAGGATACCGTTTTGAAGCGCTTCTTCGATTCCGTGTTCAACCGCTGGGATGTATTCACGTGGAACAACACCACCGACGATTTTGTTGTTGAACTCAAAGCCAGCACCTTCTTCGTTTGGCTCGAATTCTACGACGACGTGACCATACTGACCACGACCACCTGATTGACGAGCAAACTTAGAATCGATTTTCGCCGATTGGCGGATCGTTTCACGGTAAGCTACTTGTGGAGCACCAACGTTTGCTTCGACTTTGAACTCGCGACGCATACGGTCAACGATGATGTCGAGGTGAAGCTCACCCATACCTGAGATGATCGTTTGACCAGTCTCTGGGTTAGTTTCAGTGCGGAAAGTTGGATCCTCTTCAGCAAGCTTAGCGAGTGCTTGACCCATTTTATCTTGGTCAGCTTTCGTTTTTGGTTCGATCGCGACCGAGATAACTGGTTCTGGGAATGTCATTGATTCGAGAACGACGTTGTCTTTCTCTGCACA
The DNA here is from genome assembly GCF_018618775.1 of Exiguobacterium sp. s138. Taxonomy (NCBI): domain Bacteria; kingdom Bacillati; phylum Bacillota; class Bacilli; order Caryophanales; genus Exiguobacterium; species Exiguobacterium sp. s138. Next base: position 29,390 of record NZ_JACSMW010000010.1, on the reverse strand, counting down.
AAGCGTATCTCCAGTAGTAGTATCTTTAAGACCTACAGCTGCTGCGATGTCACCAGCGAAGACCATTGGGATCTCCTCACGGCTGTTCGCGTGCATTTGAAGGATACGTCCGAGACGCTCACGTTTCCCTTTTGTTGAGTTCTTGACATAAGATCCTGCCGAAGCTGTACCAGAGTACACACGGAAGAACGTCAATTTACCAACATACGGGTCAGTCATAACTTTGAATGCAAGTGCAGAGAATGGCGCTTCGTCAGTTGACTCACGAACGATCTCTTCATCTGTATCCATGTTAATCCCTGTGATTGCTTTTACGTCGACTGGTGATGGGAGGTAGTCAAGGACTGCGTCAAGCATAAGCTGAACACCTTTGTTCTTGAATGCCGAACCAACGAGAACTGGGTAGAAATCAACTGTAAGAGTCGCTTTACGGATACCCGCTTTAAGCTCTTCAATTGTGATTTCCTCGCCCTCGAGGTATTTCATCATCATTTCTTCTTCGTAATCTGCAACTGCTTCGATTAATGATGCACGAAGTTCTTCAGCTTCTTCTGCGAATTCTGCAGGGAAACCTTCAGTTTCTTCGATATCAGTACCGAGGTCGTTACCGTACATGTATGTTTTCTTTTCAACGAGGTCGATGATTCCTTTGAATTCATCTTCTGCGCCGATTGGGATTTGGATTGCGTGTGCGTTAGCTTGAAGGCGGTCGCGAAGCGTTCCAACCGAGTACAGGAAGTCTGCACCGATTTTATCCATTTTGTTAACGAAAACGATACGTGGCACGCCGTAAGTTGTAGCTTGGCGCCATACTGTCTCAGTTTGTGGCTCAACACCAGACTGAGCATCAAGTACTGCTACCGCACCATCAAGTACACGGAGTGAACGTTCAACTTCAACAGTGAAGTCTACGTGTCCAGGTGTATCGATGATGTTTACGCGGTTACCTTTCCATTGTGCAGTTGTTGCTGCAGATGTAATCGTGATTCCGCGCTCTTGCTCTTGCTCCATCCAGTCCATTTGTGAAGCACCTTCGTGCGTTTCACCAATCTTGTGGATACGACCCGTGTAATAGAGGATACGCTCAGTCGTTGTTGTTTTACCAGCATCGATGTGGGCCATGATCCCGATATTACGGGTGTTCTTAAGGGAGAATTCTCTTGCCATCTTTAAACATTCTCCTTTCGCATTTTAGTTTAGTGTCCGTGCGTTGCCACACGTCATGACTATACCCGAAAGCCACCTCATATTTCCATACAAAATGGCATAGATGAGGTGGTTAATTCCGGTTTTACCAGCGGTAGTGAGCAAACGCTTTGTTCGCTTCCGCCATTTTGTGCATATCTTCGCGCTTCTTAACTGAAGCACCAGTGTTGTTTGCAGCGTCCATGATTTCGTTAGCAAGACGAGCATCCATTGTTTTTTCGTTACGGAGACGTGAGTAGTTCACGAGGTAACGAAGTGCAAGTGTCGTACGGCGCTCAGGGCGGACTTCGACAGGAACTTGATAGTTAGCTCCACCTACGCGGCGTGCTTTAACTTCAAGAACTGGCATGATGTTGTTCATCGCCTCTTCAAAAACTTCCATTGCATCGCGACCTGAACGTTCAGCGATAGCTTCAAAAGCTTTGTATAAGATTTGTTGAGCAGTACCTTTTTTACCATCTAACATAAGACGGTTGATAAGGCGGGTAACGAGTTTAGAGTTGTAGATCGGATCAGCCATTACATCACGGCGTTCTACTTGACCTTTACGTGGCATTCCGAGTCCCTCCTTTCATATAGTGAGGTGATATCTTCTGATATCTAGATTATTTTTTTGCTGCTTTTGGACGTTTAGTACCATATTTCGAACGACCTTGCATACGGCCGTCAACTCCAGCTGTATCGAGTGCACCACGAACGATGTGGTAACGTACCCCTGGTAAGTCTTTTACGCGACCGCCGCGAATAAGAACAACACTGTGTTCTTGCAAGTTGTGGCCGATACCTGGGATGTAAGCTGTTACTTCCATTGTGTTCGTTAAACGTACACGTGCGTACTTACGAAGAGCCGAGTTCGGTTTCTTCGGAGTCATTGTACCTACACGAGTACAAACACCACGTTTTTGTGGTGAGCTGATGTCAGTACGAGCTTTGATAAAGCTGTTGTACCCTTTGTTCAGCGCTGGCGAATCTGATTTCACAACTTTTGATTGACGTCCTTTACGGACTAATTGGTTGATAGTAGGCATCTTTGAGATCCTCCCTTCCTGAATTCATGACAAGTTTCAAAACCACCGAGCCGGGTGGTTCATCGAAAGTCATAATGAAACGTTTTGCGTGGCTCAGGCATTCCATCGCCACACAAAACGTATTATCAAACTTTCTTAATAGCAACAGCAGTTGCTGCAACGTCGATTCCACAAGCCTTACCAAGCTCAAGCTTAGAAGGAACGTTCACGACTGGAACGTTTGCTTGTTTCGCCGCATCGAGCAATGCTTGCTTTACGTGTTCATCTGCGTCATCTGCGATGATCACTTCCGACGCCTTGCCAGATCGCAATGCTTTGAGCGTTTGCTTTTGACCGACAAACTTCAAATCTGCGCCGACTACTTTTTTGTAAGACATGAAGATATCCTCCAAAATAACACAGCCGGTTGGCAACACTATATCATAGTAGCACCGCCATACCGGCGTGTCAAGGCGTTTTATTCTACAGGAGAATCTGCTTCTACAGGTGCTTCGCCTGCGATCTCGAGACCGATTTGACGGTAACGTGTCATTCCTGTACCAGCTGGAACAAGTTTACCGATAATAACGTTCTCTTTCAAGCCGCGAAGGTAGTCGCTCTTCCCTTTAATCGCCGCATCCGTAAGGACACGAGTAGTTTCCTGGAACGAAGCAGCTGATAGGAACGAATCCGTCTCAAGCGACGCTTTTGTAATACCGAGGAGAACTGGTTTAGCCGAAGCGAGTGCTTTACCGGCACGGAGCGCTTCTTTACATGCTTCTTTGAATGTGCTGATATCGACTAGCGAACCTGGTAAGAGTGATGTCTCACCAGACTCGATGACGCGGACGCGACGGATCATCTGACGTACCATGACCTCGACGTGCTTGTCACCGATCTCAACCCCTTGCATCCGGTATACTTTTTGAACTTCTTGAAGAAGATAGTTCTGTACGCCTGATACACCTTTGACGTTCAAGAGTTCTTTCGGGTCGATTGAACCTTCCGTGAACACTTGTCCGGCTTTGACTTCTTCACCGAGTTGAACACGAAGACGTGATCCGAAAGGAATCGTGTATGTCCGTGTTTCGCTCAGACCTTGAATCGTCAACTCACGCTTATCACGCGACTCCGTAAAGTCGATGACTTGTCCGTCGATTTCCGAGATGACCGCTTGACCTTTCGGGTTACGGGCCTCGAACAACTCCTGGATACGCGGAAGACCTTGTGTGATATCGTCTCCGGCAACCCCACCTGTGTGGAAGGTACGCATTGTAAGCTGCGTTCCTGGCTCACCGATTGATTGTGCCGCGATGATTCCGACTGCTTCGCCGACTTCGACGTCGTTACCAGTCGCAAGGTTACGTCCGTAACATTTCTTACAGACGCCGTGACTTGTATTACAGGTGAAGGCTGTACGAATCTCAACGTTGTCGATGCCTGCGTCGGTAATCGCACGCGCGATATCTTCGTCGATGAGTTCGTTTGTTGAAACGAGGACTGCTCCTGTTTCCGGGTGAACGACTTTTTCGAACGCTGTACGGCCGACAAGGCGGTCGTAGAGGTTTTCGATTTCTTCCGTTCCTTCGCGGAGTGCTGTGACGCGGATACCACGATCCGTACCACAATCATCTTCACGAATGATAACATCTTGCGCGACGTCAACGAGACGACGAGTCAGGTAACCTGAATCGGCAGTCTTCAAGGCTGTATCGGCAAGACCTTTACGGGCACCGTGCGTCGAGATGAAGTATTCCTGAACCGTCAGACCCTCACGGAACGAAGATTTGATCGGGAGCTCGATGATCCGTCCACTTGGAGCGGCCATGAGTCCACGCATCCCTGCAAGCTGCGTAAAGTTTGACGCGTTACCACGGGCACCGGAGTCACTCATCATGAAGATCGGGTTCAAACGGTTGAGGGATTTCATCAGACGAGACTGAATTTCATCCTTCGCGTCATTCCACGATTTAACGACACGCTCATAGCGCTCTTCTTCCGTGATGAGACCACGACGGTACGATTTCATAACGCGGTCAACATTATCTTGTGCCTCGACCAGGATTTCCTGTTTATCCGGAAGTACGATGATATCAGCGATACCAACCGTAATACCCGCACGTGTCGAGTGTTTGAAACCAAGGTTTTTCATTCGGTCAAGCATGCGGCTTGTTTCAGTCGTTTCAAAACGCTTGAAGACTTCCGCGATGACATTTCCGAGGAATCCTTTTTTGAATGGCTCGATGATCGGACGGCTCTTGATTTCAGCCGCGATGTCCGTTCCTTTTTCAAGGAAGTACTGATCAGGCGTTGCTTCCTGCAGATTGTTCATCGATGGTTCATTCAAGTATGGGAACGTCGTTGGGAGGATCTCGTTGAAGATCAACTTACCGACCGTCGTAACCAATAATTTCTCGTTTTGTGCTTCCGTGAATGTCGGGTTCTTCAGAACGCCGGCTGGAATCGCAACACGTGTGTGGAAGTGGACATACCCATTTTGGTAGGCAATCAACGCTTCGTTCACTGTCGAGAAGATTTTACCTTCGCCGATTGCGTTTTCACGCTCAAGCGTCAGGTAGTAGTTACCGAGGACCATATCCTGCGATGGTGTAACAACAGGCTTACCGTCTTTCGGGTTCAAGATGTTTTGTGCAGCGAGCATGAGAAGACGTGCTTCTGCTTGTGCTTCTGCTGAAAGTGGTACGTGAACCGCCATTTGGTCACCATCGAAATCGGCGTTGTAAGCCGTACATACGAGCGGGTGAAGACGAATCGCGCGACCTTCGACGAGTGTCGGTTCGAACGCCTGGATACCGAGACGGTGAAGCGTCGGGGCACGGTTCAAGAGAACCGGGTGCTCACGGATGACTTCTTCTAATACGTCCCAAATTTCAGGTTGAACACGTTCGATTTTCCGTTTTGCACTCTTGATGTTCGGTGCGATGCCACGTGAGACAAGCTCTTTCATGACAAACGGTTTGAAGAGTTCAAGGGCCATTTCTTTCGGAAGACCACATTGATACATCTTCAGGTTTGGACCAACGACGATAACCGAACGACCAGAATAGTCGACTCGTTTACCGAGTAAGTTTTGACGGAAACGTCCTTGTTTCCCTTTCAGCATGTGCGAAAGAGATTTCAATGGACGGTTACCCGGTCCAGTAACCGGACGACCGCGACGACCGTTATCGATCAAGGCATCGACCGCTTCTTGCAACATCCGTTTTTCATTCTGAACGATGATGTTCGGAGCGCCAAGGTCAAGAAGACGCTTGAGACGGTTGTTACGGTTGATGACACGACGGTATAAGTCGTTTAAGTCAGATGTCGCGAAACGTCCACCATCAAGCTGGACCATCGGACGGAGTTCCGGCGGGATGACAGGAAGTACTTCCAGAACCATCCACTCCGGGTTGTTGCCTGAGTTACGGAAAGCATCGAGGACTTCAAGACGTTTGATCGCACGTGTACGACGTTGGCCTTGAATCATTCGAAGATCTTCACGTAAACCGGCTACTTCTTTTTCGAGTTCAACGTCACGGAGCAATTTACGAACAGCTTCCGCACCCATTTCAGCGGTAAACGAACTACCGAATTTCTCGCGGTAAGCGCGGTACTCTTTTTCTGAAAGAAGTTGTTTTTTCTCGAGTGTCGATTCGCCCGGATCTGTCACGACGTACGACGCGAAGTAGATGATCTCTTCGAGTGCGCGCGGTGACATATCAAGGACGAGACCCATACGACTTGGGATTCCTTTAAAGTACCAGATGTGCGAAACCGGTGCTGCAAGTTCAATGTGACCCATGCGTTCACGACGGACTTTCGACTTCGTTACTTCAACGCCACAACGGTCACAAATGATTCCTTTATAACGGATCCGTTTGTATTTTCCGCAGTAACATTCCCAGTCTTTGGTCGGACCAAAAATCCGTTCACAGAACAAGCCGTCTTTCTCTGGCTTGAGCGTACGATAGTTGATCGTTTCCGGCTTCTTCACTTCCCCGAAAGACCACGAACGGATCTTTTCAGGGGAAGCGAGGCCGATTTTCATATATTCAAATCTATTAACATCTACCAAGGGGTGGACCTCCCTTTCGCTTATTCCTCTTCAGTAACAACTGGTGCGACAGGCGCTTGAACTTCTTCGAGTGCTGGAGTCGCGTTCGGGATGTTGTCCTCGTCGTCGTCTTTCATTTCGATCTCTTCATCTTCGGCAGACATCATCTTAACATCCATACCAAGGGATTGAAGCTCTTTAATGAGGACTCGGAACGATTCCGGCACGCCCGGTTGTGGTACATTTTCGCCTTTAACGATCGCTTCATATGCTTTAACACGACCGATTGTATCATCGGATTTAATTGTCAGGATCTCTTGGAGCGTATAAGCGGCACCGTATGCTTCAAGTGCCCATACTTCCATCTCACCGAAACGCTGTCCACCGAACTGGGCTTTACCACCGAGCGGCTGCTGCGTAACGAGCGAGTAAGGACCCGTCGAACGTGCGTGAAGTTTATCATCGACCATGTGGGCGAGTTTGATCATATACATGACACCAACCGAGATGCGGTTATCGAAGGCTTCACCAGAACGTCCATCATACAGGATCGTTTTAGCGTCGCGGTCCATACCGGCTTCTTCAATCGTTGCCCAAACATCTTCCTCACGTGCACCATCGAATACCGGTGATGCGACTTTGATTCCGAGTTGGCGTGCAGCCATACCAAGGTGAAGCTCGAGCAACTGCCCGATGTTCATCCGCGATGGTACACCAAGTGGGTTCAACATGATGTCGATTGGTGTGCCGTCTGGCATGTACGGCATGTCTTCTTCTGGCAGGATACGTGAGATAACACCTTTGTTACCGTGACGTCCAGCCATTTTATCTCCTTCGTGAATCTTACGCTTCTGAACGATGTACGCACGGATCAACTGGTTGACACCAGGTGACAGCTCGTCGCCGTTATCACGATCGAAGATTTTCACGTCAAGGATGATGCCGTCGCCGCCGTGTGGAACACGAAGTGACGTATCACGGACTTCACGTGCTTTTTCACCGAAGATTGCATGAAGCAGGCGTTCTTCAGCCGTCAATTCCGTTACGCCCTTAGGTGTAACTTTACCGACTAGGATATCCCCGTCTTTTACTTCAGCACCGACACGGATGATTCCGCGGTCGTCGAGGTTTTTCAGGGCGTCGTCGCCGACGTTCGGAATGTCACGCGTGATCTCTTCCGGTCCGAGTTTTGTATCACGTGATTCACACTCATACTCTTCAATGTGGATCGACGTGTAGACGTCGTCTTTCACGAGACGTTCGCTCATGATGACAGCATCCTCGTAGTTGTAACCATCCCATGTCATGAAACCGACGAGTACGTTACGACCAAGCGCAAGTTCCCCACCGTCCATCGATGGACCATCTGCAAGGATCTCGCCTTTATCGACAGGATCTCCTACTTTGATGATTGGTTTTTGGTTATAGCACGTTCCTTGGTTAGAACGGATGAATTTTTGGATCTTGTAGCGGTCAAGCTCACCTTGAACGATGTTGCCATCGACTTCCGTCGTACGACGGACAAGGATTTCACGTGCCGTTACACGCTCAGCGATACCTGAATGTTTTGCAACAACGGCAGCCCCTGAGTCTTTTGCAGACACGTACTCCATACCGGTACCAACGATTGGTGATTCCGGATCAAGAAGAGGTACGGCCTGACGTTGCATGTTCGCTCCCATGAGGGCACGGTTCGAGTCATCGTTCTCTAAGAACGGGATACATGCCGTCGCTGCCGAAACAACCTGTTTCGGTGAAACGTCCATGTAATCGACACGAGCTGGTTCGACAGACAAGTTTTGTCCGCGGAAACGTGACAAGACGTGTGTATCTTGGAACGTCTTCTCTTCCGTCAACAACATGTTTGCCTGTGCGACGACGTAGAGATCCTCTTCGTCGGCCGTCATGTAGTGAATTTCATTCGTGACGACACCCGTTTCCGGATCGACACGACGGTATGGCGCTTCGATGAAACCATACTCATTGACTTTCGCGAACGAAGACAGTGAGTTGATCAGCCCGATGTTCGGACCCTCCGGCGTTTCGATTGGACACATACGGGAATAGTGCGAGTAGTGAACATCTCGAACTTCAAAGCCAGCGCGCTCACGTGTAAGACCACCGGGTCCGAGTGCAGATAGACGACGTTTGTGCGTCAACTCAGCAAGCGGGTTCGTTTGGTCCATGAACTGTGATAACTGCGAGCTACCGAAGAACTCTTTAATCGATGCGATAACAGGACGAATGTTGATCAATGCCTGCGGCGTGATCGCATTCTGGTCTTGAATCGACATTCGCTCCTTAACGACACGCTCCATACGGGAAAGCCCGATCCGGAACTGGTTTTGGAGCAATTCACCGACTGAACGGAGACGACGGTTACCGAGGTGGTCGATATCGTCTGTCGTTCCTACTTCATGCAACAAGTTGAAGAAATAGTTGATCGCAGCAATCATGTCAGCAGGCGTGATGTGCTTGATGTCACGATCGATGTTACCGTTACCGATGATATTGATGATGCGTTCACCTTCAGCATCGTCCGGTGCGAACACCTTGATCGATTGTAAGTTGAAGGCTTCGCCTTGCGTTACTCCGCCAGTTGGCGTCGCTTCGATGTAACCGACAGATCCTTCAAGGAATGGCAAGACTTTGTCGAGCATACGACGGTCAAGAACTGTTCCTTCTTCTGCGATTACTTCGCCTGTTTCCGGATCGACAAGCGTTTCCGCCAGTTTTTGCCCGAACAGACGATTCTTCAGATGAAGCTTCTTATTGATTTTATAACGACCAACGTTTGCCAAATCATAACGTTTCGGGTCAAAGAACCGTGACACGAGAAGTGCTTTCGCATTTTCGACAGTCGGTGGCTCTCCCGGACGCAGACGCTCATAAATCTCGATGAGGGCTTTTTCCGTTGTTTCTGTATTATCTTTTTCAAGGGAGTTACGGAGGTACTCATCATCTCCAAGGAGATCGATGATTTCCTGATCCGTACCGAAACCAAGAGCACGTAAAAGAACCGTTACTGGAATCTTACGCGTGCGGTCGATTCGGACGTATACGATATCTTTCGCATCTGTCTCAAGTTCGAGCCATGCTCCACGGTTCGGGATGACCGTTGCCGAAAATCCACGTTTACCGTTTTTATCTAACTTATTGTTGTAATACACACTTGGCGAACGAACAAGCTGGGAAACGATAACTCGTTCCGCACCATTAATAATGAATGTTCCCGACTCCGTCATAAGCGGGAAGTCACCCATAAATACTTCTTGTTCCTTCAATTCACCCGTCTCTTTGTTTTGAAGACGGACTTTTACGCGTAGTGGTGCCGAATAGGTCACATCGCGCTCTTTTGATTCATCAATCGAATACTTCGGCTCTCCGAGCGAGTAGTCGATGAATTCTAATACGAGATTTCCCGTAAAGTCAGAAATCGGCGAGATATCATGAAACATCTCACGAAGACCTTCCCGCAGGAACCATTCGTATGAATTCGTTTGAATCTCAATAAGGTTTGGAAGTTCTAGAACTTCGCTGATACGTGCATAGCTTCTTCTCTGACGGTGACGACCGTACTGAACAAGTTGACCAGTCAACTGATTCACCTCTCAGACCCAGTTCTTCTTCTTGAGAAGGACGGGTGTAATATCGAACATTGAAGCCATTTTTTGACCGATAAGCGCAAAAAAGCGACGTCTTGTCTACTCAATCATCTGTAGTCGAGAACGCCAGCTGCTTCAAACTGCTTATCCAAAAATCACTCCAATGGCATTTTATAATACTATCATAGACATTAGACAAGGTCAACGACAAATCACTCGATTTGTCAAGACCGAATTGATTTAAATATTGAATACCCTTTATCGCGGGTAACCGTCTCACATGAACCGAATACTTCTTCCATCAACTTCTTCGCGGATGGTCCGCCTTGTTTCTTTTGAATGACGACCCATAAAGCGCCGCCCACTTCAAGATGATCATACGCTTCCCGTAAAATCCGGTGAACAACCGTCTTCCCCGCCCGAATCGGTGGATTCGTCACGATCGCTGCAAACGTCTGTCCAACCACGCCAGCATATCCGTCACTTACACCGGTCGTCACGGAAACACCATTCGCACGTGCATTGTCAGCCGCAAGCTCAAGGGCCCGCTCATTTACATCTACTAAAACAGCTTCCCGTCCGGTCGTTTTCGCAAGCGAAATCCCCATCGGACCGTATCCGCATCCGACATCCAGGATAGCACCCGATACATCCGGCTCTGTGAAGGCTTCAATCAGTAGACGTGAACCGAAATCAACGCCGCCTTTTGAAAACACTCCATGATCCGAAGTGAAGCGGAACGTTTCACCACGTAAAACGAATTCCCACGACTTTGGATCCCGTTTCGAGGAGGGATCATTTGTGTAATAATGATCTGCCATGTTTCCTTCCCCTCTCTATATTAAAGTTGAAAACAAAAGAAGCCCGCAAAGCGAGCTTCTTTTGTTTTACGTGAAGAAGAAAATTACTTAACTTCTACGCTTGCGCCAGCTTCTTCAAGCTTAGCTTTGATTGCGTCAGCGTCTTCTTTCGAAACGCCTTCTTTAACTGGAGCTGGAGTTCCGTCAACGAGTGCTTTCGCTTCTTTAAGACCGAGGCCTGTCAATTCGCGAACTGCTTTGATGACGTTGATTTTACCAGAACCTGCGCTAGTAAGGATTACGTCGAATTCAGTTTGCTCTTCAGCTGCTGCTGCGCCTGCACCTGCTGCTGCTACTGGAGCTGCTGCTGATACGCCGAATTCTTCTTCGATTGTTTTTACGAGTTCGTTAAGTTCAAGAACAGTCATGCCCTTGAGGTCTTCGATAAATTGCTCTTTGTTGAAAGCCATTATGGTTTTCCTCCTTTGATTTAACCCACGTTGGGGTGTGAAAAATTGTGTGTTTGCCTATCCCGCTAAGCGGACATTAAGCAGATTGTTCTTCTTTTTGCTCTGCAATTGCGTTCGTTGCCACCGCAAGACCACGGATTGGCGCTTGAAGCACGCTGAGAAGCATCGAAAGGAGACCTTCGCGTGATGGAAGTTCCGCAAGGGCTTTGACATCTTCTACTGAAGTGACTTTGCCTTCGATGATACCACCTTTAAGCTCAAGAGCTTTGTGGTCTTTCGAGAAGTTGTTTAAGATCTTAGCTGGAGCGATAACGTCTTCATTGCTGAAGGCGATCGCAGTAGGACCTGTAAATACTTCGTCAAGACCTTCAAGATTGCTTTGAACTGCAGCACGGCGGAGGAGACCGTTTTTGTAAACTTTGAATTCAACACCCGCTTCGCGGAGTTGTTTACGAAGTTCTGTTACTTCGTCTACTGTGAGACCACGGTAGTCGACGACGATTGTTCCAGCGCTCGCTTGCATTTTCTCAGCGATCTCAGATACGAGATCCGCTTTGACAGCGATAACTTTTTCGTTTGCCATTTCTGTTGCACCTCCTGGTAAATGGAATGTACCGGCGCGAGGGGCTGCTCGATTTCAAATAAAAAGCCTCCGTCTGCCAGGCAGAGGAGGCGTAATCGTCAAAAAGGATACCTGAACAAACAGGCTCTCTGAGCAAGAACACCTCGGAAGGGTTTATGCTCAATCGATGAGCACCTTCTGTCTACGGTATGTCGAATATATCAACGTTTTATACTGTAACAGCGTTCTTAGAACGTTGTCAAGTTCGTTTTAGACGAAATTATTTCGCGAAGTCAACTGCAGATACTTTTACACCAGGACCCATTGTAGAAGCGATCGCGATGTTCTTAAGGTAAACACCTTTAGCAGTAGCTGGTTTAACTTTAACGAGAGTTTCGATGACTGTGTTGATGTTCTCAACCAATTTAGCGTCATCAAATGATTTTTTACCGACTGGAACGTGGATGTTACCAGATTTGTCGACACGGTACTCAACTTTACCAGCTTTGATATCGTTGATTGCTTTAGTGACGTCAAATGTAACTGTTCCTGTTTTCGGGTTAGGCATGAGGCCTTTAGGTCCGAGAACACGGCCGAGTTTACCAACTTCACCCATCATGTCAGGTGTCGCAACGATAACATCGAAGTCGAACCATCCTTGTTGGATTTTAGTGATGTACTCAGAATCACCAGCGAAATCTGCTCCAGCAGCTTCCGCTTCTTTTAATTTCTCACCTTTAGCAAAGACGAGAACTTTTTGTGTTTTACCAGTACCGTGTGGCAATACGACTGCTCCACGGATTTGTTGATCTGCTTTCTTCGGATCGACTCCGAGACGAACAGCAAGTTCGATTGTTTCATCGAATTTCGCAGTTGCAGACTTTTTAGTCAAATCTACAGCTTCAGCGAGTTCGTATGAAACCGTACGATCGATAAGTTTAGCAGCTTCTTTATACTTCTTACCCATTTTAGGTTCCTCCTTTGTGGTTGTGCGGAAAATCCTCCCACATAATGAAAGGGTAGCAAGGCTTCAAGTAACTATCCGCCTGCGACCCTCATCGTTGTTCATTGCAATCAAAAGACTCAGTCTTCGATTACGATACCCATAGAACGTGCAGTACCTTCAACCATCAACATCGCTGTTTCAACAGATGCTGCGTTGAGGTCTGGCATTTTCGTTTCAGCGATTTCGCGAACTTTGTCACGTTTGACAGTCGCTACTTTCTTACGGTTAGGCTCGCCTGAACCGCTCTCGATTCCAGCTGCTTTCTTCAAGAGAACTGCTGCTGGTGGAGTTTTAGTAATAAACGTAAATGAACGATCTTCAAAAACCGTGATGACTACAGGAATAATCAAGCCGGCTTGGTCTTGTGTACGAGCGTTGAACTCTTTACAGAAGCCCATGATGTTCACACCTGCTTGACCGAGTGCCGGTCCAACTGGTGGAGCTGGGTTTGCTTTGCCCGCAGGAATTTGAAGTTTAACTAGTTTCATAACCTTCTTCGCCACGAGACACACCTCCTTAATTCTTTAATGTGGTTTAATTGGACGTTGCGCGTCCTCCCACTCATTCTATTCGACGAGTAATTTACCGAAATAAGCACAACATCAAACAGGAAAAATTGTACCATTAAAATAAAAGTTTCGCAATAGGAAACTTAGTCAATCTTCTCAACTTGTGAGAAATCGAGCTCTACTTTCGTTTCACGACCGAACATATCGACAGAAACTTTCATTTTTTCAGCTTCTGTTTCAAGCTCTTCGATCGTACCTTCCAGGTTCGCAAAGACGCCTTCTTTGATCCGTACGATTTGTCCCATTGTAAAGTCATAACGACTCTTCATGTCGACAAGTCCCATTGATCCGAGAATGTTTTCTGCTTCTTCAGGAAGAAGTGGTGTCGGTTTCGAACCACCGCCGACCGAACCGAGGAATCCCGTGACGTTCGGTGTGTTACGGACGACATACCAAGAATCATCCGTCATGACCATCTCGACGAGGACATACCCCGGGAAGATCTTGATTTCACGTTCCTTGATTTTCGTTTCACCTTTTTTGTTTGTTACTTCTTCCTGTACCGTTTCGATTGGAACGAGTACACGGAAGATTTTCTCGTCCATGTTCATAGATTCAATCCGACGTTCAAGATTTGCCTTGACGTTATTTTCGAATCCAGAGTACGTCTGGACAACAAACCATTGCTTATCCATGGTACGTCACCTCTTCTTTTTACTTAATCAACCAACTCATGAATGCGCTGAGCCCTGAATCGACACCGAAGATGAAGACACCCATAAAAATGACCATACCGATTACGGTCAGTGTATACTTCGTCAGTTCTTTTCGTTTTGGCCAGCTCGTCTTTTTCAGTTCATTCCATACGTCACGCAAAAATTTCATCGTACTTTCCCTCCAGGATGTATTAAATGGGGACAGATGAAGCCTTATTTCGCTTCTTTATGAATCGTATGCGCGTTACAGCGGCGACAGAACTTCTTCAGTTCCAAGCGGATGCTGACATCCTCTTTTTTCATCGTCGTGTAGTCGCGGGCACCGCAAATATCACAAGCAAGGCCTACTTTCTTCGCCATCTCAAACGACCTCCTTCTTTGCCACTCCTTCTCTTCAAGAAGAGAACCCTCTCTCCAAAAAAGAGCGTAAAAAAAAACGCCTATGAGCGGCGTCTCGCTAGTAAGGCGCTATTTATACAGTAGCACACCCGGATAACGGGGTCAATCCACCTCTCGATCAGACCGTCAGTTTTCGCGCTTCGAGATACCGTTCCAGCTTTTTCTTTACGCGTTGAAGGGCATTATCGATGGACTTGACATGACGATCGAGATCGTCGGAAATTTCTTGATAGGTTCTTCCGTCGAGATAAAGCGCAAGCACCTTGCGTTCCAGATCACTGAGAATCTCATCCATCTTGCTTTCGATATCCGCATACTCTTCCCGGTTGACGATCAACACTTGCGGATCCGACGGGGCGGTCGATGTAATGATATCGAGCAACGTCCGTTCCGACTCATCATCGTAAATCGGTTTATCAAGCGAAATGTATGAATTAAGCGGGATATGTTTTTGACGTGTTGCGGTTTTAATCGCCGTAATCATCTGCCGGGTAATACACAGTTCAGCAAACCCTTTAAAGGAAGCCAGCTTATCCGTCCGATAATCCCGGACTGCCTTATACAGACCAATCATGCCTTCTTGGATGATATCTTCGCGGTCCGCTCCGATCAAAAAGTAAGACCGTGCTTTTGCACGCACAAAGTTCCGATACCGCTCGATCAGAAATTCGAGCGCATCACTGTTGTCAAATACCTTCGCCTGTTCCACAAGCGCCTCATCGGTCATGCACTCAAACTGGTCGAACGAAACCAAACTCATCCGTCATCCCTCCAAGCTTCTCTAACAAACTAATCGATTGTTTCTAATTATACAATAATTTCCTGCCCTGCGACAATGAAAATTGGCATGACCTCTTTTTTGTTCCCGGAATGACCGGAACACCTCACGCACCCGGATCAAAAAAAGCGGATTCCACGACTGCATCGTGAATCCGCTTTTCCGTTTTCATCATGAATCTGAATTTTTGCGCCGCCGGATTTCTTCGAGCCGTTCAATGACATCAGCCGGCATATCGATTGTCGAACGTGGTTTTTGACTCGTTTTTGACGTAATGGTCTGTCCGCGGATCACGGCGACCGCCGCCTTCCAGTCCCGGCGCAGTTCCTGTGCTGAAACCCGTAAGGCACCGAGTGTGAAGATGACCCATTGTTCGGTGAAATCGTTTGTTGCGACCGTCAGTTTAACCCGGATATCCTGTAACCATTCCGCTGCTGTTTTTTCAATCCATTCATCCGCCGTTTCGTTTTCCCGTGTGTAAATGACTTCGATACCGCTTTTCTTAATTCGGGATTCCCGTCCCGGTTGCAGATAGGCATCAAAGACGATCGTCACACTGATTCCCGTCACGGCTTGGTACTCGGCCATCGCATCGACCAATCGTTCCCGTGCTAATTCAAAATCCTGCTCCCGCAATGTCCGGAACTCCGGCCATGCGCCAATGATATTGTAGCCATCAACGATCAGACGGTCGTATTTCATCGCGAATACGGCTTTCTTGTCCGGTAGACCTCATATAACAACAATGAGGCGGCAACGGATGCGTTGAGTGACGTGACGTGTCCTGCCATCGGGAGATGGACGAGGAAATCGCATTTTTCGCGGACAAGCCGACTCATGCCTTTTCCTTCGCTACCGATGACGATTCCAAGCGGCATCGTTCCGTCGAGCGTCCGGTAGTCATCACTCTCGCGGGCATCCGTTCCGACGAACCAGATTCCTTTTTTCTTTAAATCTTCCATCGTCCGTGTCAGGTTCGTGACACGCACGACCGGGATGTGCTCGATGGCCCCTGTCGAAGCTTTCGCGACGACTTGCGTCAATCCGACAGACCGGCGTTTCGGAATGATGATTCCGTGGGCCCCGACAGCATCTGCCGTCCGGAGAATCGATCCGAGATTATGCGGGTCTTCGAGTTCATCGAGTAAAATCATCAACGGCGTCTCGTCTTTCTTTTCTGCAAGAGCAAAAATATCATCGAGTTCTGCATACTCGTAAGCCGCGACGGCCGCGACGACACCCTGGTGGTTGTCACTTCCCGTCAGACCATGTAATTTGGAACGTGGAACGATCTGTGTCTGGACTCCTGCCTCTTTCGCCATCGCATGGATGACGGCAAGTGGTCCTTTCTGCTGTCCTTCCTGAATGAAGAGCTTGTTCATCTCCCGACCTGACCGCAATGCTTCGAGAACAGGGTTCCGTCCGTACAGGAAGTCTTGTCCTTCCGCGAGCGGTTCAATCACGACCTCTTCCTGTTTGGTTTCAACCTTCTTCTGTTTCGGCTTTTCGCTATGCGGCTTATCTTTTTGTTTTCGTGCCGGCTGGAACGATTTATTTTCCGTCCGTTGCTTCGGCTTCGAGTAATTCGAACGCTTGTCCGATGAGTTCTTCAAGACGATCCCCTCCTTCTGCAAGATAGATATATCCAAGCAATGCCTCAAACGCCGTAGCATAACGGTACGTATGAACGTCCGTACTTTTCGGGACAGAACCGGATTTGGCGTTCTTCCCGCGCCGGACGACGGCTTGCTCTTCTTCTGTTAACGTATTTTCATTTAACCAGTGGGTCACGACGAACGCTTGGGCCTGGGCACGGACATACTGGATGGCTGCCTGATGCAGCTCACCCGGTTTGACGAACCCCTTTTCAAGCAACCGTTCCCGGACATGCATTTCGTAGACGACATCGCCCATGTAAGCGAGTGCCAGTGCATTTAATTGTTTGTAGTTCTTCATCCGCGCTTCCACCGCATCCCTTGTGCTGTATCCTCAAGCAAGATGCCTTGGTCGCGCAATTGATCACGGATTGCATCCGCCCGGGCGAAGTCGCGTTCTTTTCGTGCTGTATCACGATCACGGATCAGCTGTTCCACTTCTTCGTCGAGCAACCCTTTTTCAATCGTCAGGGTCACACCGAGAACCGTCGACAATTCTTGGAAGACTGCCAAGAAACGTTCCAGGACTTCTTTTGCAACTTGATCTTCCCCAAGATAGAGGTTCGCTTCCTTCGACAGGTCAAACAGATCAGTCACGGCATTTGCCGTATTGAAATCATCATCCATCGATGTGACGAAATGCTGTTTGATTTCTTCAATCCGGTTCAACCATTTTTCTGTTGCCGTTCCGAGGTCAGCTGTCATCGTCAGACGATGTTCAACGTTTGCGACCGATTCGCGGATTCGTGCCAACCCGTTTGCCGCCTGATCAATCAGGTCACGGCTGTAGTTGATTGGATGACGGTACTGGACCGACAGCATGAAGAAACGCAAGACCATCGGATCGACCGCTTGAATCGCTTCGTGGACCGTCAGGAAGTTACCGAGTGATTTGGACATCTTTTCATTTTCGATGTTAAGGAATCCGTTATGCATCCAGTAGTTCGCAAACTTTTGGGAATTGCAGGCTTCCGATTGGGCAATCTCGTTTTCATGGTGCGGGAATTTAAGATCCTGTCCGCCGGCATGAATATCAATCGTATCTCCGAGATATTTTTTCGCCATCGCCGAGCACTCGATGTGCCAACCGGGACGTCCTTCTCCCCATGGACTCGTCCATGCCGGTTCACCCGGTTTTGCCGCTTTCCATAAGACGAAATCAAGCGGATCTTCTTTTTTCTCACCGACCTCGATCCGGGCCCCTGAACGGAGTTCGTCAATCGACTGTTGGCTCAATTGACCGTAATCTTTAAAGCTGCGTGTCCGGAAGTACACATCTCCGCTTGACGCGTAAGCATTTCCTTTTTTGACGAGTACTTCGATGAAGGCGATGATATCGTCCATCGTTTCCGTGACGAGCGGATGAATATCCGCTTTTTGGACATTTAACGCCCCTGTATCCGCGTGATAGGCTTCGATGAATCGTTTTGTCAGTGCGTGGTAATCTTCTCCGAGCTCATTTGCTGTCCGGATGATTTTATCGTCAACATCCGTGAAGTTCGAGACATACTTGACGTCGTAGCCCCGGTACGTAAAGTAGCGGCGGACTGTATCGAAGACGATGGCCGGACGGGCATTTCCGATATGGATGTAGTTATAGACAGTCGGTCCACAGACGTACATCTTGACCTTTCCTTCTTCAAGCGGTTTAAACGGTTCCTTTTTTCCGGTCATGCTGTTGTAAAGTTGTATCATGGCGGTGTCCTCCTTTTATTCGTTCAATCTCATATTTTAATTGTTCAAGTTCCAGTTCAACCCGTTCCTGGCATTCACGAACCGGATCGGGTAATTGATGATCAAGCGGTGCATCGACCTTGATACCGTCCTGTATCACGACACGTCCGGGAATACCGACAACGGTCGCATTGGACGGTACGTCTTTTAAAACGACGGAGCTTGCACCAATCTTCGACGAATCACCAATCGTGATATCACCGAGTACGCGTGCTCCGGCGGATACGAGGACACCATTTCCGAGTGTCGGATGCCGTTTGCCCGTTTCTTTCCCTGTTCCCCCGAGTGTCACACCTTGGAACAACGTGACATCGTCGCCGATAATCGCTGTTTCGCCGATGACGACGCCCATACCGTGATCAATGAAGAAACGACGTCCGATCGTCGCACCGGGATGAATTTCGATTCCTGTCAGGAACCGACTGAATTGCGATAGCATTCGGGCGGCGAGATGCAGATTCATTTTCCACATACGGTGGGCTAACCGGTGCATCCAGACAGCGTGTAACCCCGGATAAGTCAAGACGACTTCTATCGTACTCCGGGCTGCCGGATCCTGTTTAAATACATTGCGGATATCTTCACGCATCCGTGTCATGTTTGTTCTCCTCTCCATAAGAAAAAGCGCCTCCGTGCATCGCTGCACAGAGACGCCAATCAGCGCGGTCCCACTCTGTTTGGATGAACGAATCATCCCTCTCCGGTCCGTTAACGCCGGAGATACGTCTACGCCTACTCTCACTGATTTCGGGTAGCACTCAGAGGGGCATTTCGAGAGCGCGTCCGTTCAAGCTTTCTCACCACTCAAGCTCGTCTCTGTACAACGGACATCGTTCCTACTTTCCTCATCTACGCTTTATTTTATGCGTCCAGACGCGCAAGTACGCGATCTTTTCCTAATAATTGAATCGTGTTCGGAAGCTCTGGTCCGTGTGTTTGTCCGGTCGTTGCGACACGGATTGGCATGAACAGATTTTTTCCTTTTTGTCCGGTTGCTTTTTGAGTGGCTTTGATCGCCCCTTTGATCGCTTCCGGTGTCCATTCTTCAAGTGTCCGCAATTGGCTTGCGAATTCACTTAAGACAGCAGGAACAGTTTCTCCTGCCAAGACAGTGTTTGCTTCTTCATCATACACCAGTTCATCCTCAAAGAACATCTCTGAAAGCTCGACGATTTCCGCACCGTGCGTCATCTGTTCCCGGTATAATCCGACCAGGTTTTGTGCCCAGACAAGCTCTTCTTCCGTCGGTTCGCTTGAAACGCGTCCCGCGTCCTGCAGGAACGGCAGACTTGCTTCGAATACTTCTTCGAACGATTGGTGTTTCATGTATTGACCATTGATCCAGGCCAGTTTTTGTTGATCAAAGACAGCCGGACTTTTCGAAAGACGGGATGCATCGAAAATCTCGATGAACTCTTCTTTCGTGAAAATTTCCTGTTCGCCGACCGGTGACCAGCCAAGCAACGTCACGAAGTTGAGTAACGCTTCCGGCAAGTAACCGAGATCTTTATACTGCTCGATGTATTGAATGATCGACTGATCACGTTTCGACAGCTTTTTGTGTTCTTCGTTGACGATGAGCGTCATGTGACCGAACGTTGGATACTCCCAGCCGAACGCATCGTAAATCATCATCTGCTTCGGTGTGTTCGAGATATGGTCGTCTCCGCGAAGGACGTGGCTGATCGCCATCAAGTGGTCATCCACGACAACCGCAAAGTTATACGTCGGGATGCCGTCTTTTTTGACGATGACCCAGTCGCCGAAGTCTTTGGATTCGAACGAAACATCTTCTTTGACGATATCGTTCCATGTGTAGGTGACGCTTTCCGGTACACGGATTCGAATCGACGGTGTCCGACCTTCAGCCACGAACGCTTCTTCCTGTTCCTGCGTCAAGTTCCGGTGAGCACCTGAGTAACGTGGTGCTTCGCCGCGGGCAATTTGTGCTTCCCGTTCTGCTTCAAGCTCTTCCGATGTCATGTAGCACCGGTAAGCCAATCCTTTTTCAAGTAACTCGTCGGTATACTTTTTGTATAGATCGAGTCGCTCCATTTGGAAATAAGGACCGTACTCGCCGCCGCGACCTGGACCTTCATCCCAGTCGATGCCGAGCCATTCGAGGTACTTCATCTGACTTTCCACACCACCGTCGATGTTTCGTTTCTGATCCGTATCCTCAATCCGTAAAATCATCTTGCCGCCTGCATGTCGTGCAAACAGGTAGTTAAATAATGCTGTTCGTGCATTCCCAATATGAAGGTGTCCCGTTGGACTTGGTGCATAACGTACACGTACTTCTGCCATTACCGATTCACTCCTTTAGTCTAAAATTCGCTTACCTAGTATACCTTATTCTTCGATTCGTTTCAGCAAAATCACAGCCTGACATGCGATTCCTTCTTCACGTCCCGTAAAGCCGAGCCATTCCGTCGTCGTAGCCTTGACGTTGATCTGTTCGATATCCGCTTCCAGCAGCTCCGCGATCCGTGCCCGCATCGTATCGATGTAAGGACGTAACTTCGGTGCTTGTGCAATGACGGTCGCATCTAAATTCCCCAGCTCATAGCCTTGTGCTTTGACTAAAGCATAGACGTGTTGCAACAACTTTGCCGAATCAGCATCTTTAAATTCCGGATCCGTATCGGGGAAGTGTTTCCCGATATCCCCGGCTGCGATGGCACCGAGTGCCGCGTCCGCAATCGTATGTAACAAGACGTCGGCATCTGAGTGCCCGAGTAATCCCTTCGTATGCGGAATCTCGATTCCACCTAAAATCAGTTTGCGATCCTCTGCAAAGGCATGTACATCAAATCCTTGTCCAATTCGAATCATCATCATTTCCCCCGTTTCGTTAAAATAGCTTCTCCAAACAATAAATCGTCCGGTGTCGTCACTTTAATGTTCTCGTATTGTCCGGTAACCCAAGTCACCGTTCCTCCGTCCCATTCTATCAAACTTGCGTCATCCGTACCTAAAAATTCCGTTGCCGCTTTGGCATGGATGCTTCGGATCGTCTCTAGCTTAAAGGCTTGCGGTGTTTGAGCAGCCATTAATTGCTCCCGAGGAACCGTCTCGACAATCGTGTCGCCGTCAATCCGTTTGACGGTATCCTTAATCGGTACACCTAAAATTGCAGCGCCGGTCCGTTCCGCTGCTTCGACGACCTGCTGAATCGATGCAATAGTCACGAATGGTCGTGCCCCGTCATGAATCAACACGATTCCGGGCTCCGTCAACGCTTCCAGACCACGCTGGACGCTTTCCTGGCGTTCACGTCCGCCCGGGACAAGACGGATTGGTGTCTTATAGGGTGCTGTAATGCCTTCGAACCAGGACTGCTCGGCTGGATTGATCGCGAGAATGATTTCAAGACAAGCCGGATCCTGCTCAAAAACGTCAAGTGTCCACTCGATGATGGAACGATTTCGTAACGTCAGCATCAACTTGTTCCGATCGGCCCCCATCCGTTTCCCTGCGCCGGCAGCCGGAATGACGATCCGGTATGTGTGCTCTTTCATGTAGTTCCCTCTTTTCTCATAAGTAAAGACTGCCAAAATAGATTTGGCAGTCCGCTGGTTATTTTTCTTGTGGTTTCGCAAAAATCATTCGTCCGGCAGACGTCTGTAACACACTGGTCACGACAACACCAACCGTTTTTGAAATCAAGTGTTTTCCTTCTTCGACGACGACCATCGTGCCATCCTCCAGATACGCAATTCCTTGTTTTTGTTCTTTTCCTTCTTTAATCACAAGGACTGTCATCTCTTCACCGGGAATGACGACCTGTTTGACGGCGTTCGCCAAATCATTGATGTTCAAGACCGGTACGTTCCGCACTTCGCAGACTTTATTTAAGTTGTAGTCGTTCGTGACGACGATGCCTTTCATCAGCTCAGCCAGTTTAATCAACTTGATGTCGACTTCCGGAACATCCTCAAAGTCTCCGTCATAAATCTCGACTTCCATGCCGGGAATCGATTGGAGTTCTTTAAGAACATCAAGCCCGCGGCGACCACGGTTTCGCTTCAACGTATCCGATGAATCCGCAATATACTGCAACTCGCCGATTACGAATTGCGGGACAATCAGTTTGCCTTCGACGAATCCGGTTTTCGCGATATCGGTAATCCGGCCATCGATGATGACACTCGTATCCAGGACTTTACTGTTCGACTTTGCGACAACGACGGGCTCAGCCGCTTTTTTCTCCGACTGATTGTTACTGTTACGCAAGAAGACTTTCGTCAGTTCGTGACGTTTCCGGTACCCGACCGTAAATCCGAGGTATCCGAACAAAACTGCGACAATCACAGTCAACACATTACTGAGTAATGGAATACCGACCAGTTCAATCAGCATACTGACAAGAAAAGCCATGACAAGGCCAACCAATAAGCCGAATGTGCCGAAAAATAAATCGGCGACCGGTGCTTTCACTAACTTTTCTTCTAAAAACCGGAGAAGTCGAATCACAGAATCCGTAATGAATAATCCAATTAATAAAAATATGAGTGCACCAATCGTTCCTGTTACGTATGTGGTCATCAACCATTCCGGGAAAGCCATCTTCGTCGCTGCTTCAATCAGTTGAAATAATTGAGGAAGCAACAAGATACCAAGCGCAAGACCTAATAACGCAAAAAAGATCCTGATGACGATTTTCAATCTTCCCACCTCCTTTTATTATTTTAAGTTCATTGTAACATGTATTTATTTGAATCACCTACGCCTTAGGATGGGGAAACTGTTTACATGTCTGTTACATCTTCCCCATCTTTTGCCGTAGTTGAAACCGCTTAAAATGGAATTGTTTCCCGCAATGCTTCATCGACACTTTCGACGCCGATGACCGTGATGCCGGGCGGATACGTCCATCCACCGAGGTTGTTCTTCGGAATGATCGCACGTGTGAAGCCAAGCTTCGCCGCTTCCGCGACACGCTGTTCAATCCGTGAGACGCGTCGGACTTCACCGGTCAATCCGACTTCACCGATAACAACATCCGTCGGTCGTGTCGGCTTATCGCGGAAACTCGAAGCGACCGCCACACAAATCGCTAAATCGATTGCTGGTTCATCGAGTTTGACGCCACCCGCTGCCTTGAGATAGGCATCTTGTGTCTGCAGCAACAAGCCCGATCGTTTTTCCAAAACAGCCATCAGTAACGCGACTTTATTTTGATCGATCCCCGTTGCCATGCGACGCGGGTTCCCGAACGAGGTCGGCGAAATCAAGGCTTGCAGTTCCACCAATACCGTCCGCGTCCCTTCCATCGAAGCGACAATTGTTGAACCGGATACACCGGACGTCCGTTCTTCGAGGAAAATCTCCGACGGATTCAAGACTTCTTCAAGACCCGATTCGCGCATTTCAAAAATCCCGATTTCATTCGTCGAACCGAATCGGTTTTTAACAGCCCGCAAAATCCGGAACGTGTGATGGCGCTCTCCTTCGAAGTACAAAACGGCATCCACCATATGCTCAAGCAGACGAGGTCCGGCAATCGATCCTTGTTTCGTCACGTGACCGACGATGAAGATGGCGATTCCACGACTTTTGGCGATTTTCATCAGCATCGCCGTACATTCCCGGACTTGCGTCACACTACCCGGAGCTGATTGGATTTCATCAATATAGACGGTTTGAATCGAATCGATGATCAAAAAGGCCGGGTTTTCTTCATCGACGACACGCTCAATCATATTCATATCCGTCTCACTTAAGACAAACAGATCCTGCGTCGGTAACCCGAGTCGTTCCGCCCGTAATTTCGTTTGCTTAAGCGATTCCTCACCCGATATATACAGAACCTTCTCCCCGCGTGCGGCGAGACGTGCGCTCGTCTGAAGTAAAATCGTCGACTTCCCGATTCCCGGGTCTCCTCCGACAAGGACCATTGAACCGGGGACGATTCCACCACCGAGGACCCGGTCAAATTCACCGCTGCCGGTGAAGACACGACTTTCCTCCTGGGACAGGATATTCGATAAACGTTCCGGTTTTAATTGTTTAGTCGTCGTATGCACAAAAGCGGAACCCCGCCGTGCTTTCTTCTCTTCAACGACTTCTTCAACCATCGTGTTCCATTCGCCACAGCCGGAGCAACGGCCCATCCATTTCGGAGATTCCGTTCCACAACTCTGGCAGACAAATTTCGTCTTTATTTTAGCCAAGCGATTCATCCTTTCTTTTTATCAAGAAAAAAATCCAGCTTTCGCCTCATACTTGCGAAAGCTGGACCCTGTTGATCAATTATTCGGTCGTTGCTGGTTCAGCTTGATGACGGCGGACGATGAATTCACCATCTTCGACATCAAGTGCCACCCGCTCACCTTTTTGAATATCGCCTGCGAGCAATGCTTCTGACAAGCGATCTTCTGCTTCCCGTTGAAGGGCCCGACGGATTGGACGGGCTCCGTATTCCGGATCATATCCGATATCCGCGATTTTCGAGAGCGCAGCCGGCGTCAACTCGAAATGCACCTGTTGTTCTGCAAGGCGTTTCTCAAGCGTTTTCGCCATGAGTTTTACGATTTCTTCGATGTGTTTCTTCTCAAGTGAGTGGAAGACGATTGTTTCGTCAATCCGGTTCAAGAATTCAGGACGGAAGGCGCGTTTCAACTCTTCCATAACTTTACCCTTCATGTCTTTGTACTCACGATCCGTATCATCGGAGACCGCAAAACCAACATATTTATTGCGTTTAAGAGCACTTGCTCCGACGTTTGACGTCATGACGATGATTGTATTACGGAAGTCGACAGTCCGACCTTTTGAATCCGTTAAGCGACCGTCGTCAAGCACTTGAAGTAAGATGTTGAAGACTTCAGGGTGTGCTTTCTCGATTTCATCAAGCAGGATGACGGAATATGGTTTCCGGCGTACTTTCTCAGTTAACTGACCGCCTTCTTCATATCCGACGTATCCCGGAGGAGAACCGACAAGGCGACTTGTCGCATGTTTCTCCATGTACTCGGACATATCGATCCGGATGATCGCATCTTCGTCACCGAACATCGCTTCTGCGACAGCCCGGGCAAGTTCCGTTTTACCGACACCGGTTGGTCCAAGGAAGATGAATGAACCAATTGGACGTTTTGGATCTTTTAAACCAGCACGTGCACGACGGATGGCTTTTGAAATCGATTTAACGGCTTCGTTTTGACCGATGACACGTCCATGAAGAATTTCTTCGAGGCGAAGCAGACGATCTGTCTCTTCTTCCGCGATCTTCGTGACCGGAACACCTGTCCAGTTGGCGACGACTTGGGCGATATCGTCTTTTGTCACTTCCAGTTTCTCGTTGCCTTGCTTGTTCTGCCATTCTTCTTTTAAGCGTTCCAATTCATCTCGTAATTTTTGTTCTGTATCACGGAGACTGGCTGCTTTTTCGAATTCCTGGCTTTGAACGGCTTCATCTTTATCTTTGCGAATACCTTCAAGCTTCGCTTCGACTTCTTTTAAGTTCGGTGGTGCTGTATAAGAACGTAAACGGACTTTTGAAGCCGCTTCGTCAATCAAGTCGATTGCTTTATCCGGTAGGAAACGATCTGAAATGTAACGGTCCGAGAGTGTAACGGCTTCTTGGATCGCTTCATCCGTGATTGTCACACGGTGGTGCGCTTCATAACGGTCACGCAGACCGAACAAGATTTGTGTCGCTTCATCCGTTGTCGGTTCAGCTACTTGAATCGGTTGGAAACGACGTTCGAGTGCCGCATCTTTTTCGATGTATTTCCGGTACTCATCGAGTGTTGTCGCTCCGATACACTGGAGTTCTCCGCGGGCAAGTGACGGCTTCAAGATATTCGAAGCATCGATTGCACCTTCTGCTCCACCGGCACCAATCAATGTGTGCAATTCATCGATGAAGAGAATGATGTTTCCAGCCTGACGAATCTCATCCATGACTTTTTTCAAACGGTCTTCGAACTCACCACGGTATTTTGTTCCAGCGACGAGTGTCCCCATATCGAGAACCATGACACGTTTATTCCGTAATGTCTCCGGCACTTCATTATTGATGATTTGTTGGGCAAGACCTTCAACGACGGCTGTTTTACCGACACCGGGTTCTCCGATCAAGACCGGGTTGTTTTTCGTCCGGCGGCTTAAGACTTCAATGACACGTTGAATTTCTTTTGAACGACCGATGACCGGATCAAGACGTGTTTCCCGTGCTTGTTGCGTTAAGTCGCGTGCCAGACCATCAAGTGTCGGTGTTGCGACGCCAGATCCTGCTTGTGACGCATTCGCTGTCGTTTCGCTGTTGCCAAGCAATTGAAGTACTTGCTGACGTGCTTTCGAGAGGCTGATGCCAAGGTTGTTTAATACACGTGCTGCCACGCCTTCTCCTTCACGGATCAAACCAAGTAGAAGGTGTTCTGTTCCGACATACGAATGACCGAGTTTACGGGCCTCATCCATCGAAAGCTCGATGACTTTTTTGGCACGTGGTGTATAGTGAATCGTTGTCGCACCGTCTTGACCGCGACCGATTAAAGCTTCAACTTCCATTTGAATCTTATCTGAACTGAGTCCGAGTGCTGTTAAGGCTTTCGCCGCAATCCCGTCTCCTTCACGTACAAGTCCGAGTAAAATGTGTTCTGTTCCGATATTATGGTGACCAAGACGTACCGCTTCTTCTTGAGCAAGTGCGAGTACGCGTTGAGCACGTTCTGTGAATCGTCCAAACATCATTACGCAAAACCTCCTTGTGTGTGATCCCTGTTTGTCTGTTCGGTTAACATCTGACGAATGATGGTCGCTCGCTCGATGTCCCGTTCTCTTGATGTTAATTGTTTCCCGAAATGCTTTTGTAGAAAACCTGTTTGTAGCGATACAAGCAAATGATGGAACAAGTTCGGCGGAAGTTCGACCTCCAAACCGAGACTGTCCGCTAACCGGACATCGGATAAACGTTCCGTTGCTTCACGGGCCGTAATCAGTCGGGCCGATCGTAAAATTCCGGATGACCGGTAAAGCCGGTCTTCTAGTTCTTCTTGATACGTCTCCAATAATCCTTTTCTTGCTGCTTGTTCTGCTTCAATTAATGCTTCAACGGCAAATTGATAATCCGTAATCAACATGTCTTCACTGGCACCAAGCGTCCGTTGGTTCGACAATTGGAACATCCGGCCGGAAGCATCGCTTCCTTCACCGTAACGCCCACGAATCGCAAAACCGAGCTGCCGCAAGTGTTTAATGTACCCTTGGATTTGATTCGTCAGGACAAGTCCCGGTAAATGCAACATGACTGAAGCCCGCAGACCTGTTCCGACGTTGCTCGGACAGGTCGTCAAATAACCAAGCGTATCATCAAAAGCAATCTTAAAGCGTTCACTGATTAAACGATCGACCTGCTTCGCAACCCGAAATGCTTCTTCCAGCTGTAAACCCGGTAAAAGCGTTTGAATGCGGAAATGATCCTCTTCATTGACCATGACACTGATCTGTTCATCTTCACTTATAAAAAGTCCAGTCCGTGGATGTGTCGCCAGCGCCGGACTAATTAAATGCTTTTCTACTAAAGCAGTCCGGGTTAAAGCATCGACTTGGTCAACCCGTCCAAATTGAAAACCTTTCAACCCCGATAGTTGACGCTCAGTTTCATTGATTAACGCATTTGCCTGATCTTCTGTCATTCTTGTCGAAAATGGATAGTGGGCTACATTACGTGCTAACCGAATTCTGGTTGAAACGACAATATCATCGTAAGGTGCCTGCTGATCCATTTTTTGACTGAGAGGTTGCGTCAAGAGTTCTTCAAACATGGCGCAAATCCTCCTCCACATTTACAATTTGTTGTTTGATGATTTCTGCTTCTTCATAGTCTTCCGATAAGATTTTCCGATTCAACTGTTCCCTGAGTCGACTCAACTGCTGGACCAAACGTTTTTCGACCGACTCTTCTTCAGGACGTGAACCGTAATGTTTCGTATGACCGTGTTGAAACTGACGAATCATCCCGTCGACTTCTTCTTTAAAAAACGAATAGCATGTTGCACAACCAACTTTTCGTAAATGTAAAAGTTGTTGACGTGTCATCCCACATGAAGGACAAGCGGTTTCTTGATAGGCTTTTGCCAATTCTTTTACACAAACCGAACAAAGGATTTGTTCGGTTCCTTCTTGATCTTGTGGAAGTTTGACACGGACGACAGCTTCCCGTTCACCACACCGCTGACAACGCATACACATTCCTCCCGTGTCACAGTCGTTTAATGGTTTGCAAGACGGTTTGCATCAAATGAGCCCGCATCCGACGTTGATCTTCAAGTGCCATTGGTAGACTTTCCTTCTGTAGCAACGATTGAATCAAAATCGCTTCCCGTCGTGTCAAAAGTTGCTCATTGATTAAACGAACTAGATAGTCTTCTGCCGCTTGTTCGGTCAAATCGTTTCCAACCCACCGACTAATTTCGTCTAACAGATCATGACTATCTAAAATGACAATCTTTTGAATGCGGATATACCCACCGCCACCACGTTTACTCTCGACAAAGTACCCTTTTTCAATCGTGAAACGCGTGTTGATGACATAATTGATTTGTGAGGGTACACAATCAAATCGTTCTGCAATTTCCTGGCGTTTGATTTCGATTTTTTTCTCATCATGTAAAATCTGCTTTAAATAGGCTTCGATGATATCTGTGATGTTTTGCATGGGCACCACCTCTCTGACCATCTTTGACTATTGTTTGATTTAATAGTAATCATCTTAAAAGTGAAATGCAAACATTTAGCTTTTTAGGGTACACAAAAAGACCGACCTGCAAAATGCAGATCGGTCTCTTACTGGCCTGGCAACGTCCTATCCTCACAGGGGGAAGCCCCCAACTACTTTCGGCGTTCAAGTGCTTAACTTCCGTGTTCGGCATGGG
>NZ_JACSMW010000009.1:0-79783 GCF_018618775.1 Exiguobacterium sp. s138 | reverse complement strand
GATCTGGATTGAAGGTGCGTCTGTTCATGAATAGTTCTCCCGTCTAAATTGAATAGGTACAGTATATCGATTTCTTTAAACACAAAAAATCCCGAATGGGGTCTTTTATCAAGTGTCCACCATTCAGGGTTAAGTTCACAGTAAACGAAAGAAAGGCGTTTTTGGTTTTAATTTTTATTTTTTAATTTCTCAACAGCTTCATATGTTATAAAATGGAATTAAAATATGATGACTTGGAGATCTATTATGAAAAAATTACTTGTATCCGCTTGCTTATTTTCGGTTTTGAGTATTCAACCTCTACATTCTGAAGCTGCCTCTTACTCTAAAAAAATCAAACAAGACTTTACTATCTATGATCAGGCTAAGAAAAAGTATACTGTTTCAATGCGTTCATCTAAAGCAAGTTGCCACAAAGCTACTTCAAATGATATTTGGTGGATTAAAGGTAAGGACGAGTTATGTAGCGGAAAATTTGTTCTTTATTTGAACGGGAAATCTACCAATTACAAATATACGTATACCAAATCAAATCCTTATGTATTCAGTACGACAGATGCCAAAACAAGTGCCGTTCTCAAAAACAAAACAGGATACCCTACTGTTTTTTCGCTGACAAACAAAGAAACTTATTCGTTTCTTAACCTAAAAACATACACAGTTTTAAATAAAAAACTCACAAAACAAAGTAACACTCTAACGTCGTATGCAATCAAACCAAAGATGAACGGCAATTTAGTACAGGCTCCTATTTATGATAATGGTGGTTATGGATTCGGTTACGTCTTTAATGACCTTACAGTAAGCGGTACAAAATGGATTGATGAACGTTCACACGATTACATCTCACAAGATCCAAACAGTAAAAGATATAAAAATGGTGTAAGCGAAATGAAAAAATATCAAAATTCATTGAGTTATTTTGTAAAATAACTGTTAGGGGAAGAATTGAGGTTTTTTTTAATGATGAACAAAATCATGCTCGTCATGCTTGGTGGCACAGGGATCTTATTCGTGATCTTTGCCGTCATCGTCATGATCAGCTTGTGGATGTAACAAAAAATCGGGATGGACAGAGTTGCCTCAAAGGCCGTTCTGCACATCCCGTTTGTTTAGACTTCGATTGGTTTTTGCATGATGAATTGTTTAATATCCCGCTGTTTCCAACCGGCTTCGCGTAACTCTTCCCATACCTGTTGATTCGTCGACTGCAGATGATAGTGTTCACCTGCCAACCGGCGTGTTGCTTCGGTCGCGATCCGGGCAACTTCTTCTTCATCTGTCAAAATGGCAAAAATTGATTCATTGACTGCGGCAATAAAGGCACCATCCAGTTCGTAGTAACGGGCTTTCGCCAGTTTCATAACGCCCGGATCCTGTTGCCAAATGTATTCGTCCTGCTGTATGTACCGCCGTTCAAAAGCCACTTGATCAATTTCAACAAGCGGTTCAACCTGTCCCTGTTCTTCTTTATGAAAATAACCGAGTTCACTGACAGTTTGATAACCGAAACTCTTGTATAAGGTAATCGCCGGCTCATTTCCTTGAATGACTTCAAGCATCAAGCAATCGATATTCAAAGATTTGGCATAACTCAGCTGTGCTTCATACAAGGCTTTGGCAATTCCAAGACGCCGGTACTGTGGATCGACCGCCAGTCCGCCACAACGCATGACCGTTTTTTTCTTGATCGTCTTCAGCCCGTTCAACCAAATCGCGACCGGTCGTTCCCCGTGATAGGCAATGAACGAATGTTCCAGTTGGTTGCCGTCACGTTCTAAGATTCGTTCCTGAAACACTTCAGGTGAAAGACCTAGTGGAATCATGTAATCGCTGAAACCTTCCTTCATGACTAAATATGCTGTTTCTGTATCAGGTGCCCGTTTAATATGAATCATTTCGGATCGCCCCCTTCTTTACAACCGTTCGCCTTTTCCGGTGTTCATTCCTGCCGGCAGCAAACAAAAAACCATCCAAAAATAATCCTGGATGGCATGAGTGTTTATTGTTGTAATTTTGAACGTGATCTTCCGTATCCGAAGTAGACGAGCAGACCGATCGCTGTCCAGATGAAGAAAGCAATCCATGTGAATGTTTGAAGGTTCAACATCAACATGATGCAGGCAAGGACGGAAAGAATCGGTAAGAATGGAACCCATGGCACTTTGAACGCCCGCTTCAAATCAGGACGCGTTTTCCGTAAGATGACGACGGCAATTGAAATCAGAGCGAATGCTGCGAGTGTTCCGATATTGATCAATTCTGCCAGTGTACCGAGTGGAACGAATCCGGCGATCAAACCGGCAGTCGTACCAAGAATCCATGTTGCTTTGACAGGCGTATGTGATTTTTCATTCACGTCTGAGAAGATTTTCGGCAATAATCCGTCACGGCTCATCGCGAACAGGAGACGAACCAGACCAAATGTCATGACGAGGATAACCGTTGTCATACCAACGATCGCACCTAAGTCGACGAAACCTGCGACCCAGTCCTGACCTGCTACTTTTAAGGCTAACGAAACCGGACTGTCGACCCCTTCAAACTGTTTGAATGGTACGATTCCGACCATGATGGCGGATACGACGACGTATAATACGGTAACGATGGCAAGTGATCCTAAGATCCCGATCGGTAAGTTACGGCCCGGATCTTTTACTTCTTCTGCTGCTGACGTAACGGCATCAAAACCGAGGTAAGCGAAGAAAGCGATGGCTGAAGCCTGCAGGACACCACTGATACCGAACGGTGCGAACGGTGTATAGTTGCCCGGTTCGACGTACCAGATCCCGACGACGATGAACAAGACAACGACGGCTACTTTTACAAGAACCATGATATTGTTGACGCGTTTTGTTTCTTTAATACCCATTGAGAGCAACAGCGTGATGACCATCAAGATCAAGAACGCCGGTAAATTGAAGAATGTTTCGCTTCCCGGTACAGCACCCGGTGCTGCCGTTAACGCTGTCGGCAGACTGATTCCGAATCCGGATAATAGTGATTGGAAATAACCGGACCAACCTGTCGCTACGGCACTTGATGCCAAACCGTATTCCAGGATGAGACACCAACCGATGATCCAGGCAACCAGTTCCCCGATTGTGGCGTAGGTGTACGTGTACACACTACCCGAGACGGGAATCATCGATGAGAATTCGGCGTAACAGAGAGCCGCTAATGCACAGACGATAGCAGAAATAATAAAGGCAACCGGTAATGCGGGTCCTGCATACAACGCTCCTGTTCCGGTCAGGACAAAAATCCCTGTTCCGATAATTGCACCAATCCCAAGTAAAACTAAATCAAAGCCTGATAAATGCCGCGCCAGTTTGGAATGGCTCTTTTGATCCATCATCACACTGACATCTTTCTTACGAAGCAAACTCATAAAACACCCTCCGAACTTTCTCTTTTTTCTGAATATTCAAATCATTTTTCTAATTGACCTTTTCATCATAACAAACCATGTCAGCTTTTATAAGCAAAAGTTTCTGTTTTTTTTCACAAATTGGTCAAACCAGTTTTGTTATTCTACTACAATACAAATATGTACGTATGCGTTAATGCACTAAAAAACTCCTCCACCGGCTGGTGAAGGAGTTTTATTAATGTTACGGACGATCGTTCGGGTGATCTAAGTTCGGGCCACGATGTGTGTCCGGATCGATCGGGTAATCGTCTTGTTGTGCTAAATCATTTTCAGGAAGTGCCCCTTTTGGTGTACCATGTGTCGGGTTTACGTTCGTAGAAGATGATGGTTTAGAAGCTTTTGGTGCTTGATCTGGTGTAACGTCATCTGCTGCTTTTGACGCTGCACCTTTTGCTGCTTCTTTTAAGCTTGGCTTCGTCGAAGCAGACGATGTGTTGTTTGACGGCAGGTTCGATGTGTCGATATCTGCATTCTCTGCTTTTTTCTGGAGACGGTCGAGGTAACGTGATGCATTATCACGGCCACCTAAACCAAACGCGAGTCCGAAAGCAAGAGCAACAGCACCGAGAATCAAGATGAACGCTGAGTTAACGATTGTAGCAGCAACACCAAGTTGATCAAGTGCCATGAAGACAGCAAGAGCAAGGATGGCATATTTCGCGACGCTTGAAAGAACTTTTAAATCCGAGTTAGCAAACAGGCTGTCCATCGTGCGTTTCACCAAGTTGCTGATGATGATACCGATGGCCAAGATGATGATCGCTGTCAAGACGCTTGGAAGGAAAGCAAGAACCGCGCGACCAAGATCAACCATGAAGTCAAGACCGATTAAGTTGAAGGCTTCAACGACGAACAAGACGACGATGACGATTTCAACGAGTGATCCAACGATTGATGATGGTGATGTCGATGCATTGTTTGCATCCCAGTTACCGATTTTCAAGTGGCGTGTTAAGTTGTTGAAACCGAGACGTGACAAGAGATCTGCAACGAATTTCTTAACGAAACGACCGACATAAAGACCGACAAGGATCAAGACGACACCGATAATGATGTTCGGAATCATACCAAGAACATCGTTTAACATGTTGATGGCTGGTCCTGTAATACCTTTGATGTTGAGCTGGTCAAGTGCCGAAATCGTGATCGGGATTAAGATCAGGATGAAGACGACTGTCCCTAAGATTGAAGAAAGTGATTTTGTATCTTTTTGTTCGTTTGTACCGATGTTGAAGCGTGAAGCAAACTTGTCTGTACCGACTGCATGCAGGAAGTTCGTAACGATATCGCGGACGATTTTCGCAACGAGGAATCCGACGAAGAAGATCGCTGCTGCAGCAATCAGACGTGGAATGAAACCAAGGAACGACGAGAGTAATTGACTGAACGGTTCAGAAACACTTTCGATGTTAAGTGCACCAAGTACACCCGGTAGGAACAATAACAAGACAAGATAGAAGACGATTTCGCCTGCAATCTTCGGATAACTTGAAAGATCCGTTTGACCTTGAAGCATTTTGTTCGAACGGACTTTTTCGTTCGACATCAGCTTCGTTCCGCCTTTGACGATGATCATGCGGAGTACAACCGCGATGACGTAAGCAAAAAGAAGAATCAATGCTGCTTTCAGGATATTCGGGATCGCTGCGAGCAATGTGCTCATCGTATCCGCAAGTGGTCCTGCGATGATGTTCAAGTTCAAGATGTTAAAGACTAGGATTAGAACAAATACCATCAAGATCCAGAAGATGACTGTCCCGATAATTTTTTCAGGCGTCCACTTTTTCTTTTGTGGTGGTGTACCTTCTTTTTGTGGTGACAACTTATGAACGACACCCGATTTTTCTAATGCTTTTTGAATACCGTTTGCGATCAGTTTCGCAATCAGCCATCCAATCAAGAAGACGATAAGTGCTCCTAAAATGTTTCCGAGAGTCCCTAGAATCCCGTTGACGTCAAAGGACGTCGTGTTCCAAAAGTTGTTCATCCTGCCACACTCCTTCATCTCTAAATAGTATATTTCCGACACTTCTTTAATTTCCCCAGCTAAAGGAATTGCTAAACCACTTTTAACCTGAAAGTGGCAGTTTGTGAATAGTATTTAAAAAAATGGATGATTCTGATTAGAACCATCCATTTTGGAAAAGCTATTTTCTTTTAGTATCGTGCTGTCATTTTTCTGTTAACGCCTGTCGGTCAAGAACCGGTTGAAGAGCGGCATATCCACCATCGATATTGATGACATTCTTCATGCCGAGTGATTGTAAGACACTGACTGCCATTCGTGACCGGACGCCGGAGGCACAGTGGACGGCGACCGGACAATCGACCGGAATTTCTTCGTAACGTGAGGACAGTTTACCAAGTAAAATTCGTTTCGCCTGCTCATAATGACCAGCATCCCATTCTGTTTTATTGCGGACATCGAGGACAAACACGTCACCGGCTTCCGCTGCTTCAATCGTTTGTTCGGCACTCCAGTCCGGATACTGTTCCGTCAATTGTTCGGGTGACAAATCTGCTATATCTACCAACGTGACGAACCGGTCGAGACCAATCGATTGTAAATCGGTCTGGATTTCTTCCAGTAAACGTGGCTCGGCAATCACGGCAATATCGTGATCAAAGTCCAGTAACCAGCCGGCCCACGTGACGAATTTTGAGTTGTATGGAATATTGAGTGTCCCCGGTACATGTCCTGCAGCAAACGCTTTTCCGTTACGTGTATCAACGACCTGCATCGTTTCGACAAGGGTTTCCAGTTCAGTTGCATCAGCGACCCGCGGCTTTAAAAGCGTAGGCGTGACCGCGATTCCTTTTTTGTTGACCCGCTTCATCATCGCAAAATAGTTCGGCGGTTCCGGTTGGTCTGTCGTCAGCTCTTTGACAAATGTAGCTTCGTCTTCTGCCTGGAGAGCCCAGTTCGTTTGTTTTTCATAACCGACCGTCGTCGTCGGAATCGCACCGAGTGCTTTCCCGCAGGCGCTGCCGGCTCCATGACCCGGCCAGACTTGCACAAAATCCGGTAATGCTTTGAACCGTTTCAGTGACGCAAACATCTGTTTTGCTCCGACAGCCGTCGTCCCTTGAATGCCGGCTGCTTCTTCAAGTAAGTCCGGACGCCCGATATCGCCTACAAAAACAAAGTCTCCTGTAAAAATGCCCATCGGAACCGTTTGATCGCGGTCATACAGTAAAAATGAGACATGTTCCGGCGTATGTCCCGGCGTGTGCATGACTTCAAATGTCACGTTCCCTACTTTGAATCGATTTCCATCCGTCACAAGTTTGGCATCGATGTCAGCTGCAAATTCGTATTTCCAGTCGGCATCACCCTCGTCAGACAGATAAGCCGTCGTATCAAACCGTTCAGCAAATTCCCGTGTGCCGGATACAAAATCCGCATGGATATGCGTTTCCGCTGTCGCGACGATGTGTAATCCTTCTTTTGCCGCTTCTTTGAGATATCCTTCGATATTTCGCGCCGGATCAATGACGATTGCTTCTCCTGTCTTTTGACAACCGACCAGATAAGAAGCTTGGGCTAATTTTTCATCGTAAAAGTAACGTAATAACATGGAAGTTCCCCCTTCGGATAAGTGTGATCGATTATTTCGAGACGTCGCCTTGCCAGCTCATCATGCCGCCGTCGACATTCGTGACATCAAAACCGGCTTGTTCGAGATAGGTTGAAGCATTCATGCTGCGTCCCCCAGCTAAACAGATGACATGTAATGGCCGGTCGGCATCCAGTTCATTCGTCCGTTCCGCCAGTTCGGATAACGGAAGGTTTTTCGCCTGTCGGATATGACCGCCGGCGTATTCATCCGTTTCACGGACATCAATCAGTTGAATGGTTTTGTCGTCTTGCAGTACCTGTTCTAATTCGTTGGTTGAGATGTTTTTCATATTGTTTGCCCCTTTACTGAATAAGTTCCTGCCATCAATATACCCCCATAGGTATATGAGTGCAAGAAAAAAGATTCCACAAAAAAAGACAGCATCCGGATCGGATGCTGCCATTTCCTCAGACGACTTCTTTTTCCGAGAACTGACTGTTGTAGAGATCGGCATAAAAGCCGTTTGCTTCGAGCAATGCTTCATGTGTGCCTTGTTCAATGACCCGGCCTTGATCCATGACCAAAATCAAATCTGCATCTTTAATCGTCGACAAACGGTGGGCGATGACGAAACTGGTCCGCCCTTCCATCAACCGTTTCATCGCTTGTTGAATAAAGATTTCCGTCCGCGTATCAACGCTTGACGTTGCTTCATCGAGAATCATGATCGGCGGATCGGCGAGGACCGCCCGGGCAATCGTCAACAACTGCTTTTGCCCTTGTGAGATATTTGATGCTTCTTCATTTAAGACGGTATCGTAACCGTCCGGCAACGTCCGGATAAAGTGATCGGCATGAGCCGTTTTCGCGGCTTCGACGATGTCTTCTTCCGTCGCCCCGGTTTTTCCATAAGCGAGATTGTCACGAATCGTACCGTTAAAAAGCCACGTATCTTGCAGGACCATACCGAACGTCGTCCGTAAATCTTCGCGAGACATCTTCCGTGTATCGATCCCGTCGATGCGGATGACACCACGGTTTAACTCATAAAACCGCATCAATAGGTTGATTAACGTCGTTTTCCCGGCACCAGTCGGACCGACGATTGCCACCGTCTGACCCGGTTTGACATCGATGTTCATGTCTTCAATCAACAGCTGTTCGCCGTAACCGAAGTCAACATGCTCGAAGGCAACCGCGCCGTCGGCTTTTGTTAAGTGATGCGTCGTTACTTCTTTAACTTCCTCTTCTTCGTCGAGTAACTCAAAGACCCGTTCCGCTGCTGCGACCGTCGACTGAACGATGTTCGCGATATTGGCCGTTTGGGTGATCGGTTGTGTGAATTGACGTGTATAGGTGATGAACGCTTGAATATCTCCGATCGAGATGCTGCGCTGAGTGACGAGAATACCGCCGACGACACTGATCAGAACATAGCTGATGTTCCCGATGAACATCATCATCGGCATGATGATTCCGGAGATGAACTGGGCTTTTCGTCCCGCTTCATATAAATCTTCATTCACGGCATCAAATTGTTCGACCGCTCTGCGTTCATGACCAAACGCTTTGACGACCGGATGACCGGTATACATCTCTTCGACATGACCATTCAGTTGTCCGAGTGTCCGTTGCTGATCAGCAAAATATTTTTGCGACCGTTTCAAAATCGGACGAATCGCAAAAATCGAGATTGGTAAAGAGACAAGTGAGATCAACGTCAATAGCGGACTGATCGTCAGCATCATGATTAAAATGCCGACGATCGTCACGATCGACGTAATGAACGACGTCACGCTTTGTTGCAATGTACTTCCGATCGTATCGATGTCATTCGTGACCCGGCTGAGCGTTTCCCCGTTCGGTCGGCCGTCATAATACTTCAGCGGCAACCGCTCGAGCTTCTGATTTACATCTTCCCGTAAATCATAGACTGTTTTTTGCGCGATGCCCGACATCAGATACTGTTGCAGATAACTGAACAGACTGCTGACGACATACAGTCCCGCGAGCAACAACAGGATCTGTCCGATTTTCGTAAAGTCGATTGCTGCTCCCGGTACACCCTGGAACTTGGCATAGGCGCCTTCAAACAGTTCCGTGATCGCCGTCCCCATGATTTTCGGTCCGGCAATCATGAAGATCGTACTGAGAATCGCCGCGACAAAGACCGCTATGAGAGCGTTCCGGCGTGGTTCCAGGTAACCGAGTAACCGGCGGAACGTCGCTTTAAAGTTTTTCGGTTTTTCGCCCATCATCATCATGTTCCCGCCGCCGGGACCTCCACCGGGAGGGCCGCCGGCAGGTCGTTTCGTATTACTGGTACTCATGCGATTTCCTCCTCGGACAGTTGAGATTTAACGATTTCCTGATAGACTTCGTTCGTTTCGTACAGTTCATCGTGTGTCCCGATTCCGGCCACACGTCCTTCTTCCAGGACAATGATTTGATCGGCATCCATGACGGTACTGACGCGTTGCGCGACAATCAGAACGGTTGCGTCTTGCGTTTCCTGTTTCAAAGCTTTCCGTAACGTCGCGTCGGTTTTGAAATCAAGCGCCGAGAAGCTGTCATCAAAGACATAAATATCCGGTTTCCGGACCAGTGCCCGAGCAATCGACAAGCGTTGTTTTTGACCACCGGAGACGTTGGAACCGCCTTGTTCAATCATTGATTCATATCGGTCCGGCATCCGTTCAATGAAATCAGTTGCTTGAGCGACTTGTGCCGCATGCCGGATTTCTTCGTCCGTCGCATCCTCTTTTCCGAACCGGATGTTCTCCGCGATTGTTCCCGTAAACAGCAACGCTTTTTGCGGGACAAAGCCGATTTTCGAACGCAATTCTTCCTGCGGGACGGCTTGGCTGTCGACGCCGTTGACTTGGATGCTGCCTTCCGTCACGTCATAAAAGCGTGGAATCAAATTGACGAGCGTTGATTTTCCGGAACCGGTTCCACCAATCACAGCCGTGATTTCACCAGGTCGGGCAGTAAAGCTGATATCGGACAGGACCGGTGCCTCGGCTCCCGGATAACTGAACGTCACCCCGTCAAAGACAAGCGTACCGCGTTCTTGATCCGCAGAAGCCGTTCCGGCATCGACCATCGTCGGCTCCATTTCAAGGACTTCATTAATCCGTTTCGCCGAGACGGCCGCCCGGGGAATCATGACGAACATGACGGACGCCATGACGAGAGCAAACATGATTTGCATGACGTATTGAATGAACGCCATCAAATCCCCGATTTGCATCCCGCCGTTATTAATCCGGATACCGCCGAACCATATGACACCGACGACCGTCAAGTTCATCACGAGCATCATGACCGGCATCAAAAAGGCCATGATTTTATTGACCTTGATCGAGACGTCCGTCAAATCGGCATTCGCTTTTGTCAGCCGGACTTTTTCCTGGGATTCCCGGTTAAAGGCCCGGATGACACGAATCCCGGTCAGGTTTTCCCGCAAAACGAGATTCAAGCGGTCGAGCCGTTTTTGGACTTGGCCGAACAACGGGACCCCTTTCCAAAGAATCAATAAAATCGAAATGACCAACGCCGGCATCGCCGCGACAATGACAAGCGACAGTTTGGCATCTTTCGAGACGGCCATGATCAGTCCACCGACGAACATGATCGGCGCACTGACGACCATCCGCAGCATCATGATGACGACCTGCTGGACTTGGGTGATATCGTTTGTCGTCCGTGTGATCAATGAAGCCGTTCCGAGTTGATCAAACTCCTGTAGCGTAAACCGTTCGACGTGGTTAAAGACTTTCCGGCGAATGTCGCGGCCGAGTCCCATCGCGGCTTTCGAGGAATAGTAGCTGGCAGCAATCGCCGCGAGCGCGCCAAGTCCAGTAATCCCGAGCATGACGGCGCCGATTTTCCAAATGTATGCCGTATCCCCCGTCACGACTCCTTTATCAATAATGTCGGCCATCAACGTCGGTAAATATAAATCTGACATCGACTGGGCGAAGACGAGGATCAAGACAGCAAAAACTGCCCATTTATAGGTCGTCAGATTTTTGAGTAGCTTAATCATCTGTACAGCCTCCGTTTCCTGGTGACAAAATTTCTTTTAATCCTTCTGCAATCTGCGCATGGGTCTGCAACATCTGTTCAAAGACGGCGGGATCGATCTGATCGAGGACCTGCTCGAGCCGTTGTTGCATCCCGGCCTCCTGTTGTTTGATCGTTTCGACGAATTGCCGTCCGTGATCACTCAAACGTAAAACGACTTCCCGCCGGTTGTCCGGATTCGTTTCCCGGATCACCCACTCCGACTGCACCAATCCTTCTATCGATTGACTGAGCGTGCTTTTCGGTAAGTGCGTATGCGCGGCAAGCTCTTTTTGCGTAATCGGACTTCTTGGCGCAATCGTCATTAAGCTGTGAAATTGCGGTAAACTGAGTCCATTTTCCTGCGCTGTCTGATGCGCCGCCCGAACAAGATGCCGTTGCACATTCCAAAACGACTGCATCATGGCCGTTGAACGAACCGGCTCCCGTTGCTCTGTTTCCATCCTTCCACCTCCGTGTTCCATTTCGAATCGTTCCATATCGAACGATTATCTATGTAAATTAAATTACGCTCATTTATCTCAAATGTCAACGCAGAAACAATGTGAAAATGCACATATTTGCAACGAGGATATGATTCATCTCACGTATAATGAAAGAAACGTACAATTAAAGGATTCATTAAAAAGGAGAACTTACTTTGTTACATCAAATGGGGTTATACCAGGAACCTTTTCAATTCATCGTTTCCGGAAGAAAAGTGGTCGAAATTCGTTTAAACGACCAAAAGCGCCAAGCGATTCAAGTGGCGGATCAAATCGAATTCACGAACCTGTCAACGAATGAACAGGTAGTTGTCCAAGTCACTGCACGTCAATCATTCAAAGATTTTCGAGAACTGTACGAACAGATTCCGCTCGAACAAATCGATTGTATCGGCTGGTCCATGGAGGAGTTATTAAACGCAACCTATACCATTTATTCAAGCGAATCCGAAAAACAATTCGGGGCACTGGCTTTAACGATTGAACGGAATTTCTAAGCGGAAGGAGCGAATCACCATCATTGCCACCATTAAACGTTTCATTGATCAGCAATATGTACATCCTACAGGACGGTTTGGCACATACATCGGGGAAAAAATGGTGAGACAACATCAACCTGAGACTGAGTGGACCGTAAATCTGCTGAACGTCCAACAAGATGACACCATTCTAGAACTTGGCTGCGGGGCAGGTTATGCCATCGAGCGACTTGTCCATCAATCATTAGCAAAACAG
This sequence comes from Exiguobacterium sp. s138, assembly GCF_018618775.1. Taxonomy (NCBI): domain Bacteria; kingdom Bacillati; phylum Bacillota; class Bacilli; order Caryophanales; genus Exiguobacterium; species Exiguobacterium sp. s138. The sequence continues at coordinate 67,481 of NZ_JACSMW010000009.1, read as the reverse complement.
ATTACCGGTATCGATTCTTCTTCTGCTATGCTACGTTCGGTACAAGAAAGAAACAAAGAGGCGATCCAATCCAATCGGGTCAAGGTACTGTATGGAGATTTAAATCAATTGGCGTTTCAAAATGAACAGTTCGATAAGGTATTTACGATACATACACTCTATTTTTGGGAAAACATCTCCGGTACCTTAGCAGCTCTCTATCATGCATTAAAGCCAGGCGGTCATTTCGTTATCACCTTTTGTGATGGTAAGAATGATGTCATTTGGACCGGCGTGAGAGATCTAGTCCAAGACGAACTCCTTCCTGCAGCAAGAAAACACGGATTTTCCGATATCTCATTCATTGAAGGTCCTGTTTCAAGGCAATTCCGTAACGTTGCAGTGATGGGCTATAAACCTTTCCATTAAATAAAAAAAGGAACGGTCGTCAGATGACGATCGTTCCTTTTATCTGCTTCATTCCGGCTCAACATGGACATGAATATCGTAGACACCATATTCATCCGTCAGCGTATCTTCGACTTTCGTCGCGATATCATGGGCTTGGTTGACGTTTAATTGCGAGTTGACAAGAATCACGACATCAACGACTTCATTATTCCCATAATTCCGTCCCTTGATCGACTTGATTCCTTTGACACCCTCTAAATCAAAAATCACATCTTCATACATCTTCAGCTTCTGTTCATCAAATCCATCCGACAATTCATGGGACGCTTCCGAGAAAATATCCCAAGCCGTTTTACAGATCAAGAATCCGACGATGATCGCTGTTGCGATATCAAGCCACGGCATCCCGAACTGTGACCCAATAATCCCGATCGTCGTCCCGATACTGACCCAGGCATCGGATAAGTTGTCTTTCGCAGCCGCCATGACGGCCTTGCTGTCAATTTTCCGTGATAAGTTCCGGTTGTAACGATAAACGAAATACATCACGATGGCGGAACCAATCCCGACGTAAGCCGCGACGATATCCGGCGACTCCTGCTTTCCTTCGAACAACGTCGAAACCGTATCAATCAAGACCTGTAGTCCAACTGCCATCATAATGAAGGAAGCGACCATCGAGGCAATCGTCTCACTTTTCCAGTGTCCGTATTTATGATTATCATCTGCCGGACGTCTTGAGATTCGTAATCCGATCAAAACCGCAATTGAGGCGATGATATCCGTCGTATTGTTTAAACCGTCTGCCCGTAACGCCGCTGAATCCGCCGTGTAGCCGACAATCAATTTGATGACCGATAAGACAATATAAGCAATGATGCTGATCATGGCACCACGCTCACCAAGCTTTAAATTATCATATTTTTGTTGATCCATTTTTGTCGCCCCCACTCGCTCTGTCGATTAGCAAACCTCATCGTAACAGGTCGAAATCAAGTGGGTCTATAGAAATCATTTTGCTTAAAACTAGTTAATTAACAAAAGACCAATAGTGTTTCCTAAAGGCAAATCATATTTAATCGTGTATTGGTGCTTCTTGTGCAATTTGCGCATACTCTTCTTACTTCGCTCTACAACATTTTTGCAGAACCCGGTTCCTTTTCAATCATAATCCGTGCATCTTGCGTCCCGAATCAGTAGACTAAAGATACACACCAACAACAGGGGGAACTAACACATGAGTAACTACATTAAGAGTGAAGATACATTCAAAGAGTTAATCGCAAGCGAAACACCGGTCATCATTAAGTTCGAAGCCGACTGGTGCCCGGACTGCAAACGGATGGACTATTTCATGCCGGATGTCGAATCACAATTCAGCGAACTGCCGATCTATACGATCGACAAGGATGAATTCCCGGAAATCGCTTCTGACAATGTCGTCATGGGGATTCCAAGTTTACTCGTCTTCCAAAACAACGAGAAACTCGGTCACTTGCACAGTGCCAACGCAAAAACACCGGAAGAAGTAACGGACTTCCTCAAGAAAAACTTCAACTAAACAGACGAAGACCCGCTTTCCGAAAAAATCGGAAGCGGGTCTTTTTTAGCGTTCGCAGGCGATGCCGTCTTTGTCACGGTCTTTTGATTTATTAAGGTTATAGGTCGCCAAACTGACGTGGGCAGCATGTTGTGTTTTTTTATAAATTGCTTTGCCGTTCTTATCGTATCCCGTCCGGTTTTTCAGACCTTTTTTCTTGGCGACGCCGCCTTTATAGGTTTTCTGCATTTCTGTACAATTCTTGAATGTCTTCGCTTTCGTTGCTGCATGGCTTTCCGCCGACGTCACGCTGATCAATGAAAGACTAAGTACACCGGTCATGATAAGTTTCACTGCTTTATTCATGTCCATTCCTCCTCGTTTTTAAAATACCAAATTTTAGTGATAATTTAATTATAGAGGATTCGTTTAAAATATACGGCTCGTTTTTAACATTTATTTCTTATGAACACATATTTTGTTTAGATTTTTAAAATCAGATTACCATTTTTTAATAATATGTTATGTTTTACATAATATATTATTAAAGGAGTGAAAAGGATGAATAAATTTTTTCTCATATTACTTGGTATATTAACTACACTTCTTACTGTCGTGCTGTTAATAGTATCTATTACAACCACTTCAATTTTCTCTAGTATTTTATTTCTTGTCAGTTTATTTTTTACTTATCAATTCTTCCAAAAAATACGGAAGAAAAGGTTTGTTATAAAACGTCCCTTACTTTGGATGATCCTTACTACAATAATTGCATTCTTTGTATTAGCCTTTGAATTACCTAGTACAGACATGGCTGAAACCAATGATCTTAATACACTCTCAAAATCGGTTGCTCCGGCTAAAGTTCAAAAACCTGATGAATCAAATGTAGATGAAGTAACGACTGAGCAGAAAGATGATGATCAGGAGAAAGCCGAGGCTAAAGCCAAAGCCGAGGCTAAAGCCAAAGCCGAGGCTAAAGCCAAAGCCGAGGCTAAAGCCAAAGCCGAGGCTAAAGCCAAAGCCGACGCTAAAGCCAAAGCCGAGGCTAAAGCCAAAGCTGAGGCTAAAGCCAAAGCTGACGCTAAAGCCAAAGCCGACGCTAAAGCCAAAGCCGACGCTAAAGCCAGAGCTGACGCTAAAGCCAAAGCCGACGCTAAAGCCAGAGCTGACGCTAAAGCCAAAGCCGACGCTAAAGCCAGAGCTGACGCTAAAGCCAGAGCTGACGCTAAAGCCAGAGCCGACGCTAAAGCCAGAGCTGACGCTAAAGCCAGAGCTGACGCTAAAGCCAGAGCTGACGCTAAAGCCAGAGCTGACGCTAAAGCCAGAGCTAATACATCCTTTGCGAACTGTACAGAACTGACCCAGGTCTATCCAAATGGTGTTCCCTCAACTCACCCCGCTTACCAATCAAAAATGGATCGGGATAAAGACAATTTTGCTTGCGAGCGATAATCTAACTTCATATGTATTTCAAAAAACTCTATGAAATTGCAGTTTGGTTTATCTAAAACCATTCTGTCTTTTTCATGGAGTTTTTTTAGTAATGTAATTGTAGAATTGCTTATTTTGAAATAAAATCATCCGCTCGACAAAGGATGGTCACCGTCCAGTTTGGGTGAATCCGAAATCCTTGAACAGAACGTGATGATTCCGGAAGCATCACTGCTTTCGCTTCAATCAAATTAAGCTTTCCAAAACGTTCACGGATTCTTCGAATCAACTGCCGCATATGGTCATACGTGATATCCTGTCCACTTAGCTCAGATAAGGCAGATTGCAGGACGGGATACGTCTGAAACATGGATTGATTTAATAATACGAGGGTCAAAAACATATGTTGATTTAACATGTCACTTGATTGACCGGCTACATATAACATTTTCCCGTCATCCGAACTTTTTAGTAATAGTTCATCCTTCTCCGGTTTCGTCTCATGAAACGTTTCTTCATTGATGATCGTTTCACGACCTGGCGAGATTTTCCGGTAATAGATCCGGTCCAGGACGTACTCATCCTGCACGATCATTTCTGCGCGATAACGGTCAATCCGTGTTTGATCGATGTCACCTTCGATTTGCGATTCCAAATCTTCAAGCTTCTGTAACGCCTCCCGTGTTATCGCCACTCCACAATTCACGAGAAAGGTATTCGCTAAGATTAGTTGTGTATCACTTAAGATGTCTGTCCGTGTTCCATCGACTGCTATTTTTAAATGATAGGCAGCTTGTTCATACTCACGTTCACGATACAAAATATAACCTAATCGATAATTCGCAATCGGATGATGTTTCTCCATTTTAATGGCGTCCAGTAACCACCTTTTAGCCTGACGATAATCCGGCGTGTCCGACAGCTTGTAGAATTCTGCCTGACGAACAAGTAAGTTAAGGTGTGCTTGACGCTTGATAACCCGTTCCTCTTGGGTTTCGTTCGGTAATTCCCGGCGGATTCGTTGCGCTTCCAAATATCCTGACAGTTCCATTCCCTGTGACTCCTTCATTTTTGACGTGTGACAGCCTGTCACAGCTCCCTTGCTAAACTAAAAACAACCTACAAAACAAGGAGCTGTTTGAAATGACTAATTCAACGATTCTATTAGCACGACACGGTCTAAACCGGGAAGACCGATTCAGCAAAACGCACGTCGCCTGTTTGACTGACTCTATTTTACAATATCCGGTTGAAGACTGGAGCGATCGTCGGCTGATCGAGTGGATTCAGCAGGTTCCTTTTAGTGATTTACCGGGCCGTGAAGCGATGCTTGATCCTTCGACAAATGATTTACCTTACCAATCCTTTGATCCATATATCCGGGGCATCGTCCGTTGGCTGAACGCTCTCGACATCACGACGTTGTCTTGTTGCGACGGACATGGCCGCGGACGGGCTTCCGTTACGTTAAAATAACTTCCATCCCTTGAACAGTGGCAGATGCTTAACCTTGCGTTGCCACACCAAATGACGATTCATTTGACGCGTCTGACGTTACAACTCGATTACCGGAAAAGTGGATTTTCTTCTTTACTATCCTTAGCGGAGCGTCTTTACCGGTTGTCCGAAGACCGGAGCTATCTCCATACCTTACAACTCGAACAATTTAAACATCGACTGCTGACATGGCTTGATATCCCGGGTGTCAGCAAACGGGAGCGACTGGTCGCGATGCATCTCCGCAATCACTTAAGATCGAGCACGGATTTCCTGTATACCGATAAGCAAGGAAATGTTCTTGCGACCATCCAGTGTGGTGTCGGACCGACCGTGCTGCTGTCGGCTCATATGGACACGTTTGAATTAAAGGACGAACACCGGACCATCCTCGAAGACGGGACGACCCTGCGCAGCTCAAGCGGTACCCTCGGAGCAGATGATCGAGCCGGCATCACGGCGATTCTCGAAGTCGTCGATCGTGTGCAAAATACAAACTTCTCCGGCACCCTGAAACTCGCTTTTACCGTTCAGGAAGAAATCGGATGTCGCGGTGCGGAAGGCATCGCCCCCGCTTTCATTCAAGATGTCGATGCTGCCATCGTCGTCGACCGCCGGGGAACGCGTGATATCGTCACAGCCTGCCGAAACCTGATTCCGTTCTGTCCGTCCGATTTCGGTTCGTTGTTTGAAGAAGCAGGACGTCTCGCCGGAATGCCCGACTGGAAGACGACCACGAACGGCGGATCAAGTGATGCCAAGGTATTTGCCGGCTTCGGCATCCCTTCTGTCAACCTGTCCGTCGGATACAAACATGAGCATACCGAACACGAAACGGTTGATTACGCAGCGACGTTTGAGACAGTCGCCTTGATTGAATCCATCCTGCACCATCAGCTCATCCCGCTCCGTACCTGAGCATCAGTCAGCAGTAACTGAAAAAAGCGCGCCACGGCGTGCTTTTCAACTATCCGGCAATCAGTACCGGAGTCGTTTGGCTTCGAGCTTTTTGGACCGGACACTGACACCAATCGCTAGTACGATGTAGGCAAACCCGGCAAACAGCGCAAACTGTCCGTATAAGACGTCTAACCAGACATTGAACCCAAACAGCGGGACCGCAAACAGATAATAGAACGGATATTGAATACCCGAGACGAGATCAAACCAAAGTTCGCCCAACCAGTACCGCTCAAAGAACGTCACCAAATAGACCACGGTGCCGGCAACAAACCCGAAGCTGAGATAATAGAACACAAACAAAAGCGTCTTTTCTTCGCGTACGAGCATTGCCGAACCAATTAAAAAGACCAGCCAGGCAAGCGAAGACACGATTTGAAGCAGACCAATCGTACCGTCGGGATGAATACTCGCCGGCCAGGCATTGATACCGATTGTCGCAAGCAAAAGTACGGCAAATAAAGCGAGATACTGTTTTGTCGAACGAACCATGATGGTGTTCCTCCTAAGTGTGAAATCTCATTAGTGCTATTTTCTCTTAATTGGTTTTAAATCCCTTTTAACACAAAAAAAATAAAACATCCAAGTCTTTCCTCATATATCGAAACGAGGGCAGTCCTGGATGCTTTTATTTTGATTATACGCCTTTTACTTCACTTCCAGTTTCACATCATCAATCGTCACGTCATGCGCGGCAAACGGAGAACCGGCTGCCTTGCCGAGCAAGAACTTCAACCCGGCTGTATCGTCTTGTTCGAGCGTAAAGTCAAACTGATACGTTTTTGCTTCCGTCCCGAGCTCGACAATCTGACTGAAGTAACGTGTATACGCTGCATTTTCGACCGTCACTTCCAGTGGTCGGGCGACTGTCGACGATGCCTTGAACGTCAACTGGTACGTCTGCCCTTTGACGAGCTGTAAGTTGCCTTGCTCCAGCAGGACGCTCCATGGTTCCTGTCCTTCTGACGTGATGGCAAGTTTTGCTGCCTCATTGACCGTCGAGACTGCTGCTTGCGCGTCATAATGGATATACGAACTCCAGAAGTTCAGTCCGTCGGCAAACGAACCGTTTTTGAGCGGCGACCGATCGACCTCGACCGGTGTGACATTCATCAACTCAACGTCATCGAGCGTCACTTCGCCTTTTGCCGTTCCGAAGTTGAACTGGAGTTGGCTGTTCAAATCCGTCGCTTGCGTCATCGTAAACGGTACTTCGACTGTCGTTGCCGATTTTGTCAGCGGTACGTCATGCGTCGGCAGATAAGAAACCGTTCCGTCCGCATTAGTCAACTTGACTTGCAACTGTTTGATCCGTTCGGCTTTCGCTTTAAAACGTAAGATATACTGATGGTTTTCCTGCAACTGGACACCACGTTGCGTCAGCGTCGACGGTTGTCCCTTTTTCGTCTGTGCTTTTGTTTTAAATGTAAAGTCACGTGTCGCCGGATCAACGGTTCCCGTGCCTTTGGTCTGACCGGCATCAAACTGCCAGTACGTCAGACGGTCCATCGCGCCTTGGTCAAACGTGCCATTGTAAATCTGATTGCCGTCCGGTAAAGCAGGTTTCGTTGCCGTTTCATCGAGTTCACCGCGCGGTACCTGTTCGACGCGGACATTGCCGATCTTGACGCCGGCTTTAGCCAGACCGAGGTTAAACTCGAGGCGTGCCGCAAGATCCGTTTCTGCTGCCATGTCGAATGTGAACGTATGCCGTTTGACGGTTGGTGTCAAATCGATGACTTCTTCATTCGAATATTTCGTGTAGCCGCGTTCCGCTCCGCCGCCGACTTTCGCAACGATCATCCGCGCTTCTTCACTGCTGGCGTCAAAGCTGACTTCATAGCGTCCGCCTTGGGCGAGGGAAATCTTTTGGATCAACTGGTGGGCATAGTTTTGCGCCCCCGGTTGGTCAATCGTGACATTCGCGAAGCGGGTTCCGTCCTGCTCCGTCACGTTGACTGATCCCTTCCCGCCGAAGTCCGGTAACGTCACATAGTTCCAGTACGTCGGATCAAGGACTTGTGCCCCGTCGGTAATCGTTTTAATCGCTTTTTCGTACGCTTGATCATAGACGAGGTTCCCGTCAGCTAACGGCTGTTTCGCGCCGTCCGGTAACGTCACGTCTTCATACACCGGCTCGACCGGTTCGCGGTAATCACGGTTCTGTAAATTGTAGACGCGGACATAGTCGACTTCCATTTCCGCCGGGAACTTCGTCGTTTCGTCAACTTCCCCGTCAAACCAGCCGCCGACGGCAAGGTTCATCACGAGATAGAAGTTTTGGTCGAACGGTGCCGGGTAACTGTAGTTCGTTGCTGTGTTTTTGCCTTTGCTGTACCAGTCGCTTTGTGTTTGATAGAGGTTACCGTCAACATACCAGCGCAGTTCGCCCGGCTCCCACTCGACCGCATACGTATGCCACTGGTCAATCCGTCCGCCGTCCGGGAAATGATAGTCCTTGCCGGTGTATTTATTGTTCGGCCAGTTTTCACCATAGTGAATCGTCCCCGCGACTTTGTCCGGTTGACTGCCCCAGGCTTCCATGACATCAATTTCACCGGACGAGGCCCAGGCGCCGTACTTGTCCTGCTCCGGCAGCATCCAGAACGCCGGCCACAGTCCTTTGCCGGTCGGTAGTTTCGCTTTGATTTCGTAACGCCCGTATGTCTTGCTGAATAAGCCTTTGGTTTTCAGTTTTGCTGATGTATAGTCGTACGTTCCAAGGGCGTCCGTTGTTTTTTCTTCCTGGGCCCGGATGACCAGTTTGCCGTCCCGGATAAAGGAATTATCGGTTTTGTCCGTGTAATATTGTTTTTCGTTATTTCCCCACCCCGGACTGATAGCGCTTCCATTTTGATCAACGATCCAGTTCCCGGTGTCGTAGGTCCACTTCGTCCGGTCGAGCTGTTGTTTCGTAAATTCATCCGACCAGACCATTTTCCATTTCGTATTGTCCTTTTTGTCTGCTTTCTCGGCATGACCGGTCCCGGCGTAGGACAAGACAAGTCCGGTTCCGAGGGCAACTGCGAGCCACTTCTTCATCTGTAATTCCTCCTTTTGAATAAAAAAACAGGCAAGACGATCAATTCGACCTTGCCTGTTTGACGACGTTACGCTTCTTGCGGAAGTGCTGCCTTATGCGTCTGGATGACATTCGCATACCAATGCGCGCTGTCTTTCCAGATTCGTTCCTGTGTATCAAAATCAACATAGATGATCCCGAATCGTTTGTCGTAGCCGAAACTCCACTCGAAGTTGTCGAGTAGCGACCAGAGATAATAACCGGCGATGTTCATGCCTTCGTCATTCAAGTCAGACACCGCTTGTAGATGCTGGGCGACATAATCGATCCGATTTTGATCGTGAATCTTGCCGTCGACGAGCTGATCGTCGAACGCAGCACCGTTCTCTGTAATAAAGATTGGTAAGTCCGTGTATTCAGCACGCAGGCGACGGATCAAGTCCTTGAATTCACTTGGAGCGATATCCCAGCCCATGCCGGTCTTGTCGTAATCCGAGTACGCGTCTTTGTGTAAGAAGTCACTCGCAGCACTGAACTCCACCAAGTTCCGGCTGTAGAAGTTGATCCCGAAGAAATCACACGGCGTCGAAATCGTCGCGAGATCTCCCGCGTGGATGAAATCGTACGTGTGCACGTATTTCGAGAACAGGTTCATCATGTCGACCGGATATTGTCCTTTGAAGATTGGATCAAGGAACCAGCGATTCGCGTACCCATCGGCATTGTTCATCGCGATCTGATCGTTGATGGAATCCGTCTTCGCATACTTCGGTGCCAAGTTCAACGTGATACCGATCGGCGTCGCTGAGTTGAACTCTCCTTTTAGCATCTCGACAGCTTTTCCGTGTGACAACAGCATGTGGTGGACGGCACGGACGGCTTCGTTCATGTCCGTATGGCCCGGTGCGTGTTGACCGAGGTGATAGCTTAAGAAACCGGCACACCATGGTTCGTTGTGTGTAATCCACGAGTCAACGATCCCGTCGAGCTCTTCAAAGCAGACGCGGGCGAAGTCGAGGAACCAGTCGACCGAGTCGCGGTTGACCCAGCCACCTTCTTCGTGCGCCCACATCGGAAGATCCCAGTGGTAGAGTGTGACCGCCGGTTTAATGCCTTCTTCCTGGAGACGTGTCGCCAGTGTCTTGTAGAAGGCCATCCCTTCCGGATTGAACTGCCCTTTGCTCGGGAAGATTCGTGGCCAGGCAATCGAGAATCGGTACGTATCGACGCCTAACTGTTTAATGTGTTGGATGTCTTCTTCAAACCGGTGGTAATGATCGCAAGCGACATCCCCGTTATGTTTTTCAAAAACTTTTCCGTCCGTGTCGCAGAACGTATCCCAGATCGACGGCGTTCGGCCGCCCTCATCGTGTGCGCCTTCGATTTGGTAAGAAGACGTCGCCGTCCCGAAGACGAAATTCGGTGTAAATTTCATAGGTGTAAGCTCCTTTAACAGTTTATTCTTTGACGGCACCAGCTGAGATGCTGCTGACGATGTATTTCGAGAGGAACAGGAAGGCGATCATGATCGGTACGACGGAAATCGCGATTCCGAGATAGAGTGAACCCAGGTTTTCTGCGACCTGTGATCCTTTGAGGAAGCCCATCAGAACCGGTAATGTGTACTTTTCCGGTGAGAAAAGCAGGACGAGCGGCATAATGTAGTTGTTCCATGAACCGATGAACGTAAAGATCGACATCGTCGCGATGGCCGGCATCATCATCGGCAAGGCGATTGTATGGAAGATGCGCATTTCGCTCGCACCATCCATCCGTGCTGCTTCAATCAAACTCGGGTGCATGACCGTCTGTAAATACTGACGGACGAAGAACACCGTGAACGGACTGGCAATCGCCGGAACGATCAACGGGATGAAGCTGTCGAGCAGTCCTAAGTTCTTGCTGAGTTCGTAAAATCCGATCAATCCGAGTTGACCCGGAATCATCATCATGACGAGCATGAAGACGAACAGGACATTTTTTCCTTTGAACTGGTAAAACGCAAATCCGAATGCGGTCATCGCCGAGAAGTAACCGGATAAGACGGTGACGAGGACGGCGATGATCAGACTGTTCTTGAAACCGGACCAGATGTTGACGTAAGAACTTAAAGCCGCATAGTTTTCAGCGAGCGAGTTTCCTGGAATCAACGAGAAACCAGACAGGACTTCTTCGTTTGAGCGGGTCGCGTTGATGATCATCATCAAAAACGGAATGATACAGGCGATCGTCAAAGCAATCAGCGCGATATAAATTACACTCTTGCCGAACCAGGCTTTTTTCTGTTTCGGGGGTGGTGTCAATTTCAGTGGACGTTCTGAACGATCCGGTTGATCCTCCGTTTGTGGCACGATCCGACGTGCTTCTGCATTTCGTTCCATCGGTCAGGCTCCTTTCGGTGAACGTTCTTTTCGGAACATCCCTTTGAAGACGATAATTGAAAAGACGAGCGTTATGGCAAACAATCCGTATGCGACAGCAGCGGCGTAGCCATAGTTGTTGTACTTAAAGGCTTGGTTGTAGAGATAAAGCACCATCGTGTTCAGGGCACCATCCGGCGCACCGACACCATCCGTGATCAACATCGGTAAATCGAACAATTGCAGTCCGCCGATCAATGACGTGATCATGATGTAGAGCAGGATCGGTTTTAAGAGCGGTAATGTGATCCGCGAGAAGATTTGCCAGCGTGTCGCACCGTCAATCAGTGCCGCTTCGAAATAATCTTTCGAGATGCCGGATACTCCGGCCATGACGACGATGAACGAGTGACCGAGCCACATCCAGGTCAGGATGAGGGAAACGGAAATTTGTGCCGTAACCGGTTGTGTCAACCAGTTGATTGGCTCGGAAATCAAACCGATTTTCATCAGCATCATGTTGAGTGAACCGTGCTGCCAGTCGAGCAGGATACCAAACAATAAGGCAACCGAGCTGATTGTGATCAAGTTCGGCAAGTAGAATGTCGCGCGGAAAAATGCGAGACCTTTTATCTTGAGCTGTAAATCCGAGAACAGTAAAGCGAGCATTAACGCTCCCCCGATTTGCAGGATGAAGTTCAGTCCCCAAATCTTGATCGTATTGAAGAACGCTTCAATGAAGTACGTATCTCCGAGCAAACGCGTATAGTTCGCGAGTCCGACGAGTTGTTCGCCTTCTGCGCCTGTGTAGTTGGTGAAACTGTAATAGAACGTCAGCGCGACCGGATAGATGCTGAAGATCAAGAAGACAATCCAAAACGGTACGATGAACAGATAACCATGGCGATCAAGTTTTTTCACAGGTCAAACCCCTTTCTTAAATAAGAAAAGGTGAAGCGAGGATCGCCCCACCTAGACTCCTTATTCCGGTACTTTAACGTCCGGATACGCATTTTTGACTTTTTTGTAGAATTCAGCAAGTGCTTCGTCTTTCGACTTTTTGCCTTGGACATATTCCATGACTGACGCACCGTACAATGTGTCGAGCTGTTGGTCGTACTTCGTCACGATTCCCGGTGTGATCTTGTCTGCTTGATCGAGGAAGAACTCGTAGTTGTTCTGTCCGCCGAGGAACTCATCTTTGAAGTCGGTTTTGATTTTATCCGTAACCGGTTTGTAAGCGAGGACGTCGCCTGTTTCTTTCGCCCAGTCTGTCAGGAACTCTTCGTCTTGCGTCATCATCTTAACGAAATCATATGCAAGCTTTTGTTTCTTCGAATCTTTGTAGACACCTAACCATGTACCGCCCCAGAAGTATGGGCTCGGTCCGCTTGTAACAGCCCAGTCACCGGCTGATTTCTTCGCGTTTTCTTTCAAGACACTGTGTAAGCCCCATGTCGGAAGGACATATGAGAAGATTTCTGTTTCGGTTTCTTTGCCGTTTTCTTTGACTTTAACCGGCTTGTCCATCCCGGCGAACCATGATGGAGACCATTCCGGCGCAAGTGCTGTGTATTGTTTTGTCCGTAATTCTTTTGCGTAATCCATGTAGTTTTTCTTGTCTTCTGTCACGACGAGTTCTTGTTTGTCGTTGACCCAGGCTTGCGGCTCATTGCCTTGTGCGAACCAACGGATTGATCCTTCATCCGGGAACATTTTGTAGCCTTTGCCTTTCATCTTTTCAGCGACTTCGAAGACGCCGTCCATCGAGTTCATCATCGCACCGATTTCTTTTGGATCATCTGTGCCGAGAACTTTTTTCGCGATGCTTCGTTTGTAGTAGACGCCACCTGGTGTCGTTTGCCATGACAGGGCACGGACGTTACCATCTTTGTCTTTCCCCATGTCATAGACATACGGGATATAGTCATCTTTAACTTCGCCTGCGTTAAACGGTTTTTCTGAGAGGTTCGCCCAGTAGCCAGCATCCACCCATTGTTTTAAGAAGGCAATCTCACCTGTGAAGATATCCGGTGCGCCGACGCCGCTCTCAAGTGCCGGTTTTAATTTTGTTGGATAATCCGCGATCGGAACGATTGTCAATTCGACTTTGACGCCGTTTTTCTCTTCGAACTTTTTGATCGGTTCTTTTAACTCATCCGTGAATGACCAGATTTTCAAGACTTCCTTGCCGCCGCTCGTTTTTTCTTCTTCGCCGCCTGAACATCCTGCTAAAACGCTTGCTGTTAATGCGCCGATTGTTAATACGCTGACAAACTTCTTCTTCATGTCATCCCATCCTCGTCTTGTTTTAGTAGCCCACTAAGTAAGCGGTCTCATTTATTATTCAAAAATATCGAAAGCGCTTTCGTAAATGGTCTGAAAAAAGTTCCGAAAGCCCTTTCGGAAACGTACAAAAAATATAGTATGGATTTCGAAACCGCTCTCGCGTTTTCTCGAAGACAACCTGCGAGAGCGATTTCGAAAAAGTGATTATGCTTTGACAGGTCCCGTCGACTGGCGGACGATCAAGTCGACCGGAATGATATCCGTCGTCATGACCCGCTTTTTGTTGACGATCTGTTCGATTAAAAGGTTCGCTGCATGCTGTCCGATCGTATCCGTATCTTGCCGGACCGTTGTCAGCTTTGGTGTAATGAACTTAGCCAGTTCGATGTCGTCATAGCCAACAATCGAAATATCTTCCGGAATCCGTAAGCCAGCTTCATGAATTGCGTCAATGGCACCGATGGCCATTTGGTCACCTGCAACAAAGACAGCCGTTGGTTGTTCCGGCAGTGCGAGTAACTCTTGCATTGCCTGTTTTCCTTCTTCGACCGAAAAGAATCCTCCGCTGACGATATATTCATCAGGAATCGGTAATCCTAAGCATCCCATTGCTTGTTTGTACCCTTCAATCCGAGCCGATCCTGCGTCAGTCGTACTATCCCCTGCGATATGGGCGATAAGTCGATGACCGAGCTGGTGTAAGTGATTAACGGCAAGTGCGCCGCCGGTCAGATTATCCGAGAAAACGACACTGCAATCCGTACTGTCCATATCAACAACAACGATTGGAATCGTACTTTGAATCAGTTCCTGAACGTGTTGGTCCATTTGATCGGAACAGATGACGACGATGCCGTCGACCGCCCGATGCCGAAAGTGCTCGAGATAACTCATGTCCCGATTACGCAGATTCCGTGAAGCGAAGATTAAGTCATAGCCTTGTTGCTCTGTTGCTTTTCGGAAACTTTCGATGATCGCGTTAAAGAACGGATGCATCATTCCGACTCCATGTGCTTCCGAGAACATGACGCCGATTGTCCAAGATCGTTTCGTCGAGAGCGACTGGGCGTGGGCGTTCGGCAGGTAGCCCATATCGGCTGCTGCCTGAACGATTTTTGCTTTCGTCTTCTCACTGACATCGGAATAGTTATTTAAGGCTTTTGAGACCGTGGTGATCGAAAAACCGGTTATTTTCGCTAAATCATAAATTGTACCCATGTAACCACTCCATTTCACCGAAAGCGCTTTCGATAAATTTAGTATAGACGGTGATTTGGAAAGATACAACCATTTTTTTAGAATTTAATCGGAATTCGCAAAATAAATGATATCGCTTTCATTTTGTACTCGAGAAACCTTTAAATAAGAACAAACGTTTGGTATACTATAAATATCAGTCAGCCGTGTTTAAAATGGAGAGGAGCATTACTATGCCGATTACCCCTTATCTTGTGTTCAACGGTAATACCCGTGAGGCGATTCATTACTATGCCAAAGTCTTCGGCCAGGACATTCCCGACATCATGGAGTTTGGTCCCGGCAATGGTCCGGACGGTCAACCGTTTGAAAAAGATGTCCAGTTGCTTGTCCTGCATTCGCAATTGATTGTTCACGGGACGCGCGTCATGTTTTCCGATGCCATGCCACAGGATCCAGTGACGATCGGACAAAATGTCACGCTGGCCCTGCATCTGCCAGACGTCCAAGTCATTCACGAGACATTCGATAAGCTCGCGCAAGACGGCAACTTCATCATGCCGATCCAAAAAACGTTTTGGAGTGAAGCCTACGGCATCGTCGAAGATCCGTTTGGTGTTCAATGGCAACTGAATCACGAAGTGAGTGAAGTGACGGTGTAAAACGAACGACCTGGCTTCAAAAGTCAGGTCGTTTCAATTTATAAGTATATGTATTTGACTCATACATTACTACTGTTGAAGTTTAATCAATAGAAATATATAATCGAGCAGTTTTAATTTCACCTTCAATTTGATTTTGTTTCATTTCTTTTAGAAACTCTTCTGCATTTTGAAATGATTCAAATCTCATTGCATTTTCAAGAGTTCCCTCTAAAACTTTCCCTTCGAAAATATCATCTTCTACTACGTATAGACCTACATTTAAATCCATCGATGTTTGTACTACAAAACATTGATCAAATTCTTCTATTTCTTTTTTTGACATACTTATCTCCTCCTTTAATTTAATTATAAAAAAACATTTATTCAAATATCCGATTCCACATAGATTTAGTCTATAGATTTTGAATTAATAACCTCTAAACTTTATATATAATTAGCAAAAGTTTAGATTTTTACTCGCTAACATTAAAGATGATCTTTATAGAGAGTTTCTGTTACTAGACGGTTTCTATAGTTCTCTAAAGACTCCTCATCCTTGAAATCATATAATAATTCAATATATCGATCTATAGCGTTGCTTCCACTATTCTTAATCAATATTTCATAAAGATAAGAAACTCCACCCGCAGCATAATTTTCGATTCTTTGAAGCTCTTCTTTACTAGGCTCAACTTCTCCAAATTCATCGTAAATAATTGAATTAATTAGAAGCTCATCATCACTTGAAAAAACAGATTCGTTGAAAGCTTCTGCATTCTTCCCTCTTTTAAATGAAATAATTTTTCCGGTTTCACGCCCTATCATTAGTCCCGCCATAAAAATATCTTTGAACGTATTGAAAAAGCCGAACTCTCCATCACGATGTAATTCATCGTATTCACGTTGTTGTTCCAAACTCCGGGATAGTCTCATCTTAGATTCTTCCCTCCAATATTTGTGTATATTCTAAATTATTGTTGTCTTCAATGTAACGGAGTGTATATTCTTTACCTGCATGCTTATTTAACTGACTCTCTACTTCACCGTCCCATTGAGAGGTAGATACAATGACGATTACTTGGTCAGATAGCTGATGTATACCTTCTGCAACACGTTTTCTGTGATCCGCGTCTAGTGCACCAAACGGAGAATCCATCACAAGTGGATATACGGCTTTCATATTCGCACCTTTTATTTGAAGACCCCCATTCGGTTTTTCTGCTTTTTTACGTTGCATATCAACGATAGCACCAATAAATGCAAGACTTGTTAGTTGTCCTTCTCCTTGAGACATTCCTACTTCTTCATGTCCACTATCAGTAACAATCAATTCATATTCATTTGTCATTGTTACATTGTAATTTTTCCGTAGGAATTTAGAGAATACTTCTTTAATTTGAAAGGCAAGACGTTTTCTTATATCTTCCTCCTGAAATTTAAGAAGGCGGCCAATCACGTTTTCAAATTTCATTGCTGTATTTAAGCTATTTTGAAGATTTAACTCCTTTAAATTTTCTCTTTCTTTTTTTATGATCTGTTTTTCGAGTAAATCAACTTTTACAGTTAATTCTTCCCGTTGTTTTTCGTAATAGATAATCATTGCTTTTTGTTCTTGAATAGAACTTTCAAGTTGTGTAAACTTTTTTTGCAAATCAACTAGTTCTGGATTGTTTCTCGTACTCTTACTTATATTTAGCTCTGCAATTTCTTGCTGTACTGTCATGATATCTTTGAGTTGCTGATTTCTTTGATTTGAGTAAGCACGTACTTGTTCAAATATGCCGTTTCTTTTTTCTTTAATAATACTCATTTTTTTATGCAAAACATTAATCCCATTATCTTGTGAATAAATGGACGACTTTCTCAAATGCATAATATGTTCTTTTTCATGTTCTGAAATAGGACGACCACAGATACAAATTTCTTCTTGTTCGAGTTTTTCTAGGAATTCTTCATCTATATAAGACTCAATTCGATCATCGTTTTCAGATTTGAGTTCAATCTGTTGAATCAATGGTAGAGCAATGACAAGATGGCCATTATTACTTAATAACTTTGCTAACTCAGTTTCGATTAAAGTTAGATTTTTTTGTAATCGTTCTAATTCTTTTTTCTTTGAATCATATTCAATTTGTAATGCACCAATTTCTGCATCCGCTTGTAGCTTCTCATCAATCACTTTAATTTCTTCTTGTAATGCTATTGTGTTGTCTCTAGTATCTAAAAGTTTTTTTTCTATCGTCTCTTTTTCAGTGTATAGAACTCCCCTTTTATTTATTAGCTCTTCATATTCTCCTCCATTTTTCTGCGCAAGCTCTCCTTGAAGTCTATTTTTAGCTGATCGCAGATCTTTTTTAGCTGATACAAATAAATCGAGACCCATCATTAATTTAATTGAATCCTTAATTTCAGTTTTTGCTCTTTGTTTACCTAAATTATCAATTCTTTCTCCATCAAAAAAGAAAAAAGAGCTTAATTTTTGCGGAATAATTTTATCGATTGTATCGGTAACACTTTTTATGATTTCACCTTCACCTAGTTCATTAATTCTTTTCAAAAGCACTTCTGATTTTTTAAAGGGTGTATAAGTAACTCCATCAAATTTATGATTTAAAAATCGTTCAATCTCAAATTGATGATTTCCATCGTTAAAAAAAAGCTTTACTGAGGTACTAATTTCGGATAGTCCAACTAACATAGATTCTCGAGCAAATCTTCTATTTATAATTTCGTTCGGATTTGGTAAGTTAAGAGGTTTTCCATATAAAACCCACAGAAAAGCGTTAATTAATGCAGTCTTTCCAGATCCATTTTCACCATGTATAACTGTTACATTATCGGTTTCTCCATAGGCAAAGCTTAAAGACTGTTCACCATAGTACTGTCTAAAATTATTTAATACTATTTTTTTTATAATCATTAGTTATACAACCCTTTCAGAAGACGTACAATTTCTCCTACAATTTCTCCGTTAGTCCCACTTTTTGTACTTAAATAAGTATCCTCTAAATTTAGAATTTTTGAGAATACTAATTTTTCTTCATTGCTGAAATCATTAAATTCTTCTTCAAGAATATCTTGTAATGTTCTTTGTTCATCCATTTATACTCGCCCCTTACTTATAAATGTTGTAAGTTATATAAAATTTTCAATTCAAGTAATGTCTGCGCAGCTTGTGGCCCATTAATTGCTAGAGAAGCAAATTCTTGAACTCTCTTTAGCTCTTTTTCGAGTAAACTCCGTTCAATATTAAAATCCGCATCAGGCAATTGATTTGTATCTGAAATTTCCTGAGAAATAACAATAAAATCATATAGAATAGCAAATTCTTTTCCACGTGCTTTTCTCAATACTCGACCTCTTCGTTGAATAAATTCTTTTGGATTAGAACTACTTGCCAAAATATATGCAGTTCGAGTATTTGGAACATCAACACCTTCATCTAAACATCTAATAGCAATGAGTGCCTCAATTTCCCCAGAGTCAAATTGACTAAGTAAGTCCCGTCTTTGTTTATTATTTTCGTGAGACGTATAACTGCTGCTGTAAACCCCTAATTCCTTTCCCATCATTTGAACAAGTCGATCCACTTGTCGTTCGCCTTCTTTTTTTTGATCACCACAATAAACAATTGTATGTCTCATTTCTCCATCATTCTTTTGCTTTTTTAATAATTCTTTAAGTAATCCTTCTTTATTTTCAGCACTGTTGACTAATCGAGCACGCTTTATTAAAAGCTGTTCTAGATATTCATTTTTAGTGTCTTCTCCTTGAGAAGCAAATAGCTTGGCGATTTTTTTACTTAACTCCATATATTCTTCTCTTTCTGATTCAGTTAAAACTACAATTTGTGGATAATAATAATATGGAGTTAAATAACCTGCATGAATAGCGTCACGCAACTCATATTTAAAAATAGGTTCACCACCGAAATAGGAAAAAATAGCATCTGTTCCGTCATCATCATTCCATCGTCTTGGAGTAGCTGATAAAGCTAGTCGATATTTAAAATGACTTGGTAACGATTCAATTGATCTTGAAGTTCCTATATTATGTGCTTCATCAACAATGATTAAACTTTCTTTTGAAAGTCTTCCCAATTGTAGTTGTACATCTTTAGACATTTTTAAAGTTTGCATTGTTGTAATAAAACATAGTACATCCTGATTCTCTATATTATATTGAGTGATTTCACTACTTGTTAAATCAAACCATTGCTTTCTATTTTGATAAATACGTATTGGTTGTAGTCCAAATTCTTCCGCATTTTTCGCCCATTGATCTACCAAATCAATCAGCGGACATACAATAATAATAGCTAATCGTTTTTTTTCTTGGAATAATTTGCATGCAGCTGAAAGAGCTGTTAGTGTTTTTCCTGTCCCTGTGGCCATCTCAAATAATCCCTGATAATTGTTATCTTGCCAGCTTTTAATTGCTTGTTCTTGATAAGGATGAAGAGTCAGCCACTTTGGTATTTCATAGGATGTAGATTGCATAATTTTCTCAACTCCATCATCAGAAAGAAAATTTTTGTTATACTTTGATTGTAATCTTTTTAGCAAAAAATTGTTATTTTTTCTATTGTTAGTCTCAATAAATAATAAATCGATTTTATATAAGGAGTAAAAGCAATGAGTGAAAGTACTTTTGATTTTTTAAAAGAGTGGAACGAAGATGCCTTTAAATTAGCACTCGATATGGAACGCCAATATTATATTGATTCGGATGCTGCGTTAACATATTCACGTAAATTCATTGAAGAGCTCGCAAAAGATATGGTTTGGCGAAAAAAGTTAGATCAAGGATCTTTAGTAGAGATGATTCGATCACTTCAGGGAGCACATACCCTGTCAAGCAAATCAATTGATGATTTACACTATATACGAAAGCTTGGAAATAATGCTGTTCATAATCATTCAACGGAAAGCAGCATTCATTTGACTCGTGTACATAAAGCTATGTTTGATATTTCAGTCGACTATTGTACACGACATTTTGATATGCCAAATATTCCTCACTATACGTTACCGTCTGTTCCTGTAACTTCATCACCAATGGACGATCAAAGTATGAAAGAACTTTTCATGAGATTACTTGATGACGTTGGTTTGACTGCGCCTCCCGCTATACCTGAAGATCATATACAAGTTGAAGATATCAAACGACCTGCTTTTTCTTATTTAAATGAAGAAGTTAATGATAATTATCTCTTCACTTATATTTCTCGCTTACAAGAAACGTCTAAAGATGCAGTGGAAAATGGTAACGATCCATTAAATGAATTAAGTAATTATTTGCATGTTGATCGTAAAATCCAGGTAGAACTTGTCGAACAGTTGACAAATAGCCATGAAAATCGCCTCATCCTACTATGTGGAAATGTAGGTGATGGGAAATCTCATTTATTGAGTTATATACAAAAGAAACACCCTGATCTTCTTTCTGATTACAAAGTCTACAATGATGCTACAGAAAGCTTTGACCCTACGAAAAATGCTGTTGATACTTTGTTGGAACGACTTAAAGATTTTTCGGATCAATCTTTACAAAATAATTTAAGTTCATCAAAAATGATTCTTGCTATCAATATTGGAATGCTTGCTAAATTTCTTGATCATACAAAAGAAGATTCCGAATATACTTACTCATCACTTCGAGAATTTGTAGAGCAAACAAATGTTCTTAAACCGGGGAAAACTATTAGCATATCTTCGAGTTTTTTTACATTATTTAGTTTTTCAAGTTATCAATCTTATGAGCTAACTGATAATGGTCCAAAGTCTTCATTTTACTCTGATCTTCTTGAGAAAATTTGTTCTGACTCTCCAGAAAATCCTTTTTACGATGCATATCGAGTTGATAGAGAAAATGAAGTTGATACGATTTTACATCGTAACTACGCATTGTTAAGCCAAAAAAATATACAAGATCAAATTGTCCAAGTGTTAATTGAGTTGATTGTAAAGCATCACGAATTGATCTCTGTCCGTGCCTTTTTCAATCTAATTTCTGACTTATTGATTCCTGTGAACTGGAACGAATTAAAACATGTTTCTGTTAAACCTTCTATAATGCTCGAAAATGGTTTACCTGAGCAGTTATTTAATCGTCCAGAACGCTCAAAATTATTGACTCAAATAGCCCAACTCGATCCTTTAAGAACACGTCATCGTACTGTTGATGACTTATATCTTTCACTTTATACCGGTGGAGATGTAGATGAAATATTAGAACACTTAGACGAAAATGCTCAAGCCTTTTACTCACCAGCTCAAGTAGACAGCATTCAAGAATGGACAGGGCAATTGATTAGATTGATGGTTTTAAGTAATTCAGAATTTGCAGAAACAATTCAAGATTCAGTCTATCGAAATTACCTTCATTTTCTCTACCAATACAACAAAGGAAATACTCGGCTTTTGCAGCCGCTCTATGAAATAAGTAGCTCAGCTTACTACAAGTGGTTTGGCTCTCCAAAACCTTATTATGTATATACAAAAAAAATTACAAATCGTCATCGTCTTGCTTTTAAAGCTGAAATTGAAGGTAATCCAACAAAGATTAAATCAAGTACAGAAAGTATTCTAAGTAAGTTTAGCCCGACTATCCTCTTACACTTCAATAAAAAAGGTAACGAGACTAACTTAGCTGAGCTTGAAATCGACTATCCATTATTCCAATTATTCATGGATATTCAGGATGGATATCGTCCTACTAAAGAAGATGATCATCGATCTATTAAATTTTTAGAGTTCGCAGAGAAAATTCATGAAATGTGTACATCCCCATCAGAGGTAATGATTGTGACTGAAGACTCTAAACAAGCATATTTATTAAGTCAGGATCGCTTCGGTACTAAAACCTTTAAACATATGGGAACAGCGGAGGATTAACATGGAACTGCAAAGAGGAATTATTGAAAAAAAAGTTATTACAAGTAAAAAGAGAGATTTGAATGCATTCCGTCAAATGTTCCCTTTTAACACTAATGCTACCAAATTAAAAGTTGATGAAACTTTTAAAGAAAATTGGACAGGAGAATTTGCTTCTTTTGCTCGTTTAATTAGTGGATATAAAGGTGAATATTCAGTTGGAACTCAAACGAATGATTTCGAACCACTTTTAAATGAGATGTCTATTGAGCCTAAAGATCATGATGAATTTATTGCTTTACTAAACGAATTAGTAATCACAGGAGAAACAAAGCAACAACTCCAACATCCAAATATGTTATTGCACTTAGAACGAGTAGATTTAAAAAATCGTACTTTTAAAATTTCAGATTATCTTTATGATTTGTGCAAAGATCATACATCACTTCAGAATATGTTTAATGCTAATGAAGAGAACGATGTCTTACAAAATATCACGAAAAATTTTAAACCGCTTCCAGAAAAAAGAGAAAAATCGCTTACAACATTCGATCATAAACTACCTTGGTTAGGTGAACTGTTTACAGATGATTTATTATTTTTAAGAAATCATCCAGATTTCTTTATCAAATATGCTGACTTAGTAACTTACTACTATACATTTTTCTTACTGAGTCAAAACATTATTAAACTTTCATTACTTGAACATGCTGATTACAACAAAGGAAATGTAGAGCAACTTTATTTCACACTCGATTGGGAACCTACTGTTTCAAGCAGGCGCGATGCTGTGCGCAAGGGATTTAAATACTTGGAAGAAATGGCTAGTAAATTATTTAGCACACAGCTTACATTAGCTCAATTGAGTTGCAATACAAGAAATTTAGAATCGGAAACAATGATGGAATTTCCTACAATTAAATCAATATTTGATCAACTTTCAAGTGAAGAACAAGGTGTGTGGTTAGAAGAAGTAGATGCGCAATCTACTTACATCATTGAAAAATCAAAACTTCAACGTCAAATTACAAAAAGTAAAACATTTTCAGATTCTGTTAAGCAATTAATTTCTGTTATGGCAGTTTCTTCTCCTGAAGCTCCTCAAGGACGTTATGGAAATGCTGTTACTGAAATCGCCAAAACTCGAATCGTAAAACAACGGGGACGAAATGGGAATGTTTTTTCACTTAATCAAGAAATGCTCACTATGTTCCTTATAGTTATTGTTCGATCTTCAAAAATGCGCCTTCAGGATGTTTATTCAGAACTTGAAAGAAGAGGAGTTTTCTTGGATCGCTATAGTCGTATTGAATTTGAAAATACGTTAGAAAAAATGAACTTACTCATTAAAATGAGTGACAGCGGGGAGGCACAATATGTCAAATCAATTTTATGACTATTTATCATTACACATTAATGACTATTTTGTTCAGCATCCACCTAATAATGGTGATAAATATTTTATTCGTTTTGACCATCAAGAAGAAGTTACACAGTTCCTTGCGTCAGTTCAAAATAAAATCTCACCAGACTTTTTAAGTCCTTTTAAATATACACATGAACAGCAAACTCCTTTTCATTCTTATTCCATTCTCTATGGCAATATAAGATTGATACTAGCTGCTCAAACATCTGATGTAACAGCAGATTATTTAGTATTGTTACGAAATTTAGTAAGTCAACAACAAGAAGGATGGAAAAATACTGCACTCTTAATGTTACTACCTCATCAACTAGATAGTATAGAAGGTGGAAGTCGAAATTTACAAAAGCAAGGAATGCCTCTTCACGTAAAAGCCTTGATTCATTCTTTAAAAAAGGATGTAGGACAGAAGCTTTTCAATGAGTCTGATCAAGCACTAATGTCATTCTATTTATCTCAATTTATTGAAGAACATGGTGATACTGGTAATATAAATTTCATGGATTTTGAACCTATCCTTGATGTTCTAGCAAAAGGAAAAGTTTCCACAGATGATTATGAAAAACTTGGATTTTTTAAAGACGACTTAACTCAATATGTAGGAACAAAAAATATTGAATTGCGACTTAAAGAAAATCAGGAACTCTACCAAATCATTCAAGATTATCATCTCTACAATATAGAAAAAGTTCTTGATAAAAAGTTTACGGTTGAAGGGCAAAAAAAACTAAAAGAAACTGATTGGAAAGAGCTGAGTTATTCTCAAGTAAATTCATACGTTGAACAAACAAAGAAAAAATTTGAGCTTGTAACTATTTCAGCAAAGCAACATAATAAAAAAATTAGTGTTTGGGAATTACCTAAAAGTAATACTGCTGCCGGTCGAAAGCATCGTCATATTATTGTTTTCAATCCGGAGGGGTTAAATCAGATGACGCTCACACTGGAGTTTGATATCGACGGCGATCACAAAATGCCAAAAAGTATTAAATCTTCTGGTGCTCGTAGCAAAAATATTTCGGGACAAGCCAATGTTTCATTTGAACATAGTGGAAAAAAATTAAGAATTCTTTTGGATGAACTTGAAAATCAACCGCTTAACCTACATGCCGAATATCTTCATATTACTGGTCTTAAGAATAACTTTTATATAACTGTTCTTCCTTTTAGCGAAGACGTACTTGGAAATTACAAAGCATCTTATTCTAATGGTTGGACAGACGATTCCCCATTTCTTTCTTTAGAAGATCCAGATGGTGTCATTCGCATCGGAGATCCTAACTTTGTACACCCTGAAGAATTTATAGTAACAAGTGATAAAGAAATTATTCGGGTAACTAGTGAGACAAATGCCGTTTTTTCTTTTGATCCTGAGTTAATGGATGGTGATCAAATTCTCAGAATCAATCTGCAGATTGATGAATTTAACCCCATTGAGTTGCTTATTTCTGATTTACCAAATAAGCCTCATCCCATCACTGGAATGCGTCTTTGGCAAATGAAACGAGAAAAATCTTCTTCTGTTCTTGTTTCAGGAAAACGTCTGATTATAGGGAATGAGCAGTTTTATGATCATTCGGAATATCGTTCATTCGTAGAGCAAGAAATTCGTTGGGTTAAAGACAGTATGTTTACTGGTATCATACAGAATGGTGAGCTTTTTTCTAATGAAGAGTACGAAATACAAAATCTTTTATTACGTGAAACGTATAATCGATTTATTAATTATTTCAAAGGAATCAACAGTGTCCCCTTTTACGAGCAGGTTAATGAAGAATATTTAAATGTTGCTATTCCTTACCTGAATGCCTATCTTCAGTTGGTCCAGAATCTCAAAACAGATGAAAAATTGATGGAAGACGGATTAGGTACTGATCGTTTAGGAACTATTTATTCAGTTGATCAGAATCAGGTTTTCCTAACTCCTTTTCATCCATTGAATGTTGCTTATCAAATTGAACTTTATAAGCAGTTAGAAAATAATCATGTGAATTACTCTATCATCAATCGTTTGCGCCCTGATGCGCTCTTACCACTTTTGAGTTATCAGCCTGATGGTCAAAATCAACAATGGTATAAGCCAGAAAGTCAAAATGTTGCTCCAGAATGGATTTTATATAAACCGCTCGATGAACTCACTATTGTAGATGCTGAAAAATTTCTTGATAAAGTTATATTTGATAAAATGAATCAATTTATTAATCATTTTGATTTTCTTTTTAATACTGAAACAAAAGCTTCTTTGAAACTAAATATAATTGAAATTTCAAGTGGACGCCCTATTTTAAAAGGTATTGTTTCTTGGATGTTCAAACAAATAGAAAAACATGGTGCTGACAAACTAATTCCTGTAGAAGTTCGTCTATATAATCACCATCACGAATCTGGACATAAAGACTTAGATGACTTCTCTCAATATGATTTCTTCAATGACCTTGAAAATCAATTCGATGACCTTCGTTCTTTGATGAAAAAAAGTAGTAATTACTTATTTGAAGACTTAATTCGAATTGTTCGTGCTAACTTAAAATTTTATCGATTCAGCCAGAGTAATGATTTTGAGTATGCACATATCAGTTTTTATAAAATGAGAGGAAAAGAAAACATTTATCCAGATCGTGCGGATAATATGAAGACTGGTATGGCTTTAGGTGGGCTCTATTCTACTTTATCAGCAACAATAAATAAGACTTCTTATTTAAGCGGATTCGGAACAAAGTTATATCCAATTGACTCAGAAGAAATCTTGGCGAAAATTGCATATTCTGTGAATGAATTTAATTTCAACATGCGTGATGCAGGAAACAATCCTTATTCAAAAGGAACAGTAGCAGTTTCTTCGATGAAAGTTTTACCAGATGATACGTTTAATGAGATCTATGAACAATCTCATTGGGTAACATTTATAGAACCTACAGTAGATTTAGGATATTTTCATGGTAATAAAAATACAAATCAAGATTTACTAGTTATTCATTACAGCGATCAGTACACTTCATCATTCCGTTATGATGCTATCACCGTTACAAATAAAGCTGGTCAATATCAGTCAATTGTAAAAGAATTCTTTAAATCGAATCAAATGATTCATCATGAACCAACGGATCAGCATATTGTTCAGGCCATTAAAGCCTTTAATACAATTAATGGTGAATGGCTTCTTGAAATGATTCGCCGTGGTATTGAGAGTCCTGAAAAACGAAAACACTTTAGTCGAGAGAAATTTAGTATTCTTTCAGCTGTTCGATATGCGCTTGCTTTGTTTGATCACCCTGCAATTACATGGGTTCCGATATCACTTGAAGAAGTCCTTAGAGTTGCTGGTGCTGCAGGATTTACTCGCGATAGTGTATTTTCAGCAAAATCATTAAATCGTTCTGGAACTCATTCTGATGACTTACTTTTAATCGGTCTTGAAGAATCTTCAACTGGATTAAAACTTCACTTTTTCCCTGTTGAAGTGAAAATCGGTATTAATGATGAGAGTGTAATAAAAAAAGCAATTGAGCAAACAAAACATACAAAAGATCTTTTCCGTACTAATCTTTACAATCAAACTGGGGATACGTTTGAAAATGACTATTATCGTCTTTTCTTCGCTCAACTCTTCCTGACAAATGCTAAAAAGATTCATGAAAGTGAACTTTGGCCTGAACGGACAAACTATGATTTTGAAAATAATCGTCAATCAGTCATAACGTCTTTATTAAAAGGAGATTTTATAATTGATGATTCTCTGGAACCTTACCTCGGAGATGGAATTGTACTTTCCTTCAAACATGATGTCCCAAGCGCTTCTCTCGTAAAACGAGAGGATCATACATTAGTTCATTTGCCAGAAGCATTTGGTATTAGAGGAGTACTTCAACCAATTCAACAAATTAAAGATCATATCGATAAAATTACAAGTGATATCAAAAAAGAAGATTTAATCGAATCTTTATATACGACTTAACAAAAAATCAGCATCGGTTTATCCGATGCTGATTTTTTATAATTCTAAAAAGACATCTAACTCTTTTTCTGATTGATAAGGAGATAGTGAAAAACGAATAGTTGAACGTAATTGTTCCATGGAACAACCAATTTCTTGAAGTACATGACTTGGTTTACTTGAACTACATGCAGACCCTGTTGAAACCGCCATAACTGGTGCAAGCTCTTTGCAAAGAATCTCATTGTTCAAACCTTTAAACTGAACACTTAAGATTCCAGGGATTTTGTTTTGTTTATCATTATTGAAATGAATGACATCACCAAATTGTTGAATTAACAATTGATTAAGCCTATCTTCAAGTTTCGTTAATTGCTGGAGATTTTCATCTAACCTTGAATGAGCTATTTCTGCTGCCTTTCCCATTCCTACAATTAATGGGACTGCATGGGTTCCACTACGATAACCATTCTCCTGGGCACCTCCATGTAAAAGAGGCGTTATCTTCAAAGACAAACCCATATCGTCTTTCCGAACGATTGCTGCACCAATTCCTTTAGGTCCATAAAACTTATGTGCTGATACTGATAGAAGCTGCACGTATGGTAACTCATCTAAATTAACTCTTATTTTTCCAATTACTTGAGTCGCATCTGTATGAAAAAAAGCACCGTATTGACTTGCGAGTTTAGATGCTTCTTTGATTGGATTTAATGAACCTAATTCATTATTACCCCATAAAAGTGTTACCAGTACGGTTGGTTTCTCTAGTAAAGCTTCTTTCAAATCTTTCAAATCAATTCTTCCGTATGAATCTACTGAAAGATATACAACATCGAACCCTTGAGTCTCAAGATATCGAAGTGTTTCTAATACAGACGGATGTTCTACAGTACTCGATATAATTCGTTTACCACGATTAGGGTGCGACATCGCAATTCCTTTTAGTAAAAAGTTGTTACTCTCGGTTGCTCCGCTTGTAAAGATTACTTCGTCAGCTTTACTATTTACTAACTCTGCTACAGCTTGTCTAGCATAATCCACTGCCACTTTTGCATCAACAGCTTGAGAGTAGTATTTACTAGAAGGATTACCAAAAACATCTGTCCAATACGGTAGCATCGCATCTACAACGTCTTGATGCGTTGGTGTTGTTGCACTGTTATCTAAATACAGCATACTATTCTCCTTCTCTACTCAATTTCTAATATCTTCATCCAAAACTTTTGAGGATTTCCTGAGTATTGATAGATTTTAAATAGTTCGTCGGCTCCTCGATCAATATGAGCGTTAAAAAGATCAGGAAAATAATGTTCTTCTTCAATTGCTTGATTTGCATGTTGTAGAATCATAGCTTTATATGAAAAATCGTGTTCTCCAGTCAATGTAGCTCTGGAAATCTCAAAATTTGAAATTTCTTTTGTATTCACTTTTGGTATTTGTTCATTTTTTAGTGAAAGTGCAACAGCTATCCTTGCCAATACGTTAGGTGTAATATTCGTACTTGCTTGTAGCTGTTGAAATATTTCTAGTGTTGTCTTGGATAATTTTAAGCGATGATTCATGATATTTTCTCCGTTTCATTAAAGCGGAAGTAACTTGGTACTACCTTGATCGAGCGTTCAGTTGTATCGAAATTCAAACTGTATTCTCTATTGATGACAGGCTTTAATAATTTATAGTTTGCTTCTGTCACTTCAGAGTCTGTCGATAGAATCAATACTTGCTCACCAAATGCAGGAATGAGTTCGGTTAAAAGATTCTCACGATGTTCCACATCCAAACGACCTAAAAGTGTATCGAAAATAAACGGTAATTTGTTTCCTGATACATCAAATACTGCCCAAACTAGTGACATGAGTAATAGCTGTTTTTCCCCTGCCGATAATGTAGATTGAGGAATTCGTTTTTGGTCCTCAGAATATAAAGTAACCTCATACGTCATTGAATTAATTACAAGACGGTGCAAATAACCTCTTTTTCGGAAGAGACGATTAATCATTTTTAGTGCTTGCTTTTCAATCAATTGAATACCTTTTTGCTGTTGCTGATTTTGGAACTCTAAAAGTAATGCTCGCATCGCTGTAGCATTATGCATAACACTACTTGATTGGTTAGCTTCTCTATCAATTTCTTCACTCAATTGATCATATTCTTCCTGTAAACTGACACGTTCTCCTTGGACTACAGCCCATTGTTTAGTTGTTACTTTCAAATCTTGGTTTTTTTCTGCATATTGCTCTTGTAACTGCTCAAGTTCAGATAACATATCCATAAAATCTTCAACACTATCACTTTGAACTGTAAGTTTTTGTTTGATTAATTTAATTTGTTCATCCATATTTTGTTGATCACTTATTTTTTTACGATAATAAGAAAAATCAAGATTTTTAATCCCTTCAAATACAGACTCAATTTGAGCTTTTTCACCAAAGGAAGCACGATGAATAATTGATTGACTCTTCGGTTGAATAGCTGTTAAAGATTCTTGAAGCGCTTCTTCTAATTGATTTGAATTAGTTTTAATACGATGTGATAACTCACTGGCTAATTCTTTAAGCATTTCTCTTTTCACATCATCAATACTTTCAATCAATTTCTCTTCTTTCAACTGTCCTCTTACTTTTTCAATTAAATTACGATTCAATAGGAAAGGTAAATTACCATTAATGAGTTCTTGGACACTTGATTTATTCTCTTTTTTCTTGCGTTCTAATTCGTTCAATTCACTTTTTAATTCTTCTTCTTCTTCTTTTAAAAGACCACCAAATGATTTCAATTCATTTTTCTGAGAAGTGACAGTTAAACTAATTTCCTCTAAATCATCAGATAGAGTATCATATCTTTTTTGTAGCCTATCATCTTCTTGAATCAAATTATTCAATTCTAGTTTCAATCTTTCAAACTTATTTTGCTTATTCGGATCAACTGAATTTTTAGTTTCCTCGTTGATAACACGATTAATTGTGTCTTCCAACAAGAAAGGAACTTCTAGTTTTAAAGCACTTTTAATTAAGCGCTCTAAATGGTTAGATAGTTCATCTTGTTGAATAATTCTATTAATTTCTTCCCCATCAAATAAGCATACATCATACAAATATGGAGGAAGTGATTCACAAAAACGATTGAAAATCAGATCTCTTTTTTCGTCACTAACAGGAAGACTTGCACCGTCTTTATAAATTGAAAAAAACTCTTTTCCGCCTGTTTCCGTAAAATTCCACTCTCTCACAAATCGAATTTCTTCTCTTACAGAAGATTCTACCTGTTCAAAAGTTAAATCAATTTTAAACCAAGGCATTGATATTTTTAAGCCTTCTATTTTTTCTAATTCGTCATGATTCATTAATCCTTTAATTCGTTTAAAATATGTTGAGGAAGTGGTTTTCATATCATAAGCAAGAGGTCCAAATAGTCCTAGCTTCATTGCAGATAAAAATGTTGTTTTACCTGCACCATTCTTCCCACCAATCAATGTCACATTTTGCTTGTTACGTTTACTTGAAAAATCAAAAGTTTGTTGTTTATACGCGCCAATATTTTTAAGCGTCAATGACGTTAGTTTCATTCTCTATCTCCCCTTCATGGTACAACTGAAGGTAATCCTGCTTGAGCAAAGATGTCACTTCTTTTTGGAACCCACGTTTTACTTTTAAGCTTACATACTCGTTTCCAACGTGGAATAATTTTTTTACAGTATTTAAGTCAAGTTGATGTTTTTGAACTAGTAATTCTAAATCTGACATTTGATCTGCGGTCATTAATGGTCGATCATCATGCTCCCAATCCAGTTCTGTACCAAA
This sequence comes from Exiguobacterium sp. s138, assembly GCF_018618775.1. Classification (NCBI taxonomy): domain Bacteria; kingdom Bacillati; phylum Bacillota; class Bacilli; order Caryophanales; genus Exiguobacterium; species Exiguobacterium sp. s138. Next base: position 36,113 of record NZ_JACSMW010000009.1, on the reverse strand, counting down.
TACCTCTAGATAGATTTGTGGTAATGAGTCGTTCCAATCACCTTCACGTAACCACATTCTTCTGATCATACGAAGCTCTTCTTCTTGAATAAGCGGAATATCATGTGTAGTTGGTGCATTCAAGTCACGTTGTACTTCTAATAATTCTTTTAATAGTAATTGTCGTGCTTCAAGTGTGAACGGTCCTAGACCTAATTGCGAATACGTAACATTTCCTTCTCGATCCGTTTGACGAATGAAAAAATCTCGATGTTTTTCTGGTCGACTTAGATCAATTTGATTATTTACGATATATGAATTTAAGTTGTACTCTTCGACAATCACAGCAGTTTCTACGTTGTTTGATTCTACATCTTCAGTAGAATAAAGTTTTGCTTGTCTACCACCTTTTTTCTTAATTGAAAGATACGTGATACCATCTTTTTCATAGCTTTCCACACCAATCAAATAGAATTTACCATTCATCCGACGATGCATTCTTAAATTACGATCATCCCTCACATGGACTAAACGATTTCTATACTTTAGTAGAGGAGTCATCCATTCTTCACCGCTATTAATAAATCCTGTTAATGATTTGTCTTCAGAAACCACTGGACAAACCCAACATCCAAAGCGACTGTTCCCACATGATCCGGCACTTTCTTTGATAGATTGATCGACTACTAAAGGACATTCACCACTAGAATTCATGTACATTTCCTGTAATTTTGCATTGTCTTCTCCCCATGGTGAAGGGTTAGACAAAAGATATCCCCATACATCATCTAAACCAAAGTCTTTTATAGGAGCAAAAACAAAAGCATTGTTTAAAGTCGTGTGCTTTAACAATTCTGTACCTTGGATTTCATGTTCTTTGATTGAGTTACCTCGACTCTGACTTTCTTTAGAACGGACACCTAAAACCATAATAACTTCGCCAAAACGATTCACTTTATCTTTAATAAAGCGATCTGCAGGATCAATTTTTAAGCGATCAGTACACCATCTAAATGTTTGATTAGGTGTTGGATATCCTCGACCAATAATATTTGACCAGAATGTTTTTTCTGTTAATGGTTTTACTTTTTGAGTTTCTAAAGGTAAACCTACTCTTAACGCAGTATCTTGCATTCGCTGTAAAGAACCGTTAATCATTGCTGCCACAAGTGGATTTTCTACCATTGTATCTGAGGAAATTACATAGATTTTTTTATGCCACTGCTCTGGCGACATCTCTAGTAATGCTTCAAAAATAAGCTGTACTGTCAATGTTGAATCTTTTCCTCCACTGTAGCCGATAACCCACGGTCTCTCATCTTGTTCATATACGCGTTTAATTAGTTCTTTAGATTGTCTTGCTAAAGGATTGTCTTCTTTTTTTGCTAGTTGATTACTAATAATCCCCATTTAAATTAACTTCCTTTCTACAGAAAACTCCTGCTCCATCGACTTTTCTTTATCATTTAAATCTATATTCAAAAGTTGTTTGATTCGGATTGATGTCAGAGCAATCGTTCGACGATTTTTGATAATTCGTCCCGAATCATCATAAGCTCTTCCTTTCCAATCTTTTTCATTCGTCCGACTCCAGTCAATACCTGATAGTTCTCTAATTCCTAATAACCACGAATCAGGTCTCTGAGCAATCAATGTTCTTCCCACTTCTGCTACTGCTTCAATAAATAAACCTTGTGCCGTAATTGATTGCAGTCTCAATATTCTTGGAGAAATATTTCTTTTCAGTACTTCTTCCCATTCAGGAATAGTCTCACATAATGTACTCCAAAACAAATTAATAACTTCTACATCTTGTTCAGTAATTGGTTCGCCTTTTGATTTTTCAATCAATCTCAAGTTTGCGTTGTAAATATGATTAATTGAAAGTAATTTTGGAGAATTTTTTGAAAGTGATGTTCTTTCTTTTTCTGTATACCTAGCTAAAAGTGGAATCTCATCCAACAGATTTTTAGTTACCATAGATAGTTGATCGCGATGGTCGTACAGTATACCAATAGAAGATGTAGTATTAACGGCATGACGATTCAAATCTGAAAATATTTGTTGTGATCGCTTTAGACCAGCATCTTGGAAGAATACAACTGATATTGTTTCATTTCCAAGCTCAGGTGCTAGTTTTAATGCTTCTTCAATCGCCGCTCTTCGATGCTGGCCATCATTTATTAAAAATCTAGACTCTAGTGAAATAGAAAGTTGACCAAGGTTTTGGTAATTAGGATGATCATTGAATGGTTCAAAATTCATTTCACCATCTACTGATGCTGTTAAAGAAGAAAACACATAGTCCTCTGGATGATGAACAATATATTCTGTTATTTCCGGAATTCGTCCTTTATTAATAATTCGCTGAGCACGATATTCAACAGGTACTTCTTCCTCATCAAACAAAAAGATTTTAGGGATTAGTTTTAGTGGGCACATTACTACAAAATATTCTTTATTTGCTTGGTAACCTTTTAAAGCTGGAAAATTATAATTAAATGTAGCATTCATGTCGTATATAATCCCCTCTCATTACGTACGTAACTTTGATACAAGTATAAAAAAATAAAGGTTAATATTCAAGTGAATATAACCTTTATTTGTATTTTCTTTAATCAATATTTATTCTAAAGCTGTTTAGTTTAAAATCTTTATTTTAAAATCTTCTAAATCTCCACTGTTATGATGATTTTCCCATATGAGATATAACGATTCGATTCCGTGTTCTATAAACATTCTCATATGCTTTTTAATTTCAGAATCTGATAAAGAAGTTCCTGCTTCATTAATGATTAAATGTTTAAAGATCATAAAATCGTCGCCTGAAATTATTGATCCCATTTCCCAATCACTACTTTCACATCCAGAAGGGAATTCTTTATATAGCCCTCTACTGTTAGCGATGCCTGTAGAAAGCCCTAATTTTACAACGAATGGTCGAACATCTTTTGAGCTTTCATCAAAAGAGTCCGCGAACTCTCCCATTAAATCATCGATCCTTACTTTAGTTAATTTTGATAACTTTATTCCCTTAGAATCCATCACGATACTCCTTTCGTAAATTCAAAGTATCCTTCACGGATTACCGTGTACTTCTCTTGCTCGTTATAATCCAGCATAAGTTGTTTCGCTGTATTTTTCTCCATCAATTCCATATATTCTTTTGTGATTTCTGTATCTGTCGATAAAATAACAACTTGTTTACTTAATTTTCTATAAAAATGTGTTATCAAATTATTTCGGTGGTGACTATCCAATCTCCCTAACGGTGTATCAATTACTACAGGTAAATCTAAATCAGAAGCTTTTGTCATTGCCCATATAAATGCCGAAGAAATAATTTGCTTCTCACCTGCTGAACGCTCTTCAATCGGAATTTCTGTCCCAACTTCGTTTTTAATTCTGATACACATACTTTTTTGGTCAAAATAAGCATTTCCAAATTCATTTTGTTTTCTAAATAAGGCAGATAACATTTCTTTGAATTCGAAACTAATAAGAGCAACTTTCCAATTTAACACATGCTCTGTGTAATGATTGACTGCTTTTTGAATTCTTTTAGAGAACTCATATTTTTGTTGTAAATCAGAGTCTGTTTCTGCGTTTTCTCCAAGACGTTTTAATTCGTTCACTAATTTTGTAAGTTCTTCTTTGATTTGATTTACTTTATTTCTTCTAACACGTCGAGTTTTTTCTTTATCACCCACATCCCGATTTAAAACTTCAATTTCCTGATCTATCTCGGAGACGTCTATTGCTGAAGGTGCTAAACTAACTCTACGATTTAGATTTTTCAAATCGTTTTCGTATTTTGAAATATTTCGAATCAAATTCTTAATTTGATCGCCTTTTGCATTTGAAGCTAAGTTAGATAACATTCGTTTCATATCATTTGTAACATCATGGAGAATTTCGATCTCGTCAACTTTTGAAATATTGTGATCTTCCATCCAAATTAGTTTACCTAGTTCTTGAATTTGGATTAGTTGATTCTCAGTTAAGGCAGGTTTTAAAGGTTTTGATAATAACTGCTTCATAAACTCATCATATGGCTTCAACGCTGCTGTTGAGCGAATTATTTTTTCCTGTGAGAGCTGTTCTTCTTTCATTCGCTGGGATAGCAAATGTATTTTATTCTTTAAAATAGTTGGTATAATATTTTTTTTATAGAGAATATTTAAGTTGTTTTTTTCATTTTTTAATCTTTCTTCTAACTGGCTCACTTCTTTTACAATCACATCACGCGTATCTCTATTTTTCATTAAAATATCAGTTTTTTGTTTACGTAATTCAGCTAGTTTTTTATTACGCCCACTTAAATATATATCGACTTTATTTAACTTGGTTTCTGCTTCTTCTAATTCTTCTCTTAATGTTTTGATTACCTTGTTAATCCGACTCACTTTTGCGGCATCAGCCATTTGTGCAAGTGACCGTTCATAGTCTCTTACAATTGAATCAATATCACCTTTGAGGTTGTCATAAAACATTAAGCCAATCATACGGTTGATAGCATCTTTAAACTTAGTCGAGTTTCTAGAAGCAACAAGTGTGCTAATTTCTTCTCCATCAAATATAAAATATGGTGATGACTCCAATGGAAGCCATCCATCAATCAATCGATTAAAAGTATCCATGTTTTCCTTAGTAATAATGTTATTACTAACAGGTCTAACCGAACCATTTCTTTTCTTAATTAAAGTTCTTGTCTCACTAATCATTCTTTTGGCATTGTCATATTGCCATGTTAACTTTATTGTATGGGTGTAGTCGTTATCGACAGAAAGTGTTAACTCAGCACTTGATTCGCGACCGCCTTCAGAAAAAAAGCGATTACTGATCGTATTAGCAAATTGTTCCTTATACTCAAGATCAGTCATATTCCTTTTTCCATATAACAAGACTCGTAATGCTTTTAAAATAGTAGTTTTTCCGGCACCATTCATTCCGCCTACTAAAATAATATTTTCTTCTGATTGTGTAGGCATTTTAAAGTTCAAGGTTTGTTTTCCGTAATATGTTTTATAGTTATTTAATTTTAATTCTATAAAATCAACAGCTTGTACTTGTAATTTAAGTGCAGAATCGTCTGTCAAAATTTTCTTTTCTTTTGAATACAGAACAATTTCATCTCTTATTCGCTTCCGTCTTTTTGCATCAGACCCTTTTTCAGAGTAGTGATCAATTTTTGCACTTTGTAATATTTTATATAGTGTATTTGGAAAAATATTATTAGTAAGGGCCGCTTCTTTTAAAATATCGACTTCAGTTTTAGTTTTCAACGAATCATCATACATTGTTATTAACCTCCGTTATCTTTACAAAACGACTAAGCTTGATTAAATTAATTAAGAATTACCTAAACAATAAATCATGAATTTTCAAACTGTATTTATTAATTTTATCACGCATTTTTACTTAGTAGTTAATGACCATCTTGTATTTTCTATCCTAAAAATTAAAGGAGGATTTCCCATGGAAAAGTTTAAAAAAATTGAAACAACCAACGCCCCCGCTGCGATCGGTCCTTATTCACAAGGCTTCATCGCCAACGGTACGTTATACGCATCCGGTCAAATCCCGATCAATCCAGCAACGGGTGAAATGGTCGTCGGTGGCATTACGGAACAGACGGAGCAGGTCATGAAAAACGTTGATGCCATCTTAAAAGAAGCCGGTCTGACACCGGACCGTGTCGTCAAGACGACCTGTTACTTAACGAGCATGGATCATTTTGCTGCATTTAATGATATTTACTCGGATTACTTTGCTCCGCATAACCATTTCCCGGCCCGTTCCTGTATCGCCGTCAAAGAGTTGCCGAAAGGTGCTTTGGTTGAAGTTGAGATTTTAGGATTAGTCTAATACTTTGGAACACGTCACGTTTGGTGGCGTGTTTTTTATTACTTTGTTATTTTCTTTATCCGCTTTTTCGCCTCCAGTGACATCGCCACTACTATCGCAATCAATTGTGGAATGAGCATCAAGAGACTGATAAGCAAAATCAATTGTTCTGCCGTCAACGGTTTGAAATAACCGCCCCATCCGAAAGTGTTCATTTGACTTGCAAAGTATATCGATATGAAATAGGACACGATATTACCAGCAATCACAAACAGCAGATGACCCCACCGCTGACCGATGAAAGCGAGCACCGTGAATCCGACAAGTAACAGTAAATAACCGAGTAATGTCCCTGTCTTGAAGTCTTCGAGCAATGCCCGGTAGACGAATGGAATACAATAGCCGGCTAAGACAGCTAACCCGATCCACCACTTCTTCATCCAAACTCCCCCTCGTCCCTTCCAAACTGACGGTACAGCCAATCCCGAAGCAGTTCCCAGTATTCCGGATAGGCGTTACTGCCCTGAGATGCTCCGTTTCCCTCTGATCCCGTCCAACTGATTTCCCAATAGGTCCCGTCGAGAATCAGCCATTCTGTCGTGTATTCCGGTTGCCAGTCGATGACCCCGGCCTTCTCTAAACGTCGTGTCAGCTCCTGCTGTTGCCGTCGGGACAAGAGAACGGTCGTTTCTTCTCCTGTTCCCTCCTCTAGTCGTAATTCCTGAGTCGCGGCCGTCCACGTAAATAGTTGTTCTTCTCCCATGCCGGACTCCCGGTAACGGAATTGTTGGATTGGATTGTCGCTCATTTTTATCCGTCCTTCCTCGTTTACTCCTGTTATTTCCAGTATAATTCATTTTCCATTTTCTACCTATCTCAAAAAATCATTAGGTTTTGCTGATGGATTGATTTCCAATCGGCAGTTGCATTTCCATCTTTCTAACCCTATACTGTTAATGACAGTTAAGTGTTAATAACAGTTATAAATATAACCGATCAGGAGGGATTTACATTGAAACATACCGGTCGCCACACAGGCGCTTTTTTACTCTTATTCCTTGCGAAAGGTCCCACCTATGGCGGGGATCTGCTCCAACGCTGCGAGCAGGAGTTGCCGTTTAACCCGATTGACAGTGCGATTCTCTACCGGACACTCAAAAAACTTGAAGAAGAAGGTTTCGTCACTTCCATCCTCACCACGTCTCCCCAAAACAAGATGGTGAAAATGTATCAGATGACATCGTCCGGTCGGGCACAGCTCGATCGCTTTCATGAGGACATCGAACAAAAACTTCAAAATCTACTGTATTTCCAGACGCACTATGCAAAACAGGTAAAATCCGATGGTTAACAGCATCGTGCTGTACGGAATTGTCATTCTTCTGTCCAGTTTTTCCTTCTACAAGGACAAACAAAAGACGCAGGCGGCATTTGCGAAAGCCTGGAAAATCTTTACGAACCTGTTGCCGGATCTCCTGGCCATCCTGTTGTTCGTCGGTTTGTCGTTATCGATTCTGTCGCCTGCGCAAATCTCGGCCTTACTCGGACAGGATGCCGGGTTTCTTGGTATTATACTGTCGCTCGTCATCGGTGCGATTGCTCTGATTCCGAGCTTCGTCGTCTTCCCGCTCGGCGCGACCTTACTTGAGAACGGTGCCGGATTGGCACAAGTTTCGGCTTTAATGGCTTCACTGATGGCCGTCGGAATCATGACGATTCCGCTCGAGAGCCGCCTGTTCGGCAAACGGTTTGCTTACGTGCGCAACCTGTCCGCCCTTATGATGTGTCTGTTCTTTTCGTTACTCGTCATGGAGGTGTTTGGATGAAACGAATCAAAACATATGGCTTCTTCCTCACGATGTCCGTTCTCTTGCTCGGACTTCTGCTCATCGATCCGGTACGCGGTCAGCATGCCGCCCGGCTCAGTTTGAAGAGTCTGCTTGATATGCTACTTCTGTTACCGCCGATCCTCGTCTTGGTCGGTCTACTCGATCAATGGATCAAAAAAGACACCCTGCTGAAATACATGGGACCAGATGCTGGGGCTCAAGGATATCTATATGTCTTATTACTCGCTGCCATCGCCGCCGGTCCGCTCTATGTCGCTTTTCCCGTCGCCGTCCTCCTGCTCGAAAAAGGAGCCAGCATCCGATATGTCGTCTTTTTCCTCGGAGCGTTCACGACGGTCAAGTTACCGGTCCTGCTGTATGAAATCTCTTCGTTTGGTCTTATGTATACCGCACTTCACATCGGATTCGGTCTGCTGTTCTTTTTCATGACGGCCCAACTTTTTGAGCGGTATCAGACCGCTTTGCAGATGAAAACATTTTAACTAGAGGAGGGTTTTTCATGAGAGATCAACAACTGTTTCTCTTCGGCGGCGGTCCGCCGTTCACCCCAATGCTTTGCCGACAATTCGTCTCTTGTCTCAAACAGTCAGGACCGGTTGCTTTACTGTATGTGCCGCGTCCCGGCTCAAACTGGGACGATTATGCCCCAATCTATACGGATGCGTTAACGGCAAATGGTGCGACAGATTTTTTCCACTTTCCATTGTCTGCGCGTCCGACATCTGAACAACTCGAACAATTAGCCGGAAGTGCCGGGATCATCATCTCGGGCGGGGAAACGGAACGGTATCAACAGTTCATCGTCGACACGCCGATCGGCACCATCATTCAAGAACGGTTTCAGCACGGTGTTCCGGTCGCCGGGTTTTCAGCCGGTGCCTTACTGACACCGGACGAGTGTCGGATTCCGGCAATCGATCAACGAAACGGTCAAGCGTTAGTCCTGAAGGGTCTTGGACTGTTAACGGACGCTGTGATTTCCGTCCATTACGATACATGGCAGGAAGAGACAAACTTGTCCGAGGCGTTCATGAAGACAGCAAGTAATTTCGGCTACGGTTTACCGGAACGAAGCGGCATTCATCTGAAGAATGGTCAGCTGATGCAACAGGAAGGTCCGGAAGTTGTTCTACTCAGACAAAAGGGGGAAAACATATGACAACGATCGTAACAGCTGTCAAAGGCATCGTGCAGTACGACAACCGGATCTTAATCGTCCAACGCGCCGCTGCCGACTCCGGTGGCGGAACATGGGAATGTCCAGGTGGGAAAATTGATTTCGGTGAGCAACCGGAAGACAGTCTGAAACGGGAAATCGAGGAAGAAACGGGACTGGCGGTCACTGTCGACCGGATTGCTTATGCCTCAAGCCTGATGACGCATCCTGACCGGCAAGTCATCCTGCTCGTTTACTTCTGTACGGCAACAAACGATGCTGTCGAACTATCCGACGAACATGACGATTATTTGTGGGCAGATGACGCGATGTTTCGTCAGAACATCGCGCCCAATATCCTGGCTGATTTTGAACAACATCACATTTTCCGGAAGCTGCTTTTGTCTTAACGGTCCTACTGCCTGAACTACGTCCAACACTGGAATACCCGTTCCAACACGTCAGCTGTCTGCGGCGTGTTTTTGGCGTGTACTTTATTTTTGAACCAGCATCCTAAAACACTGGCATTTTTGGTGAAACGGCTCCTACCATATATTTAATTTAGTTCATTATTTAAAATCAGCTTGTATTCGAAGGGAAAGATTCCTAGAATGGACAAGAATGTCATGTCAAAGGAGTCGAACCATGAAACACACACTTACATATCTCAGTTTACCGTTAGCTGCCCTTCTGTTAACGGGATGCGCGGCGGAAGAACCGGTATCGCAAGAGCCGAAAGTTGAACAACAGAGCGAGCAGAAAACAGCTCCTGAGCAGACAAAACCTGTCCAGGAAAAGCCGAAGACGACGGATGCTGCTTCTGAACAGACAACGGACGCAACATCATCGAAACCGGCCAGTCCGGCGGCAAAACCGTCCGCAAAGGAAGCTCTTTTTTCCGGTTACAAACAGATTCAAGTCGACGGCGGTGATCTGTCCGGTGACCGGGAACCAAACGTCGTCGTCAACATCGGCTTTGGTGACCGGAAGTACTGGGCGTTTACGAACGAACATGCACAACTGGTTAAAGTCGTCGCTAAAAAAATCACCTTACAAAATGATGCCGAGGAGACGACATCCTCCGGCCGTTACTACTCGGATGAAGCGAAGGTCCCCGGTGTCGAGAGTCCGCAGCTTGATGAAGGACACGTCATTGCCGACTCACTTGGCGGAGTCTCAAACGCCTATAACATCACCCCTCAGGACAGTACACTCAATCGGCACGGCGATCAGGCTTATATGGAAAACACCATCCGTAAAGCCGGTGAAGTGACGAACTTTGAAGCGACCATTACGTATCCGGATACGACGACACAAATCCCGTCGCATTATCACTATACGTACACGTTGCGCGGAAATAAAATCATCGATGATTTCGATAACGTCAACCCGGATGAAGTCAATGCCGAACTCGGTCTGACCGAAGACAAAGAAGAACCGGCACCAGCCCCTGCCGATCCGGAACCGGCTTCGGACGCAACGGGTGACGTCTCGACCGTCGATACGAACGGTAATGGACAAGTCACGATCCAGGAAGCAAAAGACGCCGGATTCAGCATGCCGATCACGGATGACCATTGGCTTTATCCCTATATGCGGGACAATGACCATGACGGCATGGTCGGTGAATAATTTTTACGTGCAGCATAAAACAGGCGGGCTCCCCGGAGTCCGCCTGTTTGTATTGGATTATTCTTCACTGTATGCGACGACCTTATTCCGTCCTGTCTGTTTTGCTTGATAAAGGGACTGATCGGCCTTTTGGATGACTTCAAATGATGTCTCGCCTTGGTCCGACGAGGCCGCCCCAATCGATAACGTGACATGGAATGCCGGATACGTACTGAAGACAAAGTGTTGATCGGCACAGGCCAAGCGGATTGTTTCGCCGAGCCGGACGGCATCTTTAAGCGGTGTGTCCGGTAACAGGACGACAAACTCTTCCCCGCCGTATCTGCCGACGAGCGCCTGATCCGGACAACAGTGTTCGAGCAAGTGGCTCAATTGACGTAAGACGACATCGCCCCCGTCATGGCCATATGTATCATTGACCGACTTAAAAAAGTCGATATCGACGATCAAGACGGAAAAGGCAAAACCATCTTTGTCATAAGACGCTAGGGTCTCGTCGAGTTTCCGCCGGTTGGCGAGATTCGTCAGACCGTCCGTCAAAGCAAGCTCCTGCTGGGTTTGGACGAATTTGAAGTGTTTGCGTAATTCCTGCAGGAAACGGTACGTGACGTAACCGCCCAGTAAAATGAAAATGATATAAACCAAGGCAATTTCAAGAAATCGGTTAAACGTCTCCGTCAATAGATAAAGGGCGGGTAAACTGTAGCCAATTCCGATCCCGATCAGGACTAAATAATCTTTCAATGTATGCGACGCAAAGCGGCGGTAAATACTTGCCGTGATGAGTAACGCGATACAAATCAAGCCGGTCAGGATCAACCCTTCGTAAGCCCCAGGCGGTGTAACCGCAAACCGTGCCCCGAGAATGGCGAGTGTCGTAATCCCGCCACTGACCCAGCCGCCATAATAATATGCCGTGACAAGCGCGACGAGCCGTAAATCAATTTTTGCCCCGTCATACGTAATACTGTTCAGGACAAGTAATACACTGATAAATCCGGCAATGAATCCGATCAGGATACGAAGCTTGACCGGTGACGCCGGTGAAATGCGTTTGACGTGGCGGAGTGGTAAAAAGGCAAATAACAGTGATGTGATCAATAACGAAAAATTTAACAGAAACTGATTAAACTGACTCAACATGCTGCACGCCCCTTAATGTAAAACTAATTCCCTACACGTTATAGTTCTTTATCGGACTAATTCTTACCTGTTTCAAGCACTCTGACAGGTTTCCATTTTTTGCATCAGGGAATCACTTCAAAGAGACTGTTTCTACTTCATAAGGGGGTAATCGCATCATGGATATGAAAGAGGAAAAAAAGAAAAGCAAGATGCCGTTTTTCGTCATTCTCGTCATCATCATTTTTGTCGCCGTCGCCGCTGCCCTGATTATTTATGTTACGTCCGAACCAAAAGAAGAAACTCTTCAGTTCATGCAAATGACGACGAGTTTCGTCTCGGCTTATCTGCCTGTCGCAAGCTAATTTCTTTTGAACTACCTCCACCTACGCTACGCTAAGAGGTGGAGGATTCCTGAGTTATCCGACCTATCGGTCGAAAAATGATCAGGCTAACCCCGTCGTCCCGACGGTTGAAGAAGCTAAGATACGTTCCGCTTCTCGTTTGAGATTCAGTCCTGCGTTCACGTCCCGGTCGTGGTGGATCCCGCAACTCGGGCATGTCCATTCTCGCAAGCCGAGATGTTTCACGTCTTTGTGTTGATGGCCGCAACTCGAGCAGAGTTGGCTCGATGCGAAGGTCTTTCCGACCTTCACGACGGTTTTGCCATACCAGTCCGCCTTGTATTCCAGCATACGGAAGAACTCTGACCAGCTGACGTCAGAGATGGCCTTGCTCAACTTGCGGTTCTTCTGCATGATTTTCACCTGCAAAGTCTCGATGCCGATGACGTCGTGGTTTTTGACGATCTCGGTCGATACCTTGTGCAGGAAGTCAGTGCGCTTGTTGACGATCTTCTCGTGGATACGGGCAACCTTACGCTTCTGCTTCTGATAGTTCCTCGCCTCGGAAAGCTTCACTTTCTTGGTCAGGGCGATGCGTTGACGGCGGGAGAGCTTACGTTGTTCGCGCGCCAACTTCTTCTCAAGCGAACGGAAGTAACGGTCGTTTTGGTACACCGTGCCGTCCGACAGGATGGCGAAGTTCTTGATTCCGACGTCGACGCCGACGGATGAACCGGTCTTCGGCAGTTCGTGAATCTCCTGCTCGACGAGCAGGGAGACGAAGTATTTCCCTGAAGCGTTACGTCGGATCGTGGCGTTCAAGATACGACCTGTGATCTGTTTTGAATGGGCGAAACGTACCCATTTCAGCTTTGGAAGTTTGAGCTTGTTTCCGACGATTGACACTTCAGGAAGCTGATTTTCGCCTTGGATGTTGGTCTTGAACGACTGCACGGGATTACGCTTCGACTTGAATCGAGGACGTTCGTTCTGCTTCTTGAAGAAGCGGTCAAACGCATCGGCAAGATGTTTGACGCTGATCTGAACAGATGTGCTATCGACTTCCTTCAACCAGTCGAACTCCTGCTTCAACAAAGGAAGCTCTTTGGAACAAGAACCGTAGGACAGTCCTTTCCCAGTGGTCTTGTATAATTTCTCCCACTTCGCCAGGAAGTGGTTGAAGACGAAGCGCGAGCACCCGATCGTCTTCGCGATCAGGATTTCCTGCTCTTTCGTGGGATAGATTCTGAATTTGTAGGCTTTGTGCTTCAACACCATTTTTCACCTCCCTTAAAAGAAATATACCCGAAAGGGAGGTTGGCGATTCATCTCCCACTTTCACTTCGTTTAGAAGTGGGCGTATTCTCGCCTAATTTTTGATAAAGTAGAAGGCAGACTCGATTGATTCGGGTCCGCCTTTTTTGATGTTTGTTTCGGATTCAGATGACATACTGCGCTTCCTTTTTGTCGATAATATTGCGAATCCGATTTTCCGTCACCTGATACGTCAGTGCCAAGCGTCGGATTGACTGTCCTGTTTGGTAACGGTAGCGGATAGCCCGAATCTGCCGGGGCGATAATTCGATGTGTTGACTGAGCAATGATTCGAATTCATCAAGTAATGACGCATATGCCTGGTTCGTCGACGGTTTAACGGTCAAATTGTCGATGTTGTCGTTCAAGCAGTTTCCATCTGCCCGGATCACCCGCTCTTGTACCGCTTCGCCATCAATAAATGTTTTTGCGACAAGTTCTCCAACGTAAAACCGTTCGCCCCGTCCTTGCTGGTATAACGTGACTTTCCGGTACCCTTCCTGATTGATCCGTGGCCGTAAGACGACACCTTTCCGTCGTTGTTTCACCCCCCGGCTCGTCTCGATGATCCGGTCAAGCGAGCGGACATTTCCTGCTGTCGAAACTTGATACATCCCTTCATACCCTTCTATCATCTTCCAATGCTCCATATGATAAATGACCTCCATTCGGTCCTGACACGATGACATTCCTTACTGTCATTATATCATTTTACGAACAAACGTTCTAATGTGAACACTCTGTTTTTCTATGCTAGTATTAACAAAAAAAGGAAGAGGTGTCAGGGATGAAGTTTGTGCTATTACTCGGTCCGCAAGCCGTCGGCAAGATGACAATCGGTCAGGAACTCGAGCAAAAAACAGGAATGAAATTATTCCACAACCATCAGACGATTGACCTGCTACATCCGTACTTTGACTTTACGAAACCGGCGCACCATAAGCTGAAGGACTTGATCCGGCGGGAGATGTTCAAAGAGATGGCCGTCAGTGATCTCGAGGGGGTCGTCTTTACGTTTTTATGCCTGTTCGGTGTCGAAGGTGGAGGTCTCGAATTTATCGAGGAGACCGTTCAGCTGTTCGAAGAAGCCGGTGCCGAGGTCTTCATCATTGAACTTGAAGCTGCCCTGTCAACCCGTCTTGCCCGGAACCAGACGGAAAACCGCTTACTGCATAAGTTTACGAAACGGGATATTGCCGCGTCGGAAGCCAACCTGCTTGAAACAGCCGAACACTACCGGACACATTCACTTCCGGGTGAGTTGCTGTATCCGAATTACTTACGGCTCGATACTGAGGGGCGCTCAGCCGCCGAGAGTGCCGACGCCATTTGCCGACACTTCAACTGGTCGACACGTTTGGTCGAACAATGACCAGGTCCAAGCAGACGTATTTGCCGGTTTTCCTGACGCTTGGTTTGCTTCTGTTCAATATGCTGACTTCCTACTTGCTGAGCGGAAAGTTTTTTCCGAACTTGAGCCTGTGGGTGCCGATCGGTCTCAACGTGTTGGTCGGACTCGGCTATATCGTTTCGCTGGTAATGGGTCTCCGGTCGACAAATAACTACGTCAAATGGTTCAGTATGTTGGCGAACACCGCCTTTTTGCTGTCACTATCGGTCATCACCTTTATGTTGTTACTCGCGAACGGCATTTCAGAGCCATAATACTGCACACGAAAAACCGTCTGTTCAGAAGCTTATTTTCTGAAGAGACGGTTTTATTTTGACCGATTCAAAAAAATCGTCGACACCACTCGACTTCTACAGGAAAAGGAAGCGTGCTTCCGTCAAGAACAGGCGAGACCCGGTCGTCCGAGGACGACCGCGGCTTGCGTTCCGCCTGAGAAAAGCGAGTGGTGGAAAGACGATTCTTGGCTCTCTTTGTTTAATGATTTTCACCACTTCAATGCGTCAAGTCACGACGAAAGACTGGACCGTCCTTATAAAATCCATTCTCAAGCCAAATCTCTGCTTCTCCGCCCTCTCCTGTCACGAATGGCAACAGCAACGTCCGCGCGAGATACGAAAGGATGACGGTCAAGGCTTCTTGGATATAGCCGTCTCGATCAGACGGATCAATTGTGTCATAGCTGAGTTGCTGACCGGTTAATTGAATCAGAGCGACCTGTTCGTTCTCTCTTTTCTTCAGTACCCAGATACATCCGTTGGCAGTATCCGTAGCTGTAATCGATAACCGGGATGTCGTAAAGTCCGGATGGCGACCTTTCATGTTGTTTCCTCCTTCGTGACATCAAACTCTGTCGTCGCATAGGCTTCTCCGTTAATTAAAATCGTCACTTGATGTGTTCCCGGATAATGGACCCGTGTCGTCAAATTCCGGAACGACTGCCGCTTCGCAAACGTCTCCCGTCCCGTTACCTGCCGCTCACTGATCCGAAAGACTTTTTGACTCGTCCCCCGTTTTTTGACGTAGTCGATCGCATATTCAATCCGTAGGACTTGCGGTTCGGTTGTCGTCACGTGAAAGGAAAAAGCCAGTTCTCCGCCAATTGCCAGTGTCGGTGTGACCGTCAGTTCGTCGACGGTCACGGTTCCCCGCGTAACGAGACCAAAGGCTTTTAAGACATCCCGGTGGCCTTGTTTCAACAGAGTTCGTGAGGCATGCCGTAAAATCCAGTCCGTATGCGAATGCGTTCCGAGCCGCTCCAATCGTTCAATGACGAGTTCCGGATGGGTCTTTGCGATATCATTCAAGTGATTGGCAACACTTTTTCGGACGTATAAGGCGTCGTCTTCAAGCAATGAATCGAGAATCGGCAGGACCGGTCTCGGATCGGCAATCAGTGAGGGAATCATCTGTCCCCACGGTAAACGGGGGCGTGTCCCTTCCGACGCTAATCGTCGGACATGCTCGTCACTCGACTGACTCCATCGCGTCGCCACCTCTAAAAACCGGTCCTGATCATCGAGCAAAAACCGACGGACGGCAAATTCCGATGTCGAATGCGGTGTTAATCGTTCGAGCGCCAACATAGCCCGGTCCCAGTCGCCTTCTTCCGCCCGGATTTCAATGTAATTTGGAAAAACGATTCCGGGTAATCCCGGAAAGTCCGGAGCAATCGTCTCGAGCCGGGTCGCCGCCTGTTCAAATTCAGCCGGTACATGATGTTCCAGTCGGGTCGCAATCCGACGGACCCGTTGTTTAAACGCCAGTTCCTCCCAGTCCTCCTGTTGTACCGTTTTTCTAAAATCGGTAGCGTTTAACGCCTTGCCCAACCGATCGAGCCACTCGTCCGTAAAGACATCTTTAATCAAACTCATCTATGATTCAATCCTCTCTTCGTCCGTTCTAGTTTGAGTAACGCAGCTTTTCGCGCCAAGCCGCCGGCGTAACCGCCAAGATCTCCGGCCAGCCGGATCACCCGGTGACAGGGAATCAGAATCGCCAGTTGATTGGCACCGTTCGCCCGGGCGACGGCGCGGACGGCTGCCGGATTTCCGACACGGACGGCCAGTTCCTGATACGAAATTGTCTCGCCCTCCGGAATTAAACACAATTGCTCCCAGACCTGTCGTTGAAACGGCGTCCCGTAGAGAACGAGCGGAAGATCAAATCGGTCGCGCGTTCCGGCAAAGTATTCTTCCAGTTGAACCGTCACCTGTTCAAACACCGGGGCGTCGCCGGGAATGATCACAGCCCGGGCTGTCAGCCGCAACCGTTCCACTTCCCGTTCCAGTCCGCGTCGATCGACGAACTCGAGTAAGTGCAGTCCTCCTTCATCGGCAATCGCCAGCATCGGTCCGAGCGGCGTATCGAGCCACTTCGCCTGCAGATAGGCTCCACTCCAACGTTTCGGTGTCTCGCCCAAAATGCGGGCAAAGGCATCGCGGAAACCGCTGCTCGATTCATAACCGCTTGCCAGTTGGGCCTCGATGACCGGTTGCCCCTTCCGGATTTCCTTCATCGCCAGTCCCATCCGGCGTGACCGAGCATATTCGACGAACGTCATCCCGAATCTTTTTTTGAACTGCCGTCGTGCGGTCGAGGCATCGAGTCCCAGTTCACGAAAGTCGGCGTCTTTGAAGCGTTTTTCGGGATTTGCTTCGACCGCTGCAATCAAGCGGGTGATGACCTCACTGTCCCCCGGGTAAGCGAGCGGTTTACAGCGTAAACACGGCCGGTACGAAGCCAGTAACGCCTCTTTCGCCGTCTCAAAAAACTCACAATTCTCCTGCTTCGGTTTCCGTGCCGGACAGGTCGGCCGGCAAAAAATCCCCGTCGTCTTGACCCCGACAAAAAATGTCCCCTCGTACGAACCATCACGACGGACGAGCGCTTCATAATAATCCGTTTCCGGTAAGGTATTCATCACGTGTCCCTCCCCTTCTTTTCCTCAGTATACCGAGTTTGCCGTTAGTCATGTCGCCGAAAATCAGGCACGGATGTTTTCTTAAGACAAACTTAAGAATTCTCTCCTGTTTGTGAAAGATATGACCTGTATCATCGGTGATATACTCAAGAAGAAAGTAGGTTTCATATGTTTGATTTTTTAAAGGAAGCCATCCAATCACCCAAAACGATTGGCGCGATTGCCCCAAGCAGTCCCCGTTTAGCACAAATGATGGCACAGCGGGCAGTCGCCGATCATCCGGACGTCATCATCGAAGTCGGCGCCGGTGACGGGGCGATTACCCAAGCCCTATTGCGCGCGCGTCACCCGGAAACGACTTATCGGTACGCAGGACCGGCTCATTTGAGCGTTCAAGCTGCCCCGAACCTGTTGCGGCGCTTGATCGAAATTCTTGTACGTAATGCGACACTTCACGGAACAGGTGATTTGTCGTTCGAAGTGCTCCAAGAAAGCGGTCACTTGACCTTCCGTTGCTCCAATGCCATTCCGGAGACCTTAACGCCTCATCAACTCACGGAACTGGCAACCCCTTTCGTCACGTCCGACATGTCACGGTCCAATGGTGGATCCGGCATTGGTCTGTCGATCATCGAACAAATCGTTGCCCGGCACAACGGGACGATGCAACTAACGTCGGAACAAAACCGGTTTATCGTCTCGGTTGTCTTGCCGGATGCTTATAAAGAGGGATGACGGTACAGGATGAACTCACAAAAATTTGAGTTCATCTTTTTTTGGTTGTTACTGGTTCGACACTCCTTCTGAAATGGAATTCGATACACTAGAGAATGTCATTCTTTAGGCACAGCCATGGAGGAGCTCCTTACTTATGAAATCATTCAACCGTTCGACCACATATATGCCCGGACTCGATGGTCTGCGTGCGTTCGCTGTCATCGCTGTTATTTTGTACCATCTGTCAGTACCGATGCTGACCGGCGGGTTTCTCGGCGTGGATGTGTTTTTTGTCCTGTCGGGTTACTTGATTACCGGCTTGTTGCTCAGTGAGTGGCAACAGACCGGTCGCATCGACTTAAAACGGTTTTGGGTGCACCGGTTCCGCCGGTTGTTCCCGCCTCTGTTCGTCCTGCTTGTGCTTGTCCTCAGTTATGTCACGTTGTTTGAACGGGACTCGTTGCATTCGCTTCGCCAGGACAGCGTGGCGGCTCTGTTGTATACGACGAACTGGTGGTATATCATCCATGACGTCTCGTATTTCGAATCGTTCGGCAAACCGTCGCCGATTCAAAACCTGTGGTCGCTTGCGATTGAGGAACAGTTTTACTTGATATTTCCGATCGTGCTCAGTTTTGGACTCGGATCAAAACGGCTGTTGCTCCGGGGAATTGCACTCCTTGCCCTGCTGTCCGCACTCCTGATGGCGATTTTGTTTACACCGGGAATGGATCCAAGCCGTGTCTATTACGGAACCGATACCCGGTTGTTTGCCTTGTTGATCGGCAGTCTGCTTGCCTTTGCTTGGCGACCGGAACGGTTCAAGAAAGAGATTCCGTCACGGGGTGTCCGGTTATTGAACGTGACCGGTGCCGTGATTGTCCCGGTGCTTGTTTTGCTGATGCTCGTGACAAGTGAGTACGGTCGTTTTCTGTATTATGGCGGGTTTGTATTTGTCGCTGTTCTTGCGGCGTTACTGATCGCCGTTGTTGCTCATCCGGCGTCTTTTTGGAGCCGGTTGTTCGCCGCACAGTGGCTGATCGCCATCGGTAAACGGTCATACGGTCTGTATTTATGGCATTTCCCGCTGATCACCTTGATGACGCCAGTTGAACAAACCGGAACATTTTCCTGGCTCCGAAGTCTCGGGATTCTCGTCATCCTGATCGTCGTGACGGAACTGTCCTATCAGTTCGTCGAACGTCCGGTCCGCCGGCTTGGTCTGCTTGGATACATCCGACAATTTCAGATTCACCCGCGGACCTTCCGGCAGTTTTCCCGGACGAAGTGGGTCTCTGTTTCCATCGCCAGTCTGCTTCTCCTCAGCTTCATCGGGAATTTATCGATTCTTGCCGTATCGGACGAACCGGCTCAACAATCGATTCCGACAGTCGCGGCGCCGCATTCCAAACCGGTACTTGTCAAAAAACCGACGAACCCGGTGTCTGAGAAACGTACACGGTCAATGTGCCGCCCGACCCTAGCAATCGGCGACTCGGTGTTGCTCGGGGTCGAAGATTATCTCGGCAGTACACTTCAACACGTGACAGTCGATGCCAAGCTCGGACGTCAGCTCCGGGAAGCCATTCCGCTCAGCACGAAGTATGCGGCGTACAATCAAACCGACCATCAAGTCATCCTGCACCTCGGGACAAACGGCAGTTTCCGTCCCGAGCAATTAGAGGAGCTGCTCGACCGGTTCGCACATGCCGATCAGGTGTACCTCGTGACGACGCGGGTGCCGCGTCCCTGGGAACAGGAGGTCAACACGATGCTGAAGCAAGCCGCTGAACGCAAACGGGTGACGCTCATTGACTGGCATGCCGTCGCCGTCAAGCATCCGTCGTACTTTGAACAGGACGGTGTCCACTTGAACATCAAAGGTGCCCGGGCCTACTCGAAGCTGCTTGCCAAAGCGACAGGGTGCGCGACCACCACAAAATGACAGAACACAGCCACCATTCTCCGATCGTTGAGAAGGTGGCTGTTTTAGAGCGTATACACGAGTCCGATGTAGAGCAGGCTGACACCAAGGAGACAGAACAGACTGCCGAGCAGAAACGGCAGGCGTTTTTGATAGGTCAACAGCAACAATCCGATACTGACGCAACCCGATAAGAGCAGGACACGGTTCGACCAAAGAATCGGCTTGACTGCTCCAAGCGTGTTCAAATCCGGCGGTTCTAGATTACTGAGGGTCGCTGTCGCAAGAAACACACAACAGAGGATCAGACTCTCAAAGCGTAGACCGTGCCGCGGATCAACATCCGGTTCCTTCTGTAACCGCCTTTTGACGAGTGTCCCGTTGATAAACGCATAACCGAGCAAAGGAATCAGCAACAAGTGTTTCCACAGCAATGCCTGTCCGTACGGAACGTTCCAGGCATTGCGGTACTCGCTTAACGGAACACTTTGACGCATCACGAAGAAGCCGGTCACGATGACCCCTAAAAACGTCAATTGGGCGAACGGACTGAACCAGCGTAAAAACGACAACCAGTGGTTAGAGTCCCGGGCACACCAACCGATGACGAATACGACTCCAACCCACAACGCCATCAGGCTAAAATGACTGGTCTGTAACACAAGCCCCGGCAGGCCATGCTTCGCTGCGGCGTGACTGGTTCCGGAAATTCCCAGAAACAGCGGGATTGTCACACCGAGCAGCAACCACCGTTTGATGAGCCGGATTCGTTTCATGAACACGATGATGAGTGCCACGAGTGCTGAAAAATACACCATCAAAAAATACGTACCGATCCGGACATCAAATAAGCTTGCCCGTAACGCTTCACGGAAGGATAAGTCCATTTCCTGCTGAAAATAAGAATATACACGCCACAACGGAAGGACGGATCCAATTACAATGCTGATGAGAGCGGCACACGCAAGACCGTCTAATGAACCGATTGTCGGTTTTTTATCTTCTGCCACAAACAGAAGCAGGAGCCGACCTGCCCAAAGTGCCCCACCAATATAGATGAGCAGTTCACTGATGATGCCACTCATGATCGTTTTTGACGACGGAGCAGGAAGAACGTGATGATGATTGCCAAAACCAAAACAGCCACGAGCCAAGGTAAGAACGTCGGGAACAGTCCCGGTTCGACGGTTTCTGTTGATTCGGTTGGAACGATGCTTGATTGTTGCGGTTCTGGTTTTGTTGCTTCCACTTGATCGTCCGTCGCATCGCTTGACGCAACAGCTGCTTTTACGTCAAAACGAATGGTGCCTCCGACCGGATGTCCATCTTCCGAAATCAATTTCCAGCGTATGAGATATGTTCCGCTTTCGAGTTTTTGTTGAACGGCTGCACTCCATTCATTACCGATGATCAGGGGTTTCTCAAGTGAAATCACGTCACCTTGACCTGTTTTCAGTTCGACCGTACTGGTTTTTTCAATCGCCGTATCGAAATTCAAACGGATTTTTGTTAAGTCTCCTTTGATGACTTCCCCTTCTGCAGGATTTGAATTCTTTAGACTCGTGTGAGCCGAGACCGAAAACGGCTGAACGACGAATAAAACCAGAATAAACAGCACAAACCATTTGATCTTCATCCTAAACTCCTCCTTTACAGAAAATGTGTAGAAAAAGACCCGCTGTTTCCAGCGGGTTCGGTTGTCCGATTAGTGTTGTGAACGACGTCCGCGAAGTCCGAAGAATCCGAGAATTGACGCAGCGGCGATTCCGAGTAATGACCAGAGGATGCCGGCTGAAGATTGTGCTTCAGCTGCTCCACCAAGACCCGTATTCGGCATACCGGCTGGTGCGCCTTTGAATTTATCCGGGAACTGATCGACGATTGCGGTTGCTGTTCCTTCACCGACACCGTACATATGACCGTAGGCTTCACGGATCGCCGGGTACGTTTTGTCGTAATCTTTTTCATTGTAGCTGTTGAACGCCAGTAACAGTTGATCGATATGGACCTTGAGTCCTTCTTCCAAGTCTTTCGACTTCAGGCGTCCCTCTGTTGCGGCATCCAGGAAGGCGGCTTGTTCGACGCGGTACTCATCCAGTTCCTGAACGGCCATGTCGCGTGCTTCCTCGTCTTTTGCACCGGTCGCTTTGACATAATCGACGAAGTAACCGATATGGCTCGACCAAATTTTCTTGAACTCCTGGGCCGCTTCGCTGCCGTAAACAGAACCGATCGACGCTGTCAGATCATCCGTGTTCTCACCAAGCGCTCCTGCTGCTGCATCGAAGTCTTTTGCTCCGTCAATCCCTTTTTGCATCGCCAGAACGGCCAGTGCGGCGTGTTCCGAGAAGTTTCGGTTTAAGCCGGCACGAAGGTCAGCCGCTGGTGTATCGACTTTCGTATTTTTGAATTTGTCCGGGTATTGATCGACGATGGCACCGGATAAGCCTTCTCCTACCATGTACATGTGCTCAATGGCGATACGGAGATTGCTGTAGGCGGCGTCATAATCACCGGCGACGTAGCTGTCGAATGAAGTCAACAATTGCGTGATATGGACTTTTAATCCACCTTCTAGATCTGCTGCTTTCAAGCGGCCTTCCGTCGCTTTATCGAGGAAAGCGGCCTGTTCGACGCGGTATTCATCGAGTTCCTTCAACGCTTTTTGTTTCGCGTCTTCATCTTTAGCGCCTGTTGCTTTCACGTAATCCACGAAGTAACCGATATGACTCGACCAAATCTTTTTGAACGCTTCGCCGGCTTCATCCCCGTAGACGGATCCGACAGCGGCCGATAAGTCATCCGTATTTTGGTTTAGGGCAGCGGCCGCCTGATCAAAATCTTTTTTGCCGTCAATGCCTTTTTGCATGGCGATGACTGCTAAATACGCATGTTCAGATAAAAGCTGATCAAGCGTCGCTCGCAAATCCGATGCGGGAGACGAGACATCTAGAGATACTTTGCCTGAGCTGTGGGACATCTTGCTATGATCTTCATGACCATGGGCACTGACGCCTGCTGCCGGAATCAATAATGCGGCACTGAGTGGGACGGCGAGATACGACTTTTTCATCTTCATCTTATGAACACCCCTTTGTTTTTTTAAACTACACACAGATAACGTAAGCAGTTCACAAATAGTTTTATTTTTTTACATTTTTTATTTGAAATATTTTTTCTTAAAAAATATAAGGCGTTTTGAAAAGTTTTCTCTTTAACTATTTTAACTATTTTATTTTTTACTGACTCGTTTTTTGAAAGAGCGTCCTTATCTTAGAACAATTTGATTAAACTCTTCTTAAGATTGCTTTTTAAACTATTTTTCATCAGGAACAGGAGTGAACGTATGAAACGAATCATTATTGGAGCATTGCTCGCCTCCGTCTGTCTCTCCCAGTCGGTCGTATCAGTAGACGCCAAGACAAAACCAAAGAAAAAAGAAGTTACGCAAGTCGATCGCGATCAAAACAAGATTCCGGATTCCTGGCAACGTAAGTATCATTTAGGATATGGAAAAACCGTAGCGACGGCCGATCGTGACCGTGACCGTCTGACCAATCTCCAGGAGTATCAATTGCAGTTGAATCCGACCAAAAAAGACACAGACGATGACCGGCTGGCTGATGGACAAGAAGATGCAGATCGTGATCGCGTGACGAATCAACAGGAATATCTTGCCAAGCTTAATCCCTTGAAAAAAGATTCGGATCAAGACGGGATTTCCGATGCGGCAGAAGATCAAGATGTGGACAACCTGACGACGGAAGAAGAATTCATTGTCGGCACACAACCGATCCAAGCTGATTCTGATCGAGACGGTCTAAAAGACGGGGAAGAAGATCGAGACAAAGATCAATTGAATAACGAGGACGAATTCGAACTGGGATCAGACCCGACTCATGCCGATAGCGATCATGACGGTGTTCGCGATGATCAGGAAGATGCAGATCAGGACGGCGTCCAAAACAGTCAAGAAATCAAACGAATGACAATCAAGTTGACTAATATGAACAAACAAAAGTTCGAATGGCGTTACAGCAGTGAACACCACCGGAACGTATTACGAATCAAGGATGAGATCGGTCTCAAAGATATCGCCACGTTACGTGAACGGTTAACGCTGACTGCCTCGATGACGAAAGAAGAACTCTTAGTACAGGTCACTCAAGCCTTACAACTTCCGACGCCAATCAAAAGCTTACAAGTCGAAGTCAAGTTCGTGAATGGCCATGAGATGGAATCAGAAGATGAATCATCGGATGATGATGGACAATCCGATGATTCCGCAGATGACGACGAGTCGGATGATGATTCAGACGATCAAGGGGATGACCATGGATCTCACGGAGAAAACGATTAATCTAATCTCTTGTCCACAAAAAAACAGGACGCCGGATTTTTGATCCGTCGTCCTGTTTTTTTGTCTTATTTTTTTAATGATGATGCCCGCTGCTTCCACCGGCAGGTTTGGCACCGCCCTGTAAGATTTTTAAATCGTTGGCGGACAGTTGACCGACAATAAACTGTCTGGTCGGCATAATCATCGCCCCGTTACTGCTGGCATGGACCTTGATGTAATACAGACCTTCCTTCGGCAATTTCTTCTCAATCGAGTAAACTCCCGGTTTCGTTTCATCTGCCGGTTCCATACTGTACCGAAGTGTTCCATCTGCTTTCCAGATTTCAAAATGGACATATTCCGCTTCTTTAATTGCTTTTTGATCCTGCCACAGTGTCGCTCCGAATCGGTACTGTTTTTCCTGATCAGCTTTCAGTACTTTCGGAATTTCAAACTTTACAGACAGCGGTGCTGAGACTGCGTAATGTTCTGCCGCGTCAGACGTAACACTACATCCTGCAAGACCGGTACTGGTGACAATCAGTCCACTTACTAAAAGACCTTGGATGGACTTACGCATTCAAAAACCTCCTTAGAACCGCAATTCGCCGGATGATGATGAAATCCACCAGCCAGACCACAATTAACGACAGACCAACCAGCGGGAACAGGACACCGAGGATAATCAGCACGAGAATAAACCATTTGATGGATTTCGCCGGCGGTCCTTTCGGTGCCCCCATCCCTTTGCCCGGTTTCCGTTTCAACCATAGATAGAATCCACTGACCGCTACCAAGATGATTCCAAGACAAATGGCTAAACTGATCAATTGATTGATCAGACCGAATTCTGTTCCTTTGTGCAGCGTGATACCGAGTGCAACGATTTTACCGACAAGCCCATAGTTAGCAAACCGGTAATCCGCTAAAACAGCACCAGAATATTGATCGAGATGAATCGTCGCTTCATTTTCCGCTTTCGCCGGGTAGGCCGACAGTGTGTAGACACCTGCCGGATCACTCGGAATGCTGATCGCGAAGCTTGGATCCATCCCCTGTTGTTTGGCGATTGATACAATGTCATCGATTGATGCCGGAACAAGTCCTTCGACGTTTGATTTCGGCACGTCAAGCGTCTCCGCTGCCCACGGGACTTCTGCCACATCTTTCGTTTGAACGGCTGATACCGGCGCATCTCCTCCCCAAATCGATGGTGGATAACCAAGTCCTTGATTGGTTGCAACTGATTGGAAATTGGCGCCCCAAAAACCGGACCACGGCAATCCCGTCAAAATCAGGAATAACATCCCGGCCGTAATCCAAAAGGCCGGTACGGCATGCAAATCACGTCGGAAGATTTTTTTCCCCTGGCGCAGACGCGGAATCAAGACACCACTCCAACCGGCTGCTTTTTTACGCGGGAACCATAAAAATAATCCTGTTACGATTAAGACAATCGCCCAACAGGCAACAAGTTCAACGATCCGGTCTCCGATTGTCCCGGCCATCAATTCGCCGTGGATTTCTTCGACTTTATTCATGATCCGGTCATCATCCGCCAGTTCGCCGATAATTTTTCCGGTGTACGGATTGATGAAGACCGTCGACGAGGCCTCTGCCGTCGCAATCTTCACTTCACTCGACCGTGCATCGGTTTCTCCGGGGCGGTACTTCGTAATACTTGCGTCCGGATAGTTTGCTTTGACAGCATTGATTTGTGCCGTCGCTGAAATCCGGTTTTCTTGCGGTGTCACTTCATAATACTTCTGATATAACACATTCTCGATTTGTGGTTTGAATAAGTAAATCGATCCCGTCACGGCAAGCATGACAAGAAATGGTGCAAAAATCAGTCCGGCATAAAAGTGCCAGCGCCAAACCGTCCGGTAAAATGATGATGCGGAACGGTTTTCCGTTTTCTGTTCTGTTCCCCTCGTCTCGAGTTGATTCATGTTCAATCCCCGCTTCTTCGTTAAGTAGATGTTCTCATGACAATATGTAAGATGAGTTATGATGGCACACGTGTTGTCACGAGTCTGCTGTCTTATTCTACGTGTTCTTTTCTCTCCCCACCCCTTCAGTGATTTCAGTTTTCCGTACATCCGTGAAAAATATGTCCAGCTGGTGAACGCTTATTAAGTATAAGCGGTTACACAATTTGCGGACCGCTGACACTATGGCGATTTTTTGCCAATCCGGTGATATCTCTGCGTGTTAATTAAGTAGTTGCTTCGTTAAATTCCACACAATAATTTCGTACATATAATAAGAAAACACTTAGTTTCTTTGCAAGTGAGTTAAATGATTTTGAAATTTTTTCATATTTTTTAATCTTTTTTAAATCCAATTCAAAACCGGGTGCGTATGCTGTTCAGAACGATGAGGAAATGAATTACCAGATTGGTTAAAATAAACACCCAAATTTGAGAGGATGAGACAAGATGAAAAACACGAAAAAATTCGCAGCAACAGCCATGGCAGCAGCACTCGTATTACCAGGAACGGCAGCATTCGCTTCCGGTGGCGGAGACGACATGAAACATGAGGAGAGCGCGAAGAACGTCACGGTCAAAACGAAAGCCGCTGACCTCCGTGCAACACTCGATCAGTTACTCTCAGAGCACTTCGTGCTTGCCGTCATGGACATGAAAAAACAATATGACGGATCAAAAGATGCACAGTATTATGAAGCGGCACTGAAACAGAACGCACTCGACATGACACCGGCGATCGCTTCTGTGTACGGCGACGAAGGCGCAAAACAATTCGAAAAAATCTTCGTTGACCACAACAAATACACAACGGATCTCGTCAAAGCCGTCAAAGCGGACGATCAAGACGGCATCAACGCGTCGAAAGCGGAAACAGAAGAGTTCGTCCAGGACCTCTCGAGCTTCCTCGACACAGCAACAGAAGGTAAACTGCCGAAGGCAGCAGCGGAAGAAGTTCTCCGTGCCCATGAAGCGGACGTCTATAAAACATTCCAACAATATGCAGCTGGTGACTACGAAGGATCGTACAACACGTTCCGTGAAGGTTACAGCCGCATGTATGATATCTCAAAAGCACTCTCCGTCGCGATCACAACACAGATGCCTGAGAAGTTCGACAACACGAAAGCGGACACAAAAGCCGCTGACCTCCGGTCAACACTCAACAGCCTCGCAGCTGAGCACGTGGCACTGGCGAACATCAGCATGACAGCCGGCGTCGACCAAGCGAAAGACTACGATGCAGCAAACTGGGCAGAAGACATGCACACAGCTGACTTCAAAGCGGCTATGAAATCAGTCTACGGTCAAGCGGGCGCGGATCAATTCGAGCAAGTTTGGACGAAAAACCACATCGAAGCGCAAGCAAATCTCGTCACAGCAGCGATCAACGACGACAAGAAATTGATGGGTGACGCGCAAGACATGCTTAAAATGTTCTCAAATGACTTTGGTGCATTCCTTGGCGCAGCAACAGAAGAAAACCTTCCGACAAAAGCAGCACAAGAAGCAGTCTCTGGTCATGAGACATACGTCCAAGATACATTCATGCAGTATGTCGAAGGCGACTACAAAGGATCAGCTGACACATTCCGTGAGTCGTATGCTTACATGTACGGCGTCGGTGAAAACCTCGGTGAAGCGATCGTCAAACAATCACCTGAGAAATTCATGGACGGTACACCAGGTTCTATGCCGAACACAGGTAACGGCGGCATGAGCGACAACAATACAGCAGGTACAACAGGTGCGATCGCTCTCTTCGGTCTTGCACTCGGAGCAGCTGGAATCGTCCTCGCACGCAAACGTCAAAACGCATAAGAATTCACACCTAAACAATAAACATCCCCTTCAGAAATGATTTCTGAAGGGAATGTTGTCATGTACAGAATAATCCTGTCGAATCCTGGATGTTCATATTACTCATCAGGCATTATTCCGTGACAAATTCTTCTTCTTTTTTTAAACGATTGCGTCGTTTCGCGTGCACGACACCGGAAATAATAATCGTCAATAATGCCGCAATAATCAGAAGTACCACACTTGGATGTTCACTTAACCACATTCCCAGTTCCGACCAGGTGACCGTCTGCCCGATTCGTACGATTAAAAAAGTCCATAATCCGGTGTACAGCCCTGCCGCAACGAATGTCATCGCCAAATAACGGGGTAACGGATAACCGAGTAATCCGGCAACATAATGGATCGGATGGCGGACTCCAGGTAAGAAAAAGGACAAACCGATCGCCCATAATCCACGGCGTTCTAAAATCGATTCAGCCTGCTCCAGGAATTTCGATTTCATCAACCGTTTGACGAGTGGAATTTCACGGAAAAAGCGTGCCAATAAGTAAAACCAGGCAAAGGCAATGAAAAAGATAGGCCATGCGGCTAACCAAATCAAAACCGGATGCATGCCTTCGCGGATCCGTAATGCGGCATATCCCATCATCAATACATCGTCGGATAGCGGCGTAAACATGATACCTCCTGCCAACCGGACCAATGCCATAACATCCACCATTCTCTCACGTCCTTTTTTTCTCTCTATAAGTAAAGTATGCCCGAATTTCCTTGAGTTGAGCCCTCTTCTTTTCTTTAGTTTTTCTTTTCTCGCAAAATGCATGTCGAATTGGAGGAACAGGCAGGGATATTCCACCTGATACGAGAAGGTAGTCAAGGAACCTAACTGCTTAAAAGATAGAGGAGGAATTTCCATGTTACATCGCCGGAAGACCTACACGATTCGCCCGGAACGACTGCAGGAATTTACCGAGTTCTTTCACACGTATCTCTACCCTTTACAAATCAGTCACGGTGCCCGCCTTGTCGGCCGCTGGGTGAATGAAGCAGAAGATGAAGTCATCGCCATCTGGGAATACCGTGATCGCGAACATTACGAACAAGTCGACCGGGACGTCCGCGGCAGCACGTTACGCCGCGAAGCCATGAAAAAACGCGCCCGTCTCGGGAAAAACCTTTATATTAAATCAACGGAAGACTTTTTGACGGCGACCGGCGTCTATGCTCCGCCACGTGCCATCGTCAGCGTCACCGCTTATATCACGAACGAAGCCGGCGAAGTCCTGCTTGTCCGCAATCTCCATCGTGGTGACACGTATGAAATGCCGGGCGGCCAGGTCGAGAACCATGAATCGATTCTCGATGCTGTTAAACGGGAAGTCAAAGAAGAAACTGGAGCGGATGTCACGATTGAAGGCATTACCGGTATTTATCAAAACGTCTCAAGCCACGTCCTGTGTGTCGCCTTCCGCGGTACGTATACCGGCGGAGAACTCCGTCCGCAAGAAGGGGAAACGGCAGAAGTCGGTTTCTTCGACTTGAACCGGGAGAACATCGGCACGTATATCAAACGGGAACACTTCCAGTTGCGGACGCTTGACGCGATGGATCCGCATTACTTCCCGCATGCCCTTTATAAAGTCCGTCCTTACGAACTGATCAGCCGTTATGACGGCAATGCCCCATCAGCTTTATCCGGTCAAAATTAAAAGACGTCAAAAAAAGCGATTTCGTTATCGAAATCGCTTTTTTCTATGGTGATTATCCTTTAGAGAGTAAACGGGCGGTAATGCCGGCATCATCCGTGACGTAGACTGCATCCTCTTGCCGGTTGACTTCGTAAGGAGATTGTTCGAGTGCTGCGACTGCCGTTTCACGCGAAGCCGCGTCCGGATAAATCAGTGTCCAGTAGGTCAGGCCAACCGCATCAGCCGGTGTTTTCGGTGCATCAACCCCTGACCAGACGTTCGTTCCGATATGGTGGTGGTAGCCGCCGGCAGCAAGGAACAATGCACGCATCCGGGAAGCATCCGCTGCGACATCAAATCCGAGTGTCTCCACATAAAACTTCCGCGCTGCTTCAAGTGACTTCACATGGAAATGGACATGTCCCATGACGGTCTCTGCCGGCATGCCGTACCAGTCTTCCTCACCCGCCTCGACGAGCATACTTTGCCAGTCAACCGGATCCGTCGTCATTTTAACATCACCGTTTGCTTCATACGTCCACGTATCACGCGGACGATCGGCATAAATCTCAATCCCGTTTCCGTCCGGATCTGATAAATAAAACGCTTCGCTGACGAGATGATCCCCTTGCCCG
This sequence comes from Exiguobacterium sp. s138, assembly GCF_018618775.1. Classification (NCBI taxonomy): domain Bacteria; kingdom Bacillati; phylum Bacillota; class Bacilli; order Caryophanales; genus Exiguobacterium; species Exiguobacterium sp. s138. The sequence goes on along the minus strand of NZ_JACSMW010000009.1, from coordinate 5,441 downwards.
AGTTCAATTCCTTGGGCAATCAAGTTACGAATGACGAATCCGAGTTCTTTCCGGTTCGGTAATAAAATCGCAAAATGATACAGACCCGCCACTGAATTTTTCGGGAGTTGTTTTGCCGTACTGTGTTGCTCCAGAATGACGAGCGGTGTCGTCTTCGCACCAAGTGTTGCCGTCTGTTCGTCTTGTCTTAAAACCGTTAAGCCTAGTGCATCCCGGTAAAACGCAATCGATTGTTCCAGATTGGTAATCCGTAAGCTGACCGGTCCGAGTGTAATGTTTGGATTGATGTTCATTTTGCTTCCTCCTCATAAGTTCGCTTCGTATCTTCATTATCAATCAGAAGTGACAGGAACGGAAGTAGGCACAAAGAAGTGGTATAGTATCCTAAACGATACCATGAAGGAGGAACCGCCATGGAAGAGACACCAAGCTGCCGCGTCGAGACGGCACTCGAAATTCTGACCGGGAAATGGAAACCCTCGATTTTGCTCGAACTGATCACGCATGACACGCTCCGATTCAGTGAACTGAAACGGAATCTCCCGAACATCACGCAAAAAATGCTGACAGCCCAGCTTCGGGAACTCGAGCTGAACGATATCGTCCATCGCGAAATCTATCAGGTGGTCCCGCCGCGAGTTGAATACTCGCTGACGGATTACGGAAAAACATTGATTCCTGTTCTGAACGCTATCAATGCCTGGGGCGAAAAACACGTAGAACATTTGGCGCAGAAAGACATGCTTCAAGATACGACACCAACACTTGCTTCTAGTACGAGCGATTCATTTTAATGGAATCGCTCTTTTTCATGGAATAATATCCCTTATTTCACGTATACTGACGGAATAGACTATATAAGGGAGCGAGCCCCATGCATCAACTTCATGCGATTGAACAGTTAGTAGCACGCTTAAAGCAAGATCCGGCTGTCGAAGCGATTTTTTTGAAAGGTTCATTTGGACGCGGTGAAGAAGATGTCTATTCGGATATCGATCTTTACTGTTTAGTATCCGAAGAACGGATGGCGAAATTTCTAACCCGTCGACTGACGCATCTGTCCGTCTATCGCCCGATCATCTGGAAAGACGATATCTTCATTGTCGCACCGCAACTAATTGTCGTGTACGATGATCTCCTGCATGTCGACCTGTTTACGGTGACGCGTGAATCGTTGAACCATTCCGATACGATTCGTGTCTTGTATGATCCGAAAAGACAACTCGATGCGTACGTCGAGACTTCTTCTTTGGCACTCGGGACACAAGAAGCTGTGGATGAAGCGATTGATTCCGTCTGGTTTCTGTTCCAGTATCAAAAAGCAGCCGGTCGCGGGAATGGATTATGGGCGGTCGAGATGTTACGGAGTGCACTAATCAAATTTGCCAAAGTCCTGTTGCACCGGTATGTTCCTGACCGGGCGCAACTCGGTTTAAAAACGCTTCCTGACTATTTACCGGAATCTCCACGTCTACGTCTTGAAGCGATTTATAACGTCCTCGTCCCGGCAACGCATATCGAAGCGGCACGTCTCTACCGGGAATTCTTACAGGAAGAACGGTCGCACTTGCAACAGATGCTGATTAATCAACCGGACACGTTACAGTTACTCGACCGACTGTTGGCATCCGAACAGGTGTATTGAGACCATCAAAATCCAGCTTTATGCAAAAAGCCGATCCCTCTTCTTTTGAAAAAAAGGGATCGGCTTTCTTGTGTGATTTTCAATAGCTTGTTAGAGAAGCAGGCAAAACGAAGACTTCTACGGGAAAAGCGGAACCGGTGAGACCCCGCAAGTCGCGCATGCGACGAGGAGGCTCACGTTTCGCCCGAGGAAAGCGAAGTCTTGCCTGTGTATCTCATAGATTACGTAAGCTATTGACTTTCGTCTATTTGAGAGCGCGTTCTGTTTTCTTGCTCACTTCACTTTAATGACGATTTTCCCTTTCGCATGACCTTCTTCTCCGTAATCATGCGCTTCTTTAATTTGATCTAAATCAAAAATCCGATCGACAACCGGTTTCAACTCTCCCCGTTCCACTGCTTGAGCGATATGTTGCAGCCGCTCGCCTGTCGGTTGCATGAAGACATAGGCGACGCGTGCCTGTGCTTCCTTCGCCTGATTTTCGTCCGGTGGTGTTGAAATCGAGACGAGCATTCCGTTTGGTTTAAGCATCTGGTACAGCTTTGCTTGTCCGTCGCCGCCCATCGTATCAAACACAAAATCAAGATCACGGACACGATCTGCCGGATCTTCCTGTTTGTAATCGATGACTTCGTCTGCTCCGAGCGCTTTGACCCAGTCGACGTTTTTTGTGCTCGTCGAGGTGATGACATGCAGCCCGTGCGCTTTCGCGAGTTGAATCGCGACTGTTCCGACACCGCCTGAACCGGCACCGATAAAGATTTTATCCCCTGCTTTCGCGTCCATCACTTCAAACATGACCTGCCATGCCGTGTGGGCGACGAGCGGCAGTGATGCTGCCTCCTCAAACGTCAGCGCTTCCGGTTTCTTGACGACAAGATGGGCGTCGACGGCGACATATTCCGCATAAGTCCCTTGACGGGCAATATCCGGACGGCTGAACACTTCATCACCGACCTTCAAGTCTGTCACGTTCTCTCCGACTTCTTCGATGACACCGGAGACATCCCAACCAATGACGAGCGGCATATCGTAACTGAGCATTTCCTTTAAGTATCCTTCACGCAACTTCCAATCAACGGGATTAACACTTGCTGCATGCACCGCAATCAAGACGTCATCTGCTCCGACGATCGGACGGTCCAGTTCCCCCACTTTAAATTGTTCCGATCCACCGTACTGTTCAATATAGGCTGCTTTCATGTGATTTCCTCCTCTGATTGTTGTACCTCTTAGTTGTTCCCGTTCACCACTTGCGACAAACGAAAAAAGTGCACCGACTCTTAAGAATCGGTACACAGGTGTCAGGCATGGGCCGTCTGTTGAAGGGTTAATGCGGTCTCGTTTAGTGTATGAATCGCTTGCTGTAAATCACCAATTTGTTCGACTTGCGACCGCGTCAGACCGGACAGTTGATCACTGCTCGTCAGTAACAGATCCATGAAGGCGTCGAGTTGTCCGGTAGCCTGTGCGATATTCGAGAGACTATTTGTAATCGTCGCGAATTGCTGTTGCGCTCCGCTGATCGCCTGCACGGAATCATTGGAGTCTGCCGCAATCGTCTGCAACGCGATTTGACTCCGTTGCATCCGCGCTTCCTGCTCCCGCAGTAAGTTGGTGCTGGCATCAATCGAATTACCGGTCTGCATGACATCACGATCAACCCGTTCGATGATCTGATTGATTTCCGTCGAAGCCGCTGCCGTCTGCGCGGACAAATTCCGGATTTCCTGGGCGACGACGGTGAACCCTTTACCGAATTCACCGGCACGTGCCGCTTCGATTGAGGCATTTAAGCTCAATAGATTGGTTTGTGTCGCAATCGCATTGATGCTCGAGGTGATGCTGACGATCTCTTTGAAGCGTCCGGCGAGCTGTCCAAAGGCGGTGACCGATTCATCCATACTTTCGGTTAATTGCTGTAACGACTCGCCGGCCTCGCTGATCGTAGCCTGGCTTTGCTCGGCCGTGACTTTTGATGACGAACTGAGGACAAGTGCCCGGTCGACGGCTGTCGCGACATCCGTCATCAACTCGACGTTATCGGTGTTCATCCGTTTGATCTGTCGGACGGATTGGGCATTTTTCGAAGAATTATCAGCCAACATCTGCATCGCCTGATCAATTTTCTCAAACGAGACTTTTGCCGTATCGACCGTTTCACTCATCTCTTCCGTGAACGTCGTGACATCCGTCGCGGTCGCCGCTGACTGACGAAGCGTCAGTTGAGACGTCTCCGCGTAATGTTCGGCTTTTTCTTGTTGACGTTTGACTTCCCGCATGACGTTTCGCCCAAATACGGCGACGAACGTCGCTGCCGAAAAGATCATCAAGTAGATAACGAAAGCGACGATCATGTCAAACGTGTTCGTAAAGACGATCGTTCCGAGCAGCGTAAAGAGAACCAGTTCAAACAATCCGAGGACACCTGCGAGCACGACCAGGTGCGGGATGAGATAGACAATCGAGATCGTCAGATAGAGATAGGCAATCGTCCAGATGCTTTGGGACGGTAAGGTGATAAGCACCAGTGCCAGGACAAGGTACGTCAAGACGATTTGAATGTATTTCCCACTTGGCTTTTCACCAAAAAACTGATTTCCAGCAAGCAACGCGATTGTTAATAACAGTCCACCGGCTAAAAATTGGTAAAAGACGCTCATCGGGACATAGCCGATTTGGGCAAAAATAAAAATCAAGGGATGGGCAACTGTGATCAATACAGGAATCAGACGAGAGAGTATTTTTGTACTCAATCGTTCAAGCGGTGAGACCATCTGCAAAACTCCTTCTATTGGATTCGTACACTTTTCTTATCGTCCAATTTTAAGATGACGTTTAGTCTCTATGAAAATTTTCATGACTTGACGCATGATTTCTGAAAAGCGTATGTTGAATACAAAAATGAGTGGAAGGGGGCTCCTTATGCTCTATCTATTAGTCGGGCTCGCCGGCATACTCGGCGCCTCTGCCCGGTATGGTCTTGGTCTTCTCATCGGAAATGTGGTGGTGGGTGCGTTCCCGTGGACGACGTTAACCATCAATTTAATCGGTTGCTTCGTATTAGGTTACGCGACACATTTTTTATTTAAGACGACCTTACTGCATCAGTATGCAATGACGGCACTCGGAACCGGTTTTGTCGGTTCCTTCACGACCTTCTCGACGTTCAGTGTCGAATCGGTTGAATTGTTGCGGGCTGGTGTCTATAGTTATGCGTTCGCCTATATCAGTCTCAGTTTGTTTGGGGGCTTATTGTTGTCTTACGTTGGTTATCTACTTGGAACACGCCGGTTACGCCGCTTTCAAAAGGAGGAGGTCTCATGAATTTCCTCGCGCTTGCGACCGGTGCCTTTTTTGGGGCAATCAGCCGCTTCGCCTTAAGCCAATGGACCAAAACGGTTTGGAAAAAGGATTTTCCGCTGGCGACCTTCATCATCAATGTGCTCGGTTCGTTTTTACTCGGTCTTGTCATCGGCTCCCACCTCGATTCGACCTGGACGTTGTTGCTCGGGACAGGATTTCTCGGCTCATTTACGACGTTTTCGACCTTTAAGCTGGAAACGTTACAGCTCGTCCAGAATCAAAATCGAAAGACACTGGTCCTGTATCTCGGACTCAGTTACCTCTGCGGAATTGGTGCCGCTTTTTTAGGAATTATTCTTGCCTGAAATACAAGAAAAAAACCAGAATCTGTTCCCTGTCTCTGAACTGAGCCCTAGAGTTTGGACAGTTTAATAAAAGCACCCTTAACGTTTTAAGCTGCTATGAGATGGCTTCGGTATTGTACCGGAGT
>NZ_JACSMW010000008.1:0-103379 GCF_018618775.1 Exiguobacterium sp. s138 | reverse complement strand
CTGAGCCAGGATCAAACTCTCCATAAAGTGTTTGACTTGCTCGTTTTTGTGACCGGAGTCACGTTGACGAAGCTTGCGCTTCATTCATTATTTGTATCCGAAGATACGTTTTTTGCCTCATCGTTCAGTTTTCAAAGTTCGTCATTTCTTTCGCGTCGTATTAGCGACTTCAATAGATTAACAGGTTCTTATGATTATGTCAACCATGTTTGAGAAAAAGATTTTTCAGCCCCAACAAACCGTTTATAAAAGGCGTCTCGCTGGAACATTTATTAATATAACAACAAAATTCGACAAACACAAGCATTATTTTAAAAAAACTTTACAAAGGATTTAAAAACCCTTTGTAAAGGATTTAAAGTCTCAACATACTCATCATGGTAAATCCAATGTTAGCCGGTCGTTCCGCCAACCGTTTCATCAGATACGTATACCAGTCGACGCCATGCGGAACATAAATGACGACACGGAATCCTTCTTTCACTAATTCCTGTTGACGCTTCGGCCGCATCCCCTGAAGCATTTGAAACTCAAACTGTTCGGATCCGATGCTATGCTGGTGAACAAAGCGAACGACTTCCCGGATCATATCTTCGTCATGTGTCGCAACTTGCGTATAACAGCCTTGCAAAAGATTTTGTTTGACGAGTTGCAGATATGTTGCATCAACCGTTTCTTTCCGCTCAATATAAATATCTGCCGGGCCTGTATATGCTCCTTTAACGACACGAACTGTCGACTGCAATCGTTCAAGATCAAAGCGCGTCCGATATAGGTTGGCTTGCAAAGCAATCCCGACATTTGAAAAACGACCGTGCAACCGTTCAAAAACTTGAATGATCGTTTCACACACCGCTTCTTCTTCCATATTAACGGTCACACGCATATCGAACAGTTCTGCCGTTTCCAAAATCTTTGTCATCTGCTTCTCCGCGATTTGCGGATTAAGCCGTAATCCGACTGATGTCAGTTTTAAAGAGACTTGGGCATTTAACTTTTCTTCCGCAATGCAGTAGATGACTTTGATGCATTCGTCAGCAATCCCGATTGCATCTTGTTCTGTTTCGATGAATTCACCGAGACAATCAACCGTTACCGCCCGTCCGTCTTTATTTAATTCCCGGACCGTTTGAATCGTTTCTTCCGTTTCCTGCCCTCCGACAAAAAAGGTTCCGCCTAACGGTAGACCGATTTTCCGTGCCGTCTGAATCAATCCATTGTGCTCGGCTAAATATTCAAAAACCGGACCTGTCGGGTTTTTCATCATACGAACACCTCCTCTTAATCCCCTTTCCCTCCTGCATAAAAAAAACGCCTCTCTTCTATATAGAAGAAAGACGTCATGAGCAATCAAAAAATTAATGTAACCAGATGAAGTAAGCCAGGAATCCGAGTGACATGGCGTACATGATCGGATGGACTTCTTTCGCGCGTCCTTTTGCAATCATCGTGATCGGATAGAACAGGAATCCGAAAGCAATCCCGGTTGCGATCGAATACGTCAGCGGCATCATGATGACTGTCAAGAAAGCCGGCACTGCATATTCGAACTTCTTCCAGTCGATCTGGAGAAGTGATGAAGCCATCAACACACCGACGATGATTAACGCTGGCGCCGTGACCGGTGCTGTGATAATCGCGAGCAACGGTGAGAAGAACAAAGCAAGTCCGAAGAATAATCCTGTCACGATCGCCGTCATACCTGAGCGACCACCTGCTGCAACACCGGCACTTGATTCAATGTAAGAGACTGTCGTTGACGTTCCGAGAATCGAACCGGCAACTGTTGCTGTTGAATCCGCAATCAAGGCACGACCGGCACGCGGGACTTTATTTTCTTTAATCAGTCCTGCTTGGTTAGCGACCGCAACTAGTGTTCCTGCTGTATCGAAGAAATCAACGAAGAAGAACGTTAAGATGACGACTGCCATTTGAACCGTAAAGATTTCGTTAAAGTGTAAGAACGCTTGACCGAATGTCGGGGCGATACTTGGCGGAGCTGAGACGATTTCACCGAGACTTGACGGCACCGGAATTAAACCAAAGATCATACCGGCGATTGCTGTGATGATCATTCCGAAGAAGATCGCCCCTTTAATGCCACGTGTCATTAAGATAGCTGAGATGACTAAGCCGAAGACAGCAAGTAATGTTGTCCCCTGACCGAGGTTACCGAGTGAGACGAGTGTCGCTTCGTTGGCGACGACGATGCCACCCGTTTTTAAACCGATGAAAGCAATGAATAAACCGATTCCGGCAGCTACTGCCATTTTAAGAGGTTCAGGAATTGCATTGATGATGGTTTCCCGAATCCCAGACGCTGTTAACACCATGAAAACCAGACCGGATACTAAAACACCGGATAAAGCTGTTTGCCACGGGATACCCATTCCGATAACGACGCTGTAAGCGAAGAACGCGTTTAGTCCCATACCGGGTGCCAGGGCAATCGGATAATTGGCGAGTAAGCCCATCGTGACCGAACCGATGATCGCAACGAGTGCTGTTGCACCGAAGACCGCTCCGGCATCCATTCCCGCTTCTGCGAGTGTGTTCGGATTGACGAACAAGATGTAAGCCATCGCGAAGAACGTCGTCATACCGGCGATGAACTCTGTCCGCATATTCGTACCGAGTCCATTAAAGTCGAAGTAACGCGCAATCGCATTCTCCTTTTGTTTTGGTTGTTGCGGTTTCATCTGTGTGCTCATGGTTGCCCTCTTTCCAAATAAGCCGTCTCAAGAAACGAAAAAAACGGCAGTTACCTAAGCGGTAAAAGCCGTTTCTTTAAGCGCACACCGGAAATCAGTGCACGCCGTAGTAGGAACCTTTAAGGTGTTCCTGTAGAGACTTCCGGGCCATATCCCCAGAATTATACGGCATTATTTTTTGTTTTTTTAGTGGATGATTAAGATAAGAACAGACACATCGTAGCACGCTCTAAATCACCGGTCAACCATAAAAGCGAAATTTAGTCGTTTAAATAAACCGAACGTTCGGTTTTGGAAGCGTTTTTTCGATCAGCTGACATTTCCTAAGTTTTTTTGATTATGCTTGTCGTTCTTAAAAATAATCCGTGATAACTGAAACCGAAGCGGAACTCTCCCTAAGACCACTACAAGCAAGAATGCCAAAAACGGCAGGAGTAATACTCTCTCTACGGTAAGCTCATTAAAATATGCAGCGGCAACAAGTCCTTTGACGATGAATCCATGAAGAATATAGATGGTCAACGTCTTTGTTCCAAGATGAGAAAATAAGAACGGTTTTCGCGGCACTAGTGTGAAGAACGCTACAATCATGACGCACTGCACCATATACAGAACAAGTCGTACGATTGGTCCTGTATCGGTTAATCCAATCTTGGAATACGAATTCGCTCCACTCAGCAAACCAAACTGAAAAAGGTTCGGCCAAATCCACATCATCAGAGCAACGATCATCATGACACTTACAGCTATTTTACGATTCGGGAATGCTTGATAGATTTTCCAACCTTGACTCTTGAAATAATAACCGAGTACAAAAAACGGAAAGAACACCAAAATCCGTGACAAACTGAACATCCAGCCGATCTGTTCGACGTAACCGGCAACTAAAGCAATCAGAACACTGATGACCACGATGTGTCCAACTCCGAGTTTAGTAAATCGCGCCAACTGAAGAACTGCTGGCAGCATTAAACTCCAAGCGAACATCGCAAACAAATACCAATAAATATAAGCCGGTTGGAAGGTCAAAAATTGATATTGATCCATTCCGATTTCCTTCATGACTGCCACAAATATCAGTTGAATGAGTACGAACAGTACGAGGTAATCAAAAAAAAGTTTTAGTCCGGTTCTGACGGTTAATTCCGCCTTTGAAAAATAACCGGAAATGAAGATGAAGGCCGGCATATGAAACACGTAAATAAAATTAAACACACCTTCTAGCATTCGGCTTTTCACAATAAAAAGTTCGATTAAGTGACCCAGAACCACCAAAAAAATCAAGGTCAATTTGGCGTGATCATAAACCGGATTTCGTCCGTTCATCTTCTTCCAACTCCTCTTTCTATCTGTTAATCATCGGACTCTTTTTTACGTTACTAAAATCTACACTTAAACACACGTTTTTTTGAAGAAAAGAAATAAAAACGCGATATATCGTATCGGATCAAAAAAAAGAGAGTAGCTGATGAGCCACTCTCTTTTTAGCAATTAGCTATAGAATTATCTTCTATCTCCTTGATCAAGTCCGTTGTTTCGATCAAGATTGTTATCTCGTTCAAGTCTTTCATCTCCATTATTATCCCGATCAAGATTGTTTGTCGTATTCGTACCATCATCGATGTCTGCCTCTTCATGACGTACTGTTTCCGAGACAGTTTTAGTATCTTGAACTTTCCGTTTACCAACAACAATTTCTTCAGAAACAACATCTTGTTTTGAAACGACAACGCGTTCTTCAGAAAGCGGGACATGAATCGAGTCATTTTCATCTACAAACGCATCTGTTCTTGTTTCACTTTCATTGACAGGACGACGTTCTACATACACTTCTTCACGCTCAATCGGGACTTCAATGGATTGCTGATCTTCGACTACACGTTTGCTGACATTTACTTCTCCAGTCTGTACTCTTTCTTTATCAACATTCAAACGTTCCTCATGCAGGCGAATCCGTTCTTCTTCTGTCCCGACATCTGGTGAAGTAGTAGATGTCCGATCCATTTCTGAAGAATTATTGTAATCTTGATTCCGGTCCACTCCTGAAGTTGCGCCGTATTTTTCATCCTCGTTCACATCCGAAGCAACGCCGTACCCTTGACCGTAACTCTGATTGTGTTTTTCGTAAGAATCCCCATAATCACTGTCTACATATAATACTAATTTGCCGTTTTGTACTTGACGACGGTACTCTTCCGATTCAGTACGATCAAGTCCCATACCACTGAATGCTTCCGTAGAAGAATCTTCAGAGAAGGCGGCCATGAATTTTCCCATGAATCCTTGATGCTGCTCTTCACCCGTAGTATCCACATGGACGTCTGTCTGGTCTTTTAACATAGAAAACGAATCTTTATCTTGTGCGACGACATACATATCGCTTTCATTGTAACCCTGTGCCTTTAATTCATTCACTTTACTTAATACTTCCGCTTGGGTATTAAACACGTCGATAAATGTATTTTCTTTTCTACTCATGACCTTCTCCTCCTTTGGGATAAACAGCGTTTAAAATTCAATGTTAAAATCAAATATCAAACGCTTACAAGTAATTTTAAATGCCAACATTTTGAATTTCCCCTACTTCTTTTTTAATTAAACTTTTTTTTCACATGTTTAATTAAAAGAAAGTCCGCGCTGGTTTAGCAACAGACTTTCTTCTGGCATTCCATGTTTTGCATTAATCAACAAAAAAACTAATATTTCGCCTTAACCCCTCTATACTTCTTCACATTTTTTATACATCAGATCTCATGCAAAAAAATGAGGATTAAAAATCATCTGGAATGTTAGCTAAATATACTTTTAAAGTACTCAGACAGTAGGCCTTCTCCTCTAAATCGATCTTCTAAAACAGGTTTTACCCGCTTTAATTCATTCTTACGTGTTCGACGTGTTCGATAAGTATTCGTGAAAGATCCTAAGTAAGAATATTTATATATAGGTTCCTCAGGATACAATTCATAAGCATGCTTTAACATGGAAATCCCTTTTTCTTCCCACTGTTCATAGTCTCCAAAGTAATAAGGAAACATGGAAATCATATAACCAAAACACCAGAGAAAATCTTCATGCGTTATAAAATGAGCCAAACCGAAATTTGTCACTTCAGTCAACACAGACTCTAATTCATCCGTATCTATATCTGCATCTGTAATCCCAAGCGGCCCTTGTTCGACTACGACATACCAACAAAAAAAGCCAAGTCGTACAGTCGTTTTTAAGTCCGTCGGATTTTGTTGCCATGCTTTTATAAGATATTCTTTTGCTTCATTCCAATTCTCTTGATGCTCTAATCGATCAACTTCAGGCCATGTCCAATCAATCATAGTGGTTCGCCACCTATTCCATTTCATTACTGACTTCATATTATATCAACTGTACGATACACAGCTCGGTGTGTCTTATTTTACTCCTTAGAATTTGTTGGTTCAGTTTGACGTCACTCAACAGTTCCATGATTTTAGTCGCGAAAAAAGCTCCCTTTCATTCACAAATCATGTGAACAAAAGAGAGCTTCATTTTGAAATACAATTGTTGAAGGTGAAACGGATTTCCTTTCACCTGTGTCCTTTAACACGTTGGTAGGACAGGCTTCATGAGACAAATCCCCTCAGTAAGTCTAGTTCTTACTCCCACTCAATCGTTGAAGGTGGTTTCGACGTCACATCGTACAGGACGCGGTTGACGTTCTGAACTTCGTTGACGATCCGGACAGAAATCTTCTCGAGCACGTCCCACGGGATGCGTGCCCAGTCCGATGTCATCCCGTCGATTGATGTAACGGCACGGATTCCGACGGCATAGTCGTATGTCCGCTCGTCACCCATGACACCAACTGAACGAAGCGGCGGCAAGACTGTGAAGTACTGCCAGATTTCGCGTTCAAGACCGGCTTTTTTGATTTCATCACGGAGGATGAAATCGGATTCGCGGACGATTTCAAGTTTCTCGTCTGTGATTTCACCGAGGACACGGATCCCGAGACCTGGTCCCGGGAACGGCTGACGCCAGACGATTTCGTCCGACAAACCGAGTTCTTTTCCGAGTTCGCGGACTTCGTCCTTGAACAGCGTGTTGATCGGTTCGATCAACTTGAACTGCATGTCTTCCGGCAATCCACCAACGTTGTGGTGTGATTTAATCGTTTGGGCCGTATCTGTTCCGCTTTCGATGATATCCGTATAAAGCGTTCCTTGAGCCAGGAAGTCCATATCCGTCAGCTTCGACGCTTCTTCGTCGAATACATAAACGAATTCGTTCCCGATGATTTTTCGTTTTTCTTCCGGATCCGAAACGCCTTTTAACTTGTTGAGGAAGCGGTCCTGCGCGTCAATCTTGATGACGTTCATGTGGAAGTGATCCGCAAATGTTTTCATGACACTTTCGGCTTCCCCTTTACGCAAGAGACCGTGGTCGACGAACATACATGTCAACTGGTCACCGATTGCTGCGTGAATGAGTGCCGCGACGACAGATGAATCAACACCGCCTGAAAGGGCGCAAAGGACCTTTTTATCGCCGACTTCTTCTTTAATTTTTGCGATTTCGATTTCGATGAAGTTTTCCATCGACCAGTCGCCCGTACACTGACAGACTTCGAAGAGGAAGTTTTTCAAGAGTTCTTTACCGAACATCGTATGGTTGACTTCCGGATGATACTGGACGCCGTACATCTTTAGCTCTTCGTTTTTGATTGAAGCAATTGGGCACGAGACATTTGTTCCATCGACGACGAAACCGTTTGGTACCGATGTGACGAGGTCACTGTGGCTCATCCAAACCGTCTGTTCGAGCGGGAGGTTCGCATACATCGGCGATGGATCGTTGAGTGTCAACGTCGCTTTTCCGTACTCGCGGTGTCCGGCGCGTTCAACCGTTCCACCAAAGTGTTGCGACATCAATTGCATACCGTAACAAATTCCGAAAATCGGAATGCCGAGGTCAAAGATTTCTGGATCACAGCGGTACGCGTCTTCTGCGTAGACACTCCGTGGTCCCCCGGAGAAGATGATACCGGCTGGTGCGATGTCTTTTACTTCCGCTGCAGTGATCTTATGCGAATGCAGTTCACTGTAAACTCCGAGATCACGAATGCGGCGTGTGATCAATTGATTGTACTGACCTCCAAAGTCGAGGACGAGGATCATTTCTTGGTCCAAATGTGCTTCCAAATCTATTCCCGCCTTTCCAATTTCATGCGTACCCCGATGAAAAAAGCCCACTCTTCCCCCATAGATAAATGGAAAAAGAGCAGGCCGCTTCACAAAAAAGTGTATACGAAGGGTCTGCTCCTTCATAGTCAGGTCGTTTAAGGTGACCCGGTAGAGACTCTCACGCCATATTCGCGAGTATATACAAAGGAGATGCATGTATGATTTACGTTGTTCCCATTGTAACTGTATCAATTCGAAAATATCAACCCTCTATACGTCGAATGATATTTTCGAAATATTCACGTTTTTTATCAACCGATAACGATTCGCCTCCGTAGACCATCCGTTCATAGGCATCCGTCAACGGACGCATCGCATACGTTTCGTAATATCCGTCAACCTCATGCGCAAGTTCCGTCAGTGTCCGGCCGTCCTTGTAGTGGAAGCCTTGTTTGTCGAGACGGCGCAATAAGAAACGGTACATCCGCTTGAATCCTTCCGGACGATGAAGCTGGTTGCGGAAAAATAAAATCGCCGCGGTCCGGGTCAACGGTTTCCGGAACAGATACAAGAATACCAGTCCGACGATTACACCGACAACCGGCCAAATCGGAAACGATTGTTGTTCGGTCTGCGCTGCTGTCGTCGTTTGTTCTTCATCCAGCAGATTCTCCTGCGGACGTTCCGGTGTTGCGGTTTCCGTATCGGTCTCCGTATCGCGTTGCGGATTCGCTTGTTCGGTCTCATTATTCGTTTCCTGATCAATCGTATATTGTCCGGCTCCGTCAAAACTGACGGTCGGTTCGAGCGGTACCCAACCCGGTCCTTCGATATAGACTTCGACCCACGAGTGGGCATTTTTATTGCGGACCGTATAACTCGTCACGGCTGCCCCGATGACATCCGATTCGCCGCCCGTAAATCCTTTTACCCAGCGGGCCGGCAAACCGACAGCGCGTAATAACACGGTCGCGGACGTCGAAAAATTATCACAGTAGCCGAGTTTCGTCTCAAATAAAAATTGATCGACATAATCCTGATTTTCTTCCGGTACGGCGACTTCTTCCGTATTGTATTCGAAGTTTTCCTGCTCAAAATAACTTTCGATCGCCTTCGCTTTGTCCCACGGACTGTCTTCGTCCGCGACGATCTCTTCCGCGAGATCTCGGACACGATTCGGTAACGTATCCGGTAACTGTAAATACCGGTCCTGCTCCATCTCCGACAATGTAATCGGCTCATCCGTCTGGAGCAATTCTTCCGTAAACAACGGATACGTGTATTGAATCTGATAATTTTGCTGGCGTTCCGCATCATCAAGGTACGAGACCTTTTGATTTTCCGGATCAATCAACAGATTTTGCCGTTGCTTATCTACACTCAAACGGACATTGTCCCCGTTATACGGGACAAACGGCAGCTCCCGTGACAGTTCAAATGTCGCCCGTTCTTCCCGTGTCTTGACATCATCTCCGAAGTGCGAGAAAAATCCCCGCGCATCGACTTCCGGTTCCGATTTCGACAGGACCCAGCCTTTGCCGGTATAGACGTCTTTTGTCTCGACACGCCAGTAACGGCTGCCTTCACTTTCGACCTGAAAGACTTCCCGGTCGTCCATCTGGAACGGACCGCCCAACTGTTCGTCGTTGTTGCCGTATCCGACTTTTTGAATCTGGCTCGACGACGTGCCCTCACTCTCAAAACCGTCAGTCCAGTCATACCAGCTGTCTTGCCATGTTGCATTGATGACGGGACTCTGAACTGCGGCAACCACCGTCGCTCCGATGATCAGCAAGGCGCTGAACGGACGGACATAAGACGCCATCGGCCGTTCACTGACTTCTGTCGCATATAACAAAAACAGAGCCAGCACAATCGGATAGATGATGAACTGTTCACCGGAGTAATCCGTCCACGTGTCGCAATAGGCAATAAAACCGATGACGCCAAGTGCCAGTCCGAAGACGAATCCGCGGTTCGGAAACGTCCGCCGCGCCAGATAGCCGATCAGGAAACTGATCAGTCCGATCGAGAACGCAAAAGCCGGACGTCCCGGTAATTCACCGTTGATGACACGGTTGATGTCGCCGGTAATTTCACGGAACAGGTTCCACGGTGCTTCGCCGGGAATCAAAATCAAGTAGAACGAAACGAGCAATGCCAGTAAACTGCCGAGTAAAAACCAACTGCGTCGGACATGCGACAGCAAAAGTGGTGTCAACAGAAGCGGCAGAAACGGAATGACACTCTCAAACGTCGTCAGCTCAAGCAGCGGCGGCATGAAACTCGCGAACAGCAGTCCGGCGAGCAGATTCCAAATCAGTCGTCGCATCATCCGGTCGTCCTCCTCTCTGGTGTATAGACATGAACGCTTGCTTCCTGCCGGATTTTCGAAATCCACATTTCATTGTTGGATTCAAGGTCCGGTGTGATGAACAGGACATTTCCGCTCAGTCGTAACGCTTTGGAAGAGTATTCCCAGGATTCAATGAACGACCGGGTCCGGCTCGGTTGCGCCGTCATCAGGTAATGCGTCAGTTTTGCGCCTTCAAGCGGCAACGACAACGACTGCACACCATGTCCGACGAGATGAATCCGGTAATTCAGATGACGTTTATTCAATTGATCCGTTGCGGCAGCCAGCATGGAAATACTTTTTTCAAAGTTTTCATCGCTGACGGTTCCTTCGTCAAAGACGATCGTCGTCTCGCGTTCCTGTTCCCGCTCAAACGTTTTCGTCATCAATCCTTGGCGTTTCGCGGTCGATTTCCAGTCAATCTGATTCATCCGGTCTCCGCTGACGTACTCACGGACACCAACGACCGTAAAGGAGGATTGCCGGAGATCCAGGGAGACGGGTGAAATCCCGCCGTCGCCGCGATCATCCTCATGCGGCAGTTGAACCGCTAACCGAGCCGGTTCGACGGCCAGATACGTTTCGACCGGATAGAGTTTTTTCCGCATGAACAAGCCGAACGGATCACGGATTTCGAGCACACAGCCGGGAATTTGATACAGTCCCCGGCGGATGGAAGGAATCAGATAATCGATGTGCTCGACTTTCCGGTAATGTGCCCGGAGCGGATGCCGGATATCGAGCGGTTCTTCACTGAGTGTGTCCGGTACGGCTTCCGTGACATCGACGGCACCGATGAGAAACGGATATTTCCGCCGGACTCGAAGTGAAACCGGAAGATCGGTTCCGGCAATCAACATCTTATTTGAAACTTCCCGCGTCGCGATTGCTTGTGTGACCGGCCAGATCAAAAACAGCGTCCAGTAGACGGTTAACCCTGCCATGATATAAACCAACAGTGAAGCGACGTTTCCGCCGTCAATCCGGGCATAGATCCACAGAGCTGTGACTGTAATCAGCAAGACGGCGTAACGCCAACCGATTTGCCATTTTGTCATAAGGACTCCACGTCTTGCTGGATCGGCACGGCGACTTCTTTTTTCACTTGTTCCAGAATTCGTTCTGCCGTCTGCCCATGATAGCGGGCATCCGCCGTTAAGATCAAACGGTGCGAGAGTACGGGAGTCAGCAGTTCCTTGACGTCATCCGGTAAGACGAAGGACCGTCCTTCCATATACGCCCACGCTTGTGCCACTTTCATCAGGGCAATCGAAGATCGTGGACTGGCTCCGAGATAAAGCGAGGCATGGGTCCGGGTCGCCTGAACCAAATGAACGATATATTTTTTGACCGGTTGCGAGACATGCACAGCCTTGACGTCTTCTTTCATCCGTAACAATTCGTCGCGTGTGATGACGGACTCCAGCGTCTCGATCGGTTCATCCCGCTCGAACCGTGTCAGCAGCTTCATCTCCTGTTGAAAATCGGGATACCCCATCTTGACCTTAATTAAAAACCGGTCGAGTTGGGCTTCCGGAAGCGGATAGGTCCCCTCGTGTTCAATCGGATTTTGGGTCGCCATGACAAAAAAGGGATTAGGAAGCGTGTGAATTTCTCCATCCACCGTTACGTTCGCTTCCGCCATCCCTTCGAGTAAGGCTGATTGTGTTTTCGGTGAGGTCCGGTTGATTTCATCTGCCAGGACAATGTTTCCCATCAAAGGACCCGGGCGATACTCAAATTGACTCGTCTTCTGGTTGTACATCGAAACCCCCGTCAAATCGGACGGCAGCAGATCAGGTGTGAATTGGACACGCTTAAATGTCAAACCGATCGAACGGCTGAATGCACGAACGAGCATCGTTTTCCCGACACCCGGTACGTCTTCCAGTAAGACGTGACCTCCGGCAAGTAACGCGGCTAAAGATTGTGTAATGACATTCTCTTTTCCGATAATGACTTTTTCTACGTTGTCGATGATCGCTTGAATCTCCTTCGTATATGTTCGCATTGTCTGGCCCCTTGCTGTTTAGTAGTTGAATTTTCTGACTTTTTATATCATCTCATATTTTTCAATGCTTTTAAAGGCATGGGGGTAGCTGAATACGCACAAAAGGGGGCGCCGCTGTTCGCGACTCCCCCTTCCTGCTTTCAGGAACGATCACATATCGTAAACCGTTCTTGAGCCGTGCAATCTGCACGTAAAACACGAATCACTTCGTGTCTATTGTCATGTTGCGTCCGTCAAGTCCGGTGATCCTCTTCTTCTCGAAGCGACATGCGATCGTTCCCTATACATTGATAATCATTCATGTGCATCACCATCCTTTCATATACTGAATATTACCGATTCTATTAGAACTTAAACCACTTTTTTTAATTTTTTTTGAAACGGTAATAGGTCGACGCTAAAGCAATCGCCAGGACGGCGCCTTTGATGATGTTTAGGGAATAATATGGTACCGATAACATGACGAGTCCATTCTCGAGAATTCCGACGAGACAGGCACCGACGAGTGTGCCGAGCGCATTCGGTTTCCCTTGGCCGGCAAATGAGGAACCGATGAAGGCTGCTGCGACAGCCGGCATCAAATAACCCGATCCGGCGTTAATTTGGGAAGAACCGACTTGTGACGCCAGTAAAATACCGCCAACGGCCGCCAGTAATCCGGCAATCAGATACGCGACTGCGCGATACCGGTTCACCCGGATTCCCGTCAGATGCGCTGCTTCCGGATTTCCACCGATGATATACAAAAAACGTCCGTGCCGTGTGTGGTTCAAAAAGACATGTGTCACCGCTACGACGACAAGCATTATGAGGATGATCCAAGGCGCCTGACTGATTTTTAAGAACGATTCCGGGATCAGTCCGACCGTTGGTGTCCCATCAAGACGTGGCATCCCGGCACTGATCGAGCCGCCGCCGGTATACGTCATCGCGACACCTTCAAAAATGAACATCGTCGCAAGCGTTGCGAACAAATCCGGAATCTTGAACTTCACGATTAACAGAATGTTGACGAGTGCGACCGCCAAGGCAATCACGAGAGCCAGACCAATCGATACGCCGAGCGGCAGACTGTACCAGACAAAAAACGAGACGACTAGTGAACTGGCAAACGTCGCGGTCGAACCGACGGATAAGTCAAACCCGTTGACTGTCAACGAAACCGTCAAGCCGATGGCGATGATCGTCACAATTGAAATGCTTCGTAAAATATTGACTAGATTCGTCCCCTGTAAAAAGTTCGGTGCCGTCATGGAAAAAAACAGGATCAGTGCAAGAATCGCGAGGACGATGCCCCAGTCATTCAAGAAACGCAGCACCGGTTTTCCCGCTGCTGTTCGCGGCGCTTCCGGCTGTGCAGCCGGTTCGTGCAATACATCATTCATGTTGTTGTCCTCCTGTTGCATACCACAATAATTGTTCTTCGGTTGTTTCCGAAGTGGTCGCCTCGAATACGATCTGTCCGTCATACATGACATAAATCCGGTCGGTCACTGCCAGCAGTTCATCCAGTTCACTCGAGGCATAGATGACGGCTTTCCGTTCTGCTGCCAGTTGATCAATCACTTGGAAAATTTCCGCTTTCGCCCCGACATCGACCCCTTTTGTCGGTTCATCCAATACGAGGACGGAAGCGTCGGCCAGCAACCATTTCCCGATGGCAACTTTTTGCTGGTTACCACCGGACAACTCAGCGGCACGTTGTCGGGTATCACTGACTTTAATCGACAGTTGCTGTACGATCCGGTTTGCCGCTGCCCGTTCTTTTTTCTTCTCTACAAACCCGAATCGGTTGACGAATTGTTTGAGGCTGGCCGCCGTCATATTTTGTTCAATTGGATCCGCGACCAAAATTCCTTCTTTCCGTCGTTCTTCCGGCACGAGTCCGATGCCCAGCCGGACCGCATCATACGCCGAACGGATACGCCGTGTTTCTCCCGCAAGACGCATCAATCCCGAAGTGACCGGAATCGATCCGAAAATCGTTTTACACAGTTCTGTTTTTCCGGCACCGACCAATCCGGCAATCCCGATTACTTCTCCAGCACGGACCGTTAACGAGATCTCGTCCAGTTGTCCCGCGACCGTGATACGGTCAAGCTCAAGTGAGGGGGCACCAGCCGGACGCGCCTCGCGGCTGCTTTTTTGCAAACGCCGGCCCAGCATCTGTTCGACGACCGTTTCTTTCGTTTGTCCGGCAAGAAGTTGCCGCGATACCAGCTTGCCGTCGCGCATGACGGAAATCGATTCACAAATCTCAAACAACTCCTGCAGACGGTGAGAAATGAAGATGACACCCAGATGTTCCTTCTCCGCCAACTCGCGAATGATCCGAAACAGTTGTTCCGTTTCCCGGCCGCTGAGTGGAGCGGATGGTTCATCCAAAATCAAAAACCGGCTTTCCTGCACGAGGGCACGGGCAATCAGGACGAGTTGTTTCTCGGCCAACCGTAACTCACTGACCCGTTGGCGGACATCAATCGATGCTTTCAATTTTTGTAAAGCACGCTCGGCGATTTCTTCATACCGCCGGCGTCGGATGACTCCTTTCAACTGTCCGCTCGCCAGCATATCGAGACAGATGTTTTCGGCGACGGTCAAATAATCGACCAGTGCCGTATCGACTTCCTGATAGACGATTTCAATCCCGGCCCGTTTCGCGGCATTTGGTGAATCAATCGCAAGCGGTACACCGTCGAACAAAATCGTTCCTTCGTATGACGCATAGGCGCCGGCCAAGACTTTCATCAGCGTTGATTTACCGGCTCCGTTCGCTCCGACAAGCGCGTGGATTTCCCCGCGTTTCACGGAAAAGTGAACGTCATCCAGCGCCTTGACACCGGGGAATTCCATTGAAATCCCCCGCATTTCCAGTCGTTGTTCGTTCACCGGAGGCGTCATTTCCCGTCATTCGCTTTCCGCAACTGATCCATCCAAGGCTCATTGAATTTTTCGGATGTACTCCAGCCTTTGATGATGGTATCGAGATTGTACATCGTCGTATCCGCCTTGAGTGCTTTTTGTTCGACCAGTTTGGCATCGAGATCAAAACTATCCGGTGTTTTTTCGCCGGCCAGCTTTTTCGCAAGCAGGCGCATATCCGTCTGCCCGATCAAATGCGGATCAACGGCACTCGTTGAGACCCAGTTACTGCCCTTTTCACGCATCAGATTGATGTCCTGATTCGAGACATCGATCGAAATCAGCGGAATTTCCTGACGCTTGTTGTCTTTTAAAGACTTATAAGCTCCTTTGGCGACTTCATCCCAGGCGCCCCAGACGGCATCGATGCTGCCCTTCGGGTACTTGGCGAGAATCGCGTTCATCTTCGTCGCAATATCCCCTTGGACATCCTGGAAGTTCGTGGGTCCGACGGTTTCAAGCGTCTTGATTTTGCCGTCCGCTTCATACGTTTTGTAGATTTCCTGACGGCGGTCAAGCGGGGCAAATCCCGGACCAAACCATAGTTTGATGACACGGACCGGCTTGTCGTCCTTCACTTTCGTCACTTCATCGAGCGACAGCTGGGCCAGTTTATGGTCATCCTGGAATGTCTCTGTGATACCTTTTAATGTCTGGTCTTTTTTCTTCGTCACCGTATCAAATGTCACGACTTTGATGCCTTTGTCGATGGCCGGTTTGATCATGTCATAGGCATAATCCTCTTTGCCGTGCGAGATGATCAATCCGTCATAATCCTGCTGAACGGCTTGGGCGACCAACTCCTTGAACTTGACGTCATTCCCTTCCGAGATAAACGTGTTGACTTGAAAACCAAGTGCTTCCCCTTCCGAGCGGGCGCCGTCCAAAAACTGTTTTGTATGGTCGTCGGAAGCAAGGTTACGGATAACGGCAATCTTGACATCACCCTGAACCCCTTCCGGTACACCGCTGATTTTTTTCATCGGTGTTGCTTCACTGTTCGCGCAAGCAGCCAGTAAGACCGCTGGTGCCAGTACAGCCAATGCTAATTTTTTCATCTCGATCTCCCCTGTCTGTTTAGTTTGTTTGCTGTCCAACCATTTGTTCAATCGTTTCTACGGAAGGATGCTCGATGACTCCGAGTTCCGTAATGATCGCCGTGATCAATTCATGCGGTGTCACATCAAATGCCGGATTAAAGACTGCTACGCCGGCCGGTGCCGTCGCTTTTCCGGCAAGTTGTGTCACTTCACGTGCATCGCGTTCTTCAATCTCGATCTCGTCTCCTGACAGGCTCGTAAAATCGAACGTCGAGAGCGGTGCGGCAACGTAAAACGGAATGCCAAACGCACGGGCCAGCAAGGCCAGCTGAAACGTTCCGATCTTATTGGCGGTATCGCCGTTCCGGGTAATCCGGTCCGCTCCGACGATGATTGCCGTGATCTTTTTTTCTTTGATCGTATGCGCGACCATATTGTCCGTGATCAAGGTGACGTCAATCCCTGCCCGTTGCAACTCCCATGTCGTCAAACGTGCACCCTGCAACAAAGGCCGCGTTTCCGAAGCATAAACCGCGAGCGGAATCCCCTGTTCTTTCGCAAGATAAAACGGAGCGAGCGCCGTTCCGTAAGCTGCTGTCGCAATTGATCCGGCATTACAAATCGTCAGTACCCGATCACCGGACTCGAACAATTCCAGTGCATGAACCCCGATTTGACGTGATGTCTTGGCATCCGTCGTATAAAGTTCCAATGCCTTTTGTTCGAGACGTATCGGCAGTTCTTTTAGCGTCGTAGCTGAAACGATCAGCTGATTCAGCTCATCAAGGACATTTCGTAGATTGACCGCCGTCGGACGGGTCGCAAGTAATTGTGCCGACACCGTCAACAGCCCCTGTTTTGCTTCAGTCAGCGTCCCTGTCGTCCGAAACGCTTCCTGAACGAGGACGAATCCGCCGAACAGACTGATGGCCGGTGCGCCGCGGACCCGTAATTGTTTGATGGCGTCAATCGCCTGCGCCAAGTCATGAATGATTTCATAATGTTCTTCTTCCGGAAGACGGGTCTGATCCAAAATCGTCACCGTCCGGTTTTCATAGATGATGCTCTGAACGAATCGGCTCATCGGCTGAGTTCCTCCGTCAAATCGAAGTTTCGTAAATCAGTGAACGTCTTGCATTCGGTCCGGCGTTTGATCAGTGCCACTCCAAGACGTAACGCATGCCGTTTCCGCTCGAGTCGCTCTGTTTCATCAGTGATGCTCTCAAGGTCGGCGACCGGTGCGAGTCCGATCGTCCGTCGGATCAATTCACAACCGGCAAAGCCAAGTGCGTCCTGTAAAATCGTGCTGAGGACATCGTCAACAAGCCCGTCCGCTGAACGGAACGGTTCGGCGGCTTCCCGTTCCCATAACGCTTTGAACGTCGAAGCAAAGGTCAGCCAAAACGTGTCGATATCCTTGACCCGTGCTTCCCGCAACTCGGCATAGTTCGGATACGCGGCAAAGCAGAGATGCGCGATGAATTGTCCGACATCAAAACCGAACGGTCCGTAAAAGGCGAACTCGGGATCGATGACTTTTGTTTCATCGGCTGAAGCAAAAATACTTCCGGTATGTAAGTCCCCGTGCAATAACGCATCGCCCTTCGTGATGAACAATGCTTCAAGCTTCGCGACTTCCCGTTTCAGCTCCGCGTCGTTCCAAATCCGGGCGACCTCCGCTTCGAGTCCTGCTTCAATCGCATTCGTTTCCGCGTCATAAAACGGATCCGTAAAGATTAATTTTTCCGTGATATCACAGAGATCCGGATTATAGTAGTTACGCGCCACTTGTTTTTTTGCGACCGGTCCAAGTGCAAAATCCGATGTATAAAACAGCGTCCGCGCCAAATACGAACCGATGTGTTCCGCGAGCAACGGATACTCCTCCCCTTCAAGCAGTCCGCCCCGGACGATTGTCAGGTGCGACAAATCTTCCATCACTGTGAATGCTTCTTCTTTGCTCGCATGGTAGACATGCGGGACGAACGGAACGGCGACTTTCGCGAATTCTTTTAGGGCCGATTGTTCAATCCAGGCCCGTTCGAGCGACAGCGGCCAGCTTTCGCCGACGACTTTCGCATATGGTAACGCCTGCTTTAAAATCAGTCGTTTTTCTCCTGCCTGAATCCGGAAAACGAGATTTAAATTCCCGTCGCCGATTTCTTCTGCCGTCACCGGTTCATTGCCGATCAAACCAATTGTCCGGACCCGTTCAATCGCGTCCTGTACTGTAAATGCTTGATACCCCATTCTGTTTTCCTCCTTGGTGATCACACGAAAAAACGCCTCTTTTCGTCAAAGAAAAGAGGCGCGGCAGAATATTCCGTCCTCTTATCTCTCAGACGAATGTCTGTTGGATGTAGCACCGTGCCGGATGGTCGGTTGCTGCGGCGTCTTCGGGCCAATTCCCTCTGCCAACTCACGATAAGAGTCATATGTAGTTGTCGTGTGATTGATGTTGATTTGAATACTACGTGCGTTGCTAGCCGTCTGTCAATTCCATTTTTTAGTGAAGTGGCTTCAAAAACGGAACCGTCTATAGAAGAAGTATTTTCAAAAAAATAAATTTTCAAAATATAGTTTGACAAGTGACGAATCTCATGTAAAAATTGCAATTAGATTTCACAATTTCATCCAATTCTTATCAAGAGCAGACGGAGGGACGAGCCCTACGATGTCGCAGCAACCGACCACTTGGCACGGTGCTAATTCTTGCAGCTATTACGCTGACAGATAAGAGTCCACGCGCAATTTTTCATGGTCTCTTGTCATTGACGAGGGACCATTTTTGTATTCTTCAACAAGGGAGAGACAGTCGATATGACGTATATTACCGCAACCTACCAACTCGGAACGACGGATCAGTTACCAAAACGGGCAGAACAAATCGCGCTCGGTTTGACCGTTGGTTCGTGGACCGATTTAAATCATTTGGAACAACAGCAGCTTGAATCGTTCAAAGGACAAGTTGTTCATACCGAAGAACATGACGGCAAAGGCTACATCACGATCCGTTATCCGGAACACAACGTCTCACGCGACTTTTCCGCCATCTTAACGACGGTCTTCGGCAAACTGTCGCTCGACGGACAAATCAAATTAACAGATTTACAGCTTCCGGCTTCATTCACCACTGACTTCCCCGGCGCCAAATTCGGCATCGAGGGCGTCCGTCAATTGATTCAAGTCCACGACCGTCCTCTGTTGATGAGCATCTTTAAAGGCGTCATCGGTCGGGACCTCACCTTTTTGCGGGAACAACTCGAAGCGCAGCTCGCGGGCGGCATCGATCTCGTCAAAGATGATGAGATTCTATACGACAATCCGTTGACACCGGCACTTGACCGGGCACGGATCGGACGTGAAGTCCTGAATGCCCATTACGAAAAAACCGGCAAACGGGCGCTTTACGCGATTACGTTGAGTGGTCCCGTCTTCGGCTTAAAGGATCAGGCGAAACGTTTGATCGAAGCCGGTGCGACCGCTTTCCTGCTCAATACGTTTACATATGGACTCGATGTCCTGCGCGAATTGGCGGCTGATCCGGACATTTCCGTTCCGATCTTTAATCATCCGGCCTTAAGCGGAGCCTTAATCGCAAGCCCCGAATACGGCATTGCAGCCCCTGTTTTACTAGGGACTTTACCGCGGCTGGCCGGTGCCGATTTGACGTTATTCCCGTCGCCGTACGGAAACGTCGCCCTCGCCAAAGACTTGGCGCGCGGAATTGCTGTCGAAGCGACACGGATCGGAGAAACGAAGACGATTCTTCCGGTTCCCTCGGCAGGTATTCATCCCGGTCTCGTCGCTCAGCTCGTTCGGGATTTCGGGACTGATTCCGTCATCAATGCCGGCGGCGGCGTTCACGGTCATCCGCAGGGCGCTGCGGCCGGTGTCCTCGCTTTCCGCCAAGCCCTCGACGCAGCACTTGCCGGTGAATCGTTGACGAGTGCCGCCACGCGGCAGGAAGAACTTCGGGTCGCTCTCGACGCCTGGGGGATTACGAAATGACGATCCGGATATTATGTGACTTTGACGGGACCGTGACGGAACACGATAATATCATCGCCTTGATGAAGGAATTTGCCCCGCCGGCAGCGTTTGAACCGTTGAAAGAAGGTGTGCTCGACCGCTCGCTGTCGATTCAATCCGGGGTCGGACAGATGTTCCGGTTGCTCCCATCAGATCGAAAACAAGATTATGTTGATTTTTTGATTGATCGGGCTGTCATCCGTCCCGGCTTTGAGACCTTACTCGCTTTTGCTAAATTGAACGGAATCGACTTTGCCATCGTCAGCGGCGGGATCGACTTTTTTGTCGAACCGATTCTTGCCGATTTACTGACAGATGAAGCGATTTACTGTAACGGCAGTGACTTCAGTGAGGAGATAGTGCAGATTGAATGGCCACACGCCTGTGATGCGGCCTGTACGAATCAATGCGGCTGTTGTAAAACGTCAATCGCCCGGAAGCTGAAGCAGGACGGTGACACGATCATCGCGATTGGTGACTCCGTGACGGATTTTGAACTGGCGAAACAGGCTGATCATGTCTACGCCCGTGATTATCTGATTACGCTGTGCGAACAGCACGGTATTCCGTACACGCCGTTTGAAACGTTTTACGACATTGTGGATCATCTGCAGACAACGGGGGTGCATGCATGACATTTTTGAAACGATACGAAGAACTCCGCGCGATCAAGCAGGAGTTCGCTGCACGCGACTGGTTTCCCGGTACGAGCGGTAACCTCGCCATTCGGACGAACAGCAGTCCGACGGAATTTCTTGTGACGGCAAGCGGCAAAGATAAACGCCAGGACACGCCGGACGATTTCGTCCATGTCGACGCGACCGGTCAATTGATCGGCGAACAAAATGGACGTCCGTCTGCTGAGACCTTACTTCATGTCGAAGTGTTTAACCGGACATCGGCCGGCTGCTCGCTTCACGTCCATACGGTCGACAACAATGTCATTTCGGAACTCTACGGAGACCGTGGGGAAATCCGATTTACCGGTCAGGAAATCATCAAGGCACTCGGCCGTTGGGAAGAAGATGCGGAAGTCGTCGTGCCGATTATCCCGAACCATGCGGATATCCCCACTCTTGCTGCAGTGTTTGCCAACCATGTAAAAACGCAAAGCGGCGCCGTTTTGATTCGCAATCACGGCATCACGGTCTGGGCACCGACTGCTTTTGAAGCCAAAAAACAGTTGGAAGCCTTTGAATTTTTGTTCAGCTACACTTTAAAACTGCAAACGTGCCGACAGGCGATTTATTAAAAGGAGGAATTTACAATGGCAACAGTACTTTTCCAAAAAACAAACGAACGGTATACGGATCAAAACGAGGTATCTGCTTTTCTCGTTTCACGTGGTGTCCTGTACGAACAATGGGATGTCTCGAAGCTCCCGGTAGAACTGGTCGATACGTACACGTTGACGGATGCGGACAAACAAACGATCCTTGATACATTCCAACCGGAAATCACCGATGTTTCGGAACGACGCGGTTATCAGACGGCTGATATCATCTCCCTGTCTGACGCAACACCGAACTTGGATGAGTTGCTCGTCAACTTCCAAAAGGAGCATCACCATACGGATGACGAAGTCCGGTTCATCGTCAGCGGGCACGGTGTGTTTGCGATCCAGGATGACGAAGTCGGCTATTACAACATTGAGTTGAACCCGGGTGATTTGATTTCCGTACCAGTCAACACACGCCATTACTTCACGCTCCAAGAGGATCGAAAAGTTGTGGCGGTCCGGATTTTCGTGACAACGGACGGCTGGGTTCCGATTTATGAGAAGGATCCGATTGAAACAGCAAACTAAGAAAATATCCTGAAGACAGACGGTCCGAATCATCCGGCCGTCTGTTTTTTCGGTCCCATTCCTATCCTACAAACATACCGCTTGTTTCCCCTTCCTCCTATATAATGAAGAAAAGACTTATTTTAACTGGAGGTCACGTGTATGATGATTCGCCCTGTTAAGGAAGACGATTTAAAAGACATCCTTGCCATCTATAACGAAGGCATCGAAGACCGGATCGCGACGCTTGAAACGGATACGAAGGAATTGTCTTTCATGGAAGACTGGTATCGGGAACGGACACCCCGTTATGCCGGTTTTGTAGCGTATGAAGGTACAACGATTCTTGGCTTCATCTCACTTGACCCTTATAACCCTCGTCCCGTCTATCAATCCGTCGGTGAACTGTCGATCTACATCACCCGGACCCATCGCGGACAGGGCATCGGGCGTCAGCTGTTACATGTCATCGAAGAACACGCGATTACACAAGGTTTCCATAAGTTGATTCTGTTTACGTTCCCCTTTAACAAAATCGGTCAAAAACTGTACATCCGGTCCGGCTTCCGGATTGTCGGAACGTTTAAGGAACAAGGTATGCTCAACGGATATTATGTGGACGTCCTGGCGATGGAGAAGCTGCTCCCGAAAACCATCGACGATCAAATATGATTAACACGGCGTCTGAATGGGAAATGAACGAACAGTGAAACATTCCCAACCCGAAAGGAAGACTGCCCGTGGATATTCAACAGATCCGTAATGCAACACTCGTCGTCACCTATGCCAATCAAGTATTTTTGATCGATCCGTTTCTCGGTAAAAAAGGATCTCTTCCGCCGTTCGGAGAGACGCCGAACGCCGTTCCGAATCCGCTCGTCGACTTGCCCGTTGATGTCTCGACACTGCTTGATCCGGATGCGATTTTCGTCACCCACCTCCATGCCGATCATTTTGATGAGACAGCAAAAGAAATTCTGCCGAAACAGATTCCGCTGTATGCACAAAACCAGGCGGATGCGGCGACAATCCGCGAAGCCGGATTCACGAACGTCTCGTCGTTTGAAAACGGACTGGCGCTCGGTGATATCCGCGTTTACCATACGTCAGGCCGGCACGGTGTCGGGGAAATCGGTCAACGGATGGGCACCGTCTCCGGTCTCGTCTTGACGCACCCGGACGAACCGACACTTTACATCGCCGGTGACACGATTTGGTGTGAAGAAGTTGAGACGGCAATCGAGCAGCATGCGCCTGACATCATCATCGTCAACAGCGGCGCGGCACAATTTTTGACCGGCGAACCGATTACGATGTCCCAGCGTGATTTGCTGGCTGTTCATCAGGCGGCGGCTGAAGCGACCATCATCGTCTCTCACCTCGAGTCGGTCAACCATTGCCTGTTGCGCCGTGATATGATTGCTGATTTTCTGGCCGCCCACCATCTGTCCGCTCATTTTCTCATCCCGGATGACGGTGAAACCATTTCCTTTTAAACGAAACGAAGTCCACTCTCCCGAATATGACGGGGACAGTGGACTTCGTTTTTTTTACTGGTTAACCATGACTTGGAATGACGAGTCCGAGTAACCGGGCAAAGGTGATAGCCTGGCTTTCCGTAACGATGGCCCCCGGCAAAAAGCGTGGATCAATCGTGATGCCGGATAAGTCGGCTTGTCGCAAATCCAGTCCTTTTAATGCCGTCTCGACCCATTGACTTTCCGACAAATCAACTTCATGCAGTCGGAAATCGATTGGCTTCATTTCAAAGAAATGACTTTCCCGCATCGATGTCTGTTCCAGTGTGACATGACGCAACGCCGTCCGGATGACTTGGGCGTAATTGGCCTGACAGTCTTTGATTGTTACGTGATCGATCGTGTTCGACTCAAAATGAATTCCGGTCAGGCGGCAATCCTCAAAAACAACCCGATGAAAACGACTGTCCTGAAACTGACATCCTGTCAGGTCACATTGTTCAAAACGGACATTTTCAAATGAAGCCCGCTCAAAGACCAGTCCTGCAAACGAGACATTCCGAAAACAGACTTGATTGACGTCGAGCCGTTCCGTCAGTTCGACCGGCAACGTCTCTTTCTCATACAACGTTTGATACAGATACGGATCATCGATTTCGACATCCGCAAAGGTTTCCGATGTCAACTGTTGCGGTAACTCGGGTAATTGAATGATTTGTTTTTTCATGTACTTCCCCTTCTTTCCTTTACATCGCATTCACCTTTTCCAGTGTAGCAAAGATTGACTCTTTTTTTATTTTTTTGATTTGAGACCGCTTGAGACCATGATATAGTCAAATCAAAAATAAGAACAAACGTTCTTTTATGTAGTAAGGAGTGTTTTCTATGAATCCGATCCTACCTTTTCCGGACCGACGGATTTTTTGTGTCGACAGTGTCTCTTTTTATGCCAGTTGTGAATGCCGTTATCGAAATTTACCTCCTTTAACGACGAAACTTGCTGTCGTATCGGACTTAACCCGATCCGGATCGGTTATCCTTGCGGCCAGTCCCGCTTTAAAACAACTCGGAATCAAGACAGCTAGTCGTCTTTATCAGATTGAGCAGTTGCCTTATCGTGAGCGGAAACAGATTGTGCTCGTCGAACCACGGATGCTGGCATACATGAAAACATCGATCGAAGTGCTGGACGTCTTGCATCAGTTTGCGCCGCCCGACGCAATCCGGATCTATTCAATTGATGAAAACTTTGTCGACATGAGCGGAACGGAACGGCTTTTCGGATCAGACACGGAAACAGCCTGGAAAATTCAGACGGCAATCTGGCAACAGACCGGCATTCCGGTCCGGATCGGAATCGGTCCGAACAACGTCATTGCAAAGCTGGTCCTCGATTTACGCGGAAAACGTGAAGGTATCGCACAATGCGGTTATGCGGATGTCTCTCGGTTGTTGCATGATTTTCCGGTCCGCAAGATGTGGGGCGTCGGACGGATGATGGAGCAACACTTGTCGGTAATGGGAATCCACACCATTGGGGACCTGGCAGCAGCCCCGGTCGAAGATCTGCACGAACGGTTCGGCGTAATCGGGGCAGAACTTTGGCACCATGCCTGGGGAATCGACGGTTCTCCGACAATCATTGATCCGATGACCTTGTTCCGGACTGCACCGGATACCAAACGAACGATCGGACATGGGGTGACCCTGATGCGTGACTATTACCAGTACGAACAGATTCGTTTAGTTCTCGCCGAATTAGCAAGTGATGTTGCGGCACGGGTCCGTTTTTCCAATCAGGTCGGTTGGACGGTCCATCTTGGCGTCCGCTACTCTCGACATGTCGCCCGTGACGGCTTTTTAAAACAGCTCCGATTGCCTTATCCGACCGCCGATGAACGGCTGTTATTACGTCATATTCTTCAATTGTTCGAACCGAATTGGCTTGACGGTGAACCGGTTCGCTTTCTATCAGTCGCTCTTGGACAACTCACCCCGGATCAGGGAACACTTCAATTGTCCTTGTTTGAAGACAATACAAAGGTCTGGCGCCGAAAACGGTTATTAAAAGCCATCGATCACGTCAATTTACGTTACGGTAAAGGAACGATCCGTTTGGCGGTGTCATTCCTCGATACAAGTGTCGCGAAACGCCGGCTCCGATTCGTCGGCGGACATCCGGGAGGTGATTTACATGACACGTTATCGTGACCGCGGAAATCTCAAATGGCTTCCCTTTTTGATGCCGGAACACATTCAACTCCTCAAAGCCTACTATCTTGAAACACATCAAATCGATTTTCCTGTCATCGATGAACAATTGCAGTATCCTTGGCAGTTCTTACTCGAACAAGCATTAATAGAAGGAATCGAGCTCGAAATCACGTATTATAGTGAAAGAGGCTATGTCACGACATCCGGATTCATCGAGCAGGTTCACCGTGAGCGCGCGTACCTTGTTTTGCGCGGGTCCTCACGGATTGAAATTCCGCTCGGACGAATCATCCGGATCGAAAACGGGTAGAAGAGACAGAAGCTGCTGTACGATACGCACTTATTTTAAGAATTGGCATTGAAAGAAGGATTGATTGATATGATGGAATGGTTTACCGGACTTCCGGTCGTCGTGCAAGCTTTGCTTGCCGGCATGATGACCTGGGGATTAACGGCACTCGGGGCCGCACTTGTCTTCGTCTTTACGACGATTGAAAAACGGGTCATGAATATGATGCTCGGCTTTGCGGCCGGTGTTATGATTGCGGCTTCGTTTTGGTCATTGCTTGCCCCGGCAATTGAATTTACGGAAAAAGACGGCGGGATTGCCTGGTTGCCGGCTGCAATCGGTTTCCTCGCAGGTGGTTTTTTTGTCCGCTTGCTGGACTTCGTAACTCCCCACCTCCACTTATCCGCCCCGCTCGAAACCGCTGAAGGTCCTTCGACCGGTCTGAAAAAAACGACGTTGCTGTTTCTCGCGATTACGCTCCACAATATCCCGGAAGGACTCGCGATCGGGGTCGCTTTCGGTGCTGCCGCTTTGAACATGGATGGCGCGACCGTTGCCGGTGCCTTGACACTGGCGCTTGGAATCGGGATTCAAAACATGCCGGAAGGGGCGGCCTTGTCGATTCCGCTCCGTGGAGAAGGTATGTCACGCCGGCGGGCCTTTAACTACGGACAATTGTCGGCAATCGTCGAACCGATTGCTGCCATGGTCGGTGCTGCTGCCGTCTTCTTTATTCAACCGCTTTTGCCGTATGCCTTGGCGTTTGCCGCCGGCGCGATGATTTTCGTCGTCGTCGAAGAATTGATTCCTGAATCACAGGCTGAAAACGGGTCCGACTTGGCCACACTTGGTCTGATGGTCGGTTTCACGGTCATGATGATTCTCGATGTCGCTCTCGGTTGATGGAACACGAAGAAAACCTCTCCCATCTTTACGCGGGAGAGGTTTTTATTGTGCATCCATTCTTATTTTCGTAAAATCCGCATCGCGTTTAAGACCGCGAGCACCGTTACACCAACATCGGCAAAAACAGCTTCCCACATCGTCGCAACACCAAAGGCGCCAAGCAATAAGAACACGCCTTTGATACCAAGTGCAAATGCAATGTTCTGGTAAACGATCCGGCGTGTCGCCCGGGCAATCCGAATCGCTTCGACGAGCTGTTTCGGTTCATCCGTCATCAGGACGACGTCTGCCGCTTCAATTGCGACATCACTTCCGAGTCCACCCATCGCAATCCCGACATCCGCCCGCGTCAACACGGGAGCATCGTTGATTCCGTCGCCGACAAACGCGACCCGGCCGTTCGCTTGATACAAGATAGCTTCTAATTGTTCCACTTTTTGATCCGGTAACAGTTCCGCCTTCACTTGCGTTATCCCGATTTGTCGCCCGATCCGCTCCGCCGTTTCCCGGCGGTCGCCGGTCAACATGATTGTCTGACGAATTCCGAGTGCTTTCAGCCCGTCCAACGCTTCTACCGTCGTGTCTTTAATACGGTCGGCAATCCGGATAAATCCAAGGTAGCTGTCATTTCGGGCCACATGTACGTAGGTCCCGTCTTCGGTCTGATCGAGCGGCGTCAAGCCGAGTTCTTTGAACCACCGGGCATTTCCGGCCTGAATCTGATCCGTGCCGAACCGTCCGGTGACGCCGGAACCGGCTACTTCCTGATAGTCTTGAACAGCGGTCGAAACAGAAGCGTGCCGGGCATACATCCGCTGAATGGATTTAGCAATCGGATGATTGGAATGTTGCTCAACGGTCGCTGCGACGCGAAGCAGTTCGTCTTCCGATCCATGCACGGCTTTCAGTTCGACGACTTCAAACACCCCTTCCGTCAACGTTCCCGTTTTATCGAAGACGACCGTATCGAGTTGTTGTAACGCTTCGAGATGATTTCCGCCTTTGACAAGAATACCGCGTTTCGAAGCAGCACCGATTCCACTAAAGAAGCCGAGCGGGATTGAAATCACGAGCGCACAGGGACAACTGATGACAAGGAACACAAGTGCCCGGTAAATCCAGTCGTTCCAAGCCGCTCCCGTCACGACAAGCGGCGGCACGACGGCAAGCAGTGTTGCAATCACGACGACAATCGGTGTATAAATCCGTGCAAATCGTGTAATGAATTTTTCCGTCGGTGCTTTATGGCGTGACGCATTTTCGACTAAATCGAGAATTTTAGCGACGGTCGACTCACTGTATCGTCGATCGACCTGAATCAACAGATGACCATCGGTATTAATCGTCCCGGCTAAAATCGGTTCGGTCGGACGGACACGCCGCGGGACCGATTCACCGGTCAATGCCGTCGTATCGATGAACGCTTCCCCTTCAAGAACAGTCCCATCCAGTGGAATCTTCTCCCCTGCCCGGACAATAATCCGTTGACCGATGTTCACCTGTTCCGGACTCACACGCCGTCCATCCTCAAGCGTCGCAATATCCGGCCGGATATCCATCAGCGCAGCAATCGATTTCCGCGACTGATCGACAGCACGGTGTTGGAAAAACTCCCCGACTTGATAAAACAACATGACCGCGACGGCTTCCGGATACTCTCCGATTAAAAAAGCACCGACCGTCGCAATGACCATCAAGAAGTTCTCGTCAAACACCTGACCATGCCGGATATTTCTGACAGCGGTTCGAAGGACATCCCAACCGATTAAAAAATAGGCAACCGCAAAAAATAGAAGGTCAATTGATCCCGGAACAAAAAAAGCACTGATGAACGAGATCATACCGACACTGTATTGTATTTTTTTCGTACGGTTCAAAAATGGACCATGATCGTGCGGATGGCTGTGGTCATGTCCCGCGTGTTCACGCGGATCGACGGCTTCTGTGGACGCCGTCCGGACGAGGTGGACATCCGGTTCAAGTTGTTGAATCCGTTCGACGACTGCCTGATACGTATCGTCGCTTGCAGCGCCCTTTTCATATGTCAGATAGAGTTTCTGACCGGCAAAATCCAAATCAGCTTGCTCGATGCCTGCCACGCTCGCGACACCCCGTTCCACCTTCGCCGCACAGTTGGCACAATCAATTCCTGTAATTTTCAGACGTTCTGTTTTCGCTTCCATTCCCTCACCTCATTCAAACGTTTGTTTGATTATAAGTTCAGTGTACTCTTTTTTGATGCTTGCAACAAGCCGGATTTCTCTCAGTCCTGCGCCCGATATTTCGATTCGTTCTATCTCAGAAGAATAAAACATGATATGTTTTTATTTAGAATAATATAGAAGGAGAATAACATGACTATCATTGAATTACTTAAAGCACTTTTACTCGGTTTCGTCGAAGGAATGACGGAATTCGCCCCTGTCTCCTCGACCGGACATATGATCATCGTTGATGACATGTGGCTTCAAACAACGGACTTCTTAGGGAAGTACTCGGCGAACACCTTTAAAATCGTCATCCAACTCGGTTCGATTTTAGCCGTCATCGTCGTCTTTTGGAAACGGCTGTTCAGTTTAATCGGTCTTTATAAAATCGAAGGTGAACACGATGCATCGGGTACGCATAAATTAAAATTACGCCACGTCCTGATTGGTTTACTCCCGGCAGCCGTTCTCGGTCTGTTGTTTGAAGACTTCATCGACGAAAATCTTTTCTCGATCGATACAGTCATCATCGGTCTTGCCGCCGGTGCGATCCTGATGATTGCCGCCGATAAACTCGGACCAAAAGAACCGAAGACAACGTCGCTTGATCAAATTTCGTATCGTCAGGCAGCACTCGTCGGTCTGTTCCAATGTATCTCGCTTTGGCCTGGATTCTCACGGTCCGGCTCAACGATTTCCGGTGGTGTTTTCCTCGGAATGAATCACCGGACAGCAGCGGACTTTACATTCATCATGGCGGTTCCGATCATGTTCGGGGCAAGTGCCTTGTCACTCGTCAAGAACTGGGAATATATCAATGTCGGAGATCTTGGATTTTATGTAGTCGGTTTCATCGCTTCGTTCGGCTTTGCGTTATTGTCGATCCGCTTCTTCCTGAAACTGATCAATAAAATCAAACTCGTTCCGTTTGCGATTTACCGTCTTGTCCTGGCAGCGGTTCTTGCCGTTATCGTCTATATGTAATCCCAAAAATCATCAGCTTTTCGCTGATGGTTTTTTTATTTCTTGAAACTTATTGTTGCGGATTAGGGTATAGATAGTTGAGATACAGAAAAAAGGAGTGGTCATCAATATGGCTCGTAGAAATCGTGGAGGTTCCAAGTTACCTCTCATCATCGGGATTGCAGTCGTCGTCCTGATTGCCTTTTTAGCAATCGGACAGTACAACAGTCTCGTCAATGTCGAAGAAGATGTTTCGAATAAGTGGTCGCAAGTCGATAATCAGATCAAACGCCGGGCGGATTTAATTCCGAATCTCGTCGAAACCGTCAAAGGGGTCGCCGGTCAGGAACAAAAAGTTTATGGCGATATCGCCGAAGCACAAGCCGGTCTTGCCCGTGCCGCTTCGACGGAACAACGGATTGAAGCCGATCAACAGGTCACGTCTTCACTTCGCGGATTGATTGCGTTGCAAACGACATATCCGGAATTAAAATCAAGCGAACGATTCCAATCGTTAATGGATACACTAGAAGGCACGGAAAACCGTTTGGGTATTGCTCGGAAAGATTATAATGATGCCGTGACCGTTTACAATAAAAAACGTCGCAGCTTCCCGACTTCGCTTTATGCTTCGGCATTTGGTTTCGAGAAAAAACCATATTATGAAATCTCGGAAAGTGACCGTGAAAATCCAACGGTCGACTTCAATAGTGACTCGAAATGATTTGGCGGCGAACGCGACTGCTTTTTACCGCGTTCCTCGTCTTCTTCCTTCTGACTCCGACTGCCGAAGCCGTGTCAGAACGCACGGGCGCAGCGTTCTTCATCCAGGATGATGCACAGCTGCTGACCGCGTCGGAAGAAGCGGAGCTCGCTCGTCTCGGGCAAGAACTCGAACAATACACGACAGCACAGGTCGTTCTCAAGACGGTGCCGGATTTAAAAGGACAGGATTTAAGCACGTATGCCAATGAAACGTTTCGGGCTCAAGGCATCGGGCAGGCCGGAAAAGATAACGGGATTCTCGTCGTCGTGGCACCAAACGAAAAAGACCGGAATTTTCGGATTGAAGTCGGCTATAAGCTCGAAGGAATTCTGACCGACATCACAGCGGGACGGATTCTGGACAAATACGCCGTTCCGTATCGGGATCAAGGTGATTATGGCAAAGCAGCATCCGAAACGTACAAAGCGGTCGTCAGCGTCGTGTCAAAAGAACAGTCGCTTGAATCGCAGGATCCGGTCAAGAAAAGTACGGACGGCGGTTTGAGTACTTGGGCAAAAGTCCTGATCGGTGCCGGTCTTGTCCTCTTGCTGTTCCTCGACATGAAGTTCACCGGGGGCATGTTCTTCTTTGCCATCATCAATATCTTTTCCGCCATCATGCGTGGCGGTGGAGGTGGTGGCGGTGGCAGCCGGGGTGGCGGCGGAAGTTCCGGCGGCGGCGGCGCGGAAAGGTAATAAACAGACATGACTATTTTTTCAACTATCGCTGCCTTTTACGGCATCATGACCGTTATCGGATTTATCTCGATGTGGCGGGATAAACGTAAAGCCCAGCAACATGCCTGGCGGACGCCCGAAGCCACCTTGTTGATGATTGCTTTTTTGGGCGGCGCTCTCGGGACGCTTTTGGCAATGCAACTCGTCCGGCATAAAACACGGACCGCCAAATTCCAACTCTTTGTACCGTTAGCAATTTTACTGCATGCGACGCTTTGGATTTTGTGGATTCGATCGTAATCCTTTAAATTATGTACCGATTAACCGATAAAAAAGACAGGATGGTTCATCAAAAGATGAACTGTACCTGTCTTTTTTTTACTTTGGTCAATTGAAAGACAAATAGTTGATATCAGGTTTATTTATAGATTATCTTCGGGTAAAGACTTTAACTAATTTAATAAATACATCTTTTACAGACGTATTTTACCAAGAGAGGTGGACACCCATTCATGTGGCATCCTTGCGCCGAATGTACAACAACAATCCGTTTTATCGAGGCCGGTTCTTTACATATTCAATCGCCTGCGCCAGAAGTATTTTCTTACAGTTCATTTGAGCAGTTGGAACAAATCCTTAGCTCTACGTTACAGATTGGGGATTTTCCGGTTTCCTGCCGGGCGAACGGATCACGTCTCGTGACACCTGTACTTGCAGCTTCTGTTTTGCTCGAACAGTTGAAGAGCCGACAAGCCATTGATTTCATTCAAAACGGCATCATGACGAGTCATCTGCAACCAATCTTCAACATTCAAGACAACTCACTTTTTGCGAATGAAGCGTTGCTTCGGGCCGCCGATCAAACGATTCCGATGTCCCCGGGTCTGCTCTTTTCGACGGCTTCCAAAATGGGGCTTCATTCCCGACTCGATCAACGGGCGCGTGAAGAAGCGATTCGGGCAACACATCTGGTCGGTGGAACGCAAAAAACCTTTATTAACTTCCTCCCTTCAACCATCTACAATCCGGAGTACTGCCTGCGTCATACGTTCGAAATCGTCGAACGGTATAACGTCGATCCAAGCCGGCTCGTGTTCGAAGTCGTCGAGACGGAAAAAATCGAAGACGTCAATCACTTGAAACATGTCTTCGAACAATATAAAAAACAAGGCATCCAAGTAGCACTCGATGATGTCGGTGCCGGCTTCTCGACGCTTGATATGTTGTCGTTACTCCAACCGGATTATGTCAAAATTGATCGTGCCTTCATCTCAAACTGTGACACTGTAACAGAAAATGAAGCCTTTTTACGAAAAGCGCGTCATTTAACAAAAGAGATGGGGATTCAGATTCTTGCGGAAGGCATCGAACGTCAGGAAGAACTCGATCTCTGCCGCGAACTTGGATTTGATCTCGGACAAGGTTATCTGCTCGGCCGTCCCGCACCGTACTCAGAACTGGCAAAAGCACAGTAATCGTAAAGCCCCTCTCCTCCGCTTCGAGGAAAGGGGCTTTATCTTATATTTCCATCAAGATATGAGTACTGCTTCCCGGTCATTTTTCATTAAGGCCGAAAGAACGGTCGCCTTCGACCAATCCGTCGCAATCAGTTGACAGAGCGGTTCCTGACCAATTCGTTGCGCCAAGTCGGCTCGCTCCGCTTCCGTCAATCCTAGATTTGTACTCGTCGTCGGTTGTTTGTTTTCAATCAAATACTTTCGCAACTCTGTATAGGACACTGTTTCACCTAACAATAACTCCTGAATCAACAAGCCGTAACCGACTTTACTTCCGTGTAAAATCCGGTTCGTCGACGGGAACGGAGATAACGCATTATGAACACCGTGACCAATCGCCCCACGTGTTGCTTCGTCACCGAATCCACCGACACTTCCGGCAAGCGGAATGACCGTCTCCACCAGATGTTGAATCGGGGACGAATACTCCTGAAATTGTTTTGGACTGATCGGTGTCTGCAAAATTAATCGTTTACAGTGTTCTGCCATCCGTAAGGCCGATTCGACGACAGGATGGTCAGAAGTCGATCCGCTCAGCGCCCGGGCTTCGTACCATTTCGCTAATGTATCGACCAGTCCGGCAACAAAATAATCATATGGACTGGCTGCTAAAATCCGATGGTCGAGCAATAATGCTTCAATGACGACAGGAATCGTGTCAAAACGAAGGTACCGACCCCGTTCATCATACATGACACTAAGGGGTGTCCACGGGGCACAGTTCGAGACGATCGTCGGAATGACAATCAACGGGCAATTTCGTTTGACGGCCACTTGTTTGGCCGTATCAATGACGGACCCGCCGCCAAGAGCGATGATGATGTCGTACGCGGCACATTGTTCTGTAAGCTCTATTACCTGCTGATCTGTACAATGTCCGGAAAACAGCAGCTTCGGCAATTCCGGCAAATACTGTTCGGACGATTTTAATGCCTGTTCACCGTGAATCAGCACCGCTTTTCTCCCCCGTAACAATTCTGAAAGCCGATCGACGGCTTGTTCTTCGTGTATGTATTGTAAAACGGCTTGACGAATCATCCTGATCCCTCCCATTATTTGTTAACGCTCAGTATACGGATTTCCTAGCGCCAATTCAACCCTTCCTTTGATTCGATTTTCGAAAGTGAAAAGCGTAAACTGGGTAAGACAGGATTATTATCTTAAGGGGGAATTCAAATGGAATTCGTTACGTTGAACAATGGGCTGGTCATGCCGCAACTCGGATACGGTGTGTTTAAAGTCCCGGAACAGGAAGTGTATGAAGCGGTGCGGGAAGCTTTACGGGTCGGCTACCGTTCCATTGATACGGCAATGATTTATGAAAACGAGGCCGGTGTCGGTCGCGCCTTAAAGGATTCGGGGATTCCACGGGAAGATATCTTTTTGACGACAAAGGTTTGGAATAAGGATCAAGGTTATGAACGGACACTGGCCGCGTTTGAAACCAGTCTCCAAAAGCTCGGGGTTGATTACGTTGATTTATACTTGATTCATTGGCCGATGCCGGACGAGGATTTGTATATGGATACGTGGCGTGCTTTAGAACAGCTGTATCGAGATGGCAAAGCAAAAGCGATCGGAGTATCGAATTTCCACATTCCGCATTTAACACGGGTATTGGAAGAAGGAACCGTCGTCCCTGCCGTCAATCAAATCGAACTGCATCCGTTCTTAAGTCAGGAAGCGATTCGCGCATTTTGCCAAAAGAACGGGATTGTCGTCGAAGCCTGGAGCCCGTTGATGAAGGGACGCGATGCCTTAACAGACCCGGTCATCACAGACATCGCGGCACGTCACGGTAAGACACCTGCTCAAGTCGTTCTCCGTTGGCATCTTCAGCATGACATCATCGCGATCCCGAAATCCGTCACACCAAGCCGGATTCAGGAAAACTTGGACATCTTTGATTTTGTGTTATCACCGGATGACATGCGACAAATCGATCAGCTCAATCGGAATGAGCGGACCGGCTCGAATCCGGACGAGATGCATAAAAAATAAGACGATGCCCACATCACTGTGAACATCGCCTGATGCAAAGAGGCTGACACGTCCGTCAGTCTCTTTTTTTAGATTAACGATCCAAATCGTTTCCGTGATCCTGTTTCGCCACATCATCGGAGTGATCCACAGAACGGGTCGGACGGTGCAGTTGTTCTTTTTTCTCATCCGAATGTTCCTCATGACGTTCCTTTTGTTCTTCCCACTCCGGACGTTTAAAATCGTCGTCCCGGCGCATCGCAATGTCCGGTTCACGGTTACTGTCCAGTTTGGCATGCTGAATGGCCTCTTCGTCTTGCGGCATCTTGTCGGTTCCGGCACGATGCAAATCGATTTCCGCATGCTCCTCTTTCGAATCCTTATCGACGTCAAGCGGATTTCCCGAACCGAGTTGTGCATTTGAATTGGCATCGTCTGATGTATGCGTTTCTTCGTAACTGCCGTAACGTACTTTGACGTCCGGATGTGTATTGTCCGTATTTAAGTGGGGATCGAACTGAATGTCCTGAACTTCCAGCAACAGTACGAACCCGCCGCCTTCGACTTCCGTTTTATGGACTTCAACTTGATCTTCCGGTAGATCGAGCGAACCAAACAGATCGTCCACTTCCTGATCGCGTCCCTGATTCCCGCGAATCCGGTCAATCCACGACGGTTTCGTCGTCGCGATTTCCGCGTCCATCTGACTGCGGACCAGTTGAAGATTCGATTTTTCTTTAACGATGATATAAAAATCTTCTTCGCGATGACCTTGCTGATGCAACTCATCCATTTTTGAAATCAGTTCTTCTTCTTTATAAAACGTTCCGATATACTGTTTCGTTTTCATATCCATCCATCCCCTTATGCACGAATTTAATGACGTACTTGTCTTATAAGGAGTATTTCCTTTTTTCAGCTAAAATATGCCACCCAGTCGGCTCAAACAGGAAAAGTAATCTAAATGATATGTTTATTCGCCTGCAAGCTTCAAGCCGATTGTCGCACTGAGAATCAAACCGATACAGACAATCCGTTTCCAGTCCTTCGCTTCGTTGTAAAAAATCATGCTGAGAATCGTACCGCCTGCCGCTCCAATGCCCGTCCAGACCGCATAGGCTGTTCCCATCGGCAACTCATTCATCGCCAAGGTCAGGAATAAAAAACTGAACCCAAAACCAGCGAACATCAGCAACAGATTTTTAACGTTTTTTTGTTGATTGTACGTATTGATCAAAACGACACCAAGCATTTCAAACAATCCGGCCAGAATCAAATAGAACCAACTCATTGTTGTTCCCCCTCCCCGCTGACTAATTTCAAACCGATCACCCCTACGAGCAAGACCGCGATCAAGATCAACTTGATGACGGAGGCGGACTGATCAAACAAGACGATATCCGTCACGACCGTTCCTGCTGTGCCGAGTCCGACGAAAACGGCATAGACTGTTCCGACCGGCAGATGATTACTGACCTTGATTAAAACCGTGAAACTGATAATGATACTGACCACAGTCGCCGCCCATTCAAGTGGTGTCGTAGCGTGCTTTAAGCCGATGACCCAGCCGACTTCAAAAAAGGATGCCAGAATGATGCTGAACCAATATTTTGCCATGTCATTTCCTCCTTCAGTTCGAATCAAACAAAAAAGCCCGGGAGCAAGCGTAAAAACGCTTTACTCCCGGGCTTTTATCCCTCCGTTGCATAAGGTTTCCCTTATGTTCCTCCCTTGGTCCAGCCGAACGGAACCCTAGAGGATACTTATACTGTTCATTCGATACACCGACTTTAGCACGCTTGATTTTGCCTGTCAAACAGGAAAATCGGGCTGAACAGCTAATATCTTATAGAGAGTCCACTACAGAGGAGGAGTCCATCATGCGCTATAAAATCAACGAGCAACTGCGAATCCGTCGTTTCACTCCAGAAGATTTAGAAGCTGTCCATGCCTATGCCTCAAAACCGATTGTCAGTCAGTATCAATCGTGGGGACCCAACTCCGAAAGCGACAGTAAACAGTTTATTCATGATGCTCTCGAGAGCGAACTTGAAAATCCACGCCGCCGTTATGTCTTTGCCGTCACCTTCCCGGACGACCGTGTCATCGGAGCCGGTGAACTGGTAATCACCGATACCGAACACAAGATTGCCGAAATTGGTTATATCCTGTCACCCGATGAATGGGGAAACGGCTATGCAACGTCCGTTGCGGCATTTTTACTCGAATTCGGATTCGAAAAACTGGAGTTACACCGGATTACTGCCACGTGTGACCCGCGAAATGTCGCTTCAGAACGTGTTCTTCAGAAAGTTGGGATGACGAAAGAAGGACAGCTGCGTGAAACCGTCTATCTCGAAGATCATTGGCGCGATTCGCTCATTTACGGCATGCTCGATTGGGAATGGCAAGTCGATCACGAAGACGATCCCGCATAATTCAGACGGTGCCTCTTTAACACGAGGTACCGTTTTTTTAACGTCATACCGTCTCTTGTATCATTTGGATGATGATTTACTTTTTTTGATATCTTTTTACACCATTAAAAATGAACATGGTAAACTTAGTTTTAATTGGAGTAAAAATTAATTTTCTATAGAAATGGAGTTTTATATACGATGCCTCTTTCAAAAAAATGGTTCACGTCACTCGCTGCTTCCGTCATGCTGTTCAGTTCTTTCCCGATCAGTCCGCTGGCAGAAGGAAATGATTCAGCCGCCGTTGTCGACGAGCAAACAGAAGTGGCGACCGGTAAACAGTTTACCCAGACTGCTACCCCGGTCTTTGAAACAACGGAAAGTACAGCCGCAGTCAGCACCCTGCCTGCCGCTACTGAAGTCGAGACGTTCGGAGTCGAAGGTCTCTTTACCCGCATTAAACTCGATGGTGTCTACCGTTTTGTGAAGACAGACCAACTGGCGGATACTCCGACGTATCCGAAAATTGACAGTCAGTATACAAATAAAGTGACAGCCCTGTATTCATCGGCAGATTCGTCGGCAGCAACCGCTCAGACATTTGCGCCAAACAGCAAAATCGATACATATGGTCAGGTCGGTCTCTTCACCCGCGTCAAACAGGATGCCGATTATCTGTTCGTCCTGACGGCGGATTTAAGTACAACCCCTGTCTATTCGGCGACAGGAGAACGGTTCGTCCAACAGAAAACGTCGGTTTATCCAACAGCTGATACGGTTGGAACACCTCTCACCACGTTGAAACAAAATGATTCCATCAAGACATTCGGGACGTCAGGGAATGTTACCCGGATTGAGTGGAACGGTACATATGCTTTCGTCTTAACGGCTCACCTCGGGACGAAACCAGTCGTCTCCTATGAAGCAACCGGTAAAAAGTACAGCCAACAAACTGCCAACGTTTATCCAACCGCCGCAACGACAGGGACACCACTCGGCATATTGTCCCAAAATCAACTCGTCGACATCTACGGCGTATCCGGTGCCTATACACGCGTCCGCTTAAACGGCG
Source organism: Exiguobacterium sp. s138 (assembly GCF_018618775.1). NCBI lineage: Bacteria > Bacillati > Bacillota > Bacilli > Caryophanales > Exiguobacterium > Exiguobacterium sp. s138. The sequence continues at coordinate 64,879 of NZ_JACSMW010000008.1, read as the reverse complement.
TCTATGGATTTGTCCTGACAGCTCAGTTAGGCGATCTGGAGTTTTTTGCGCAGACAGCCCGACTTTATGTCCAGTCACCTACTCCAATCCGCCAAGCACCTAACGCATCGAGTCCCGTCTTAAAAGAACACCAGACAAATACCTTGCTGACGGTATATGGCACAAGCGGTGCCTACAGCCGGATTTTATTCAACGGACAGTATGCCTATGTCCTGACGAGCGCACTTGCTCCTTTAAAAGTCTATGCCAAAACAGCTCGTTTATACGTCCAGACACCGACGGCAATCCGTTCCGCACCTAATGCATCCAGTCCCGTCCTCAAGCAGCATCAGATGAACACGCTGTTAACGGTCTACGGAACAAGCGGTGCCTACAGCCGGATTCTGTTCCGCGAACAATACGCCTACGTCTTAACGAGTACGCTTGCTCCGACAAAAGTCTATGCCAAGACAGGTCTCCGGTATGCGAGCAAATCAACAGCGATTTTTAAAGACACGACGGCAAAAACGATTATCCGTACAATGAAGCGCGCAGAACAGATTGACATTTATGGCACAAGCGGTTCCTACACACGCGTTAAGCTTGGTTCCGTCTACGCTTACGTCAAGACAGCCGATCTCGTGACGAAAAAACCGGATTTGTATGATGTCACCGGAATCCGTTACGTTCTCGATGATAAAGTCGTCGTTCATCCAAAAGCCAGTCTGACAGGAAAAATCGGCACTCTGAAGAAAAATGCACAACTGTCGATTTACGGTACAAGCGGCTACTACACACGGGTCAAAATTGGAACGACATTTGGCTTCGTCGACTCGAGCAGACTTGGCTTAAACAAACCGGTCGCGCGCCCGAAAGTCGGCACCGTCTTTTATGTCCACTTTGATCAGACGCCGCTCTTCTCAGCCGATGTCGCTTACAGCCGCCCTGCCGGTTATTTGAGTAAAGGCACAAAGTTGATTGGTCTGAAAGCAATCGACGATGACTTTTGGCAAGTCCGCTTGCCGAACGGAACAACCGGTTATGTCATCAATCCGTACATCGGAACAACAAAACCGGATATGCGTTACACCCAACAAGCGATTAACCGTCAAAAAATCTATACGGTCAAAGCAACATCGTCTTATTTTGCGACACCGGTCAGTCCGAAAAGTGCCGGATTGGTGGAACAGGGAAAACGTGTTTATCCCCGGTACCGGGTCGGTAATTTTTATGTCATCCAGTCCGGCTGGTCCCCTGTTTATCTGCCGGTCAGTGCCGTCACGGTCAAGACGGATACACGGATTGCACAGAAAAATACATCGCGCGGTGAAAAGTTGATTCAGGCAGCCGCCAAACACTTGGGAACACCATATACATGGGGTTCGCAAACAGCAGCCAACGGTGGGTTTGATTGTTCCGGACTGATTCATTACGCGACGAATGAAGCCGGGAAATACGGTGGCCGGACGAACGTCAGCGGCTACTGGTACGGGGCGTTCTTTACGAATCGACGGACGACAATCAGCAGCGGGAAACGGTCGGATATCGTCTTCTTCGAAAATACGTACACGGATGGACCGTCACACATCGGTATCATGCTCGATAATGAATATTTCATTCATGCCGGCGGCTCACAACTGCAAATCAATTCGATTTACGAACCACGTTGGCAGGAACATTTCCTCGGCTTTAAATCGATGTAACAACGAAAAAGGCGTATGGCCCCTTTCGGATCCATGCGCCCTTCTTTCCTTGATTTAGAATGTCATCTCGACGTACTTCGTCACTTGACGATCCTCCAGGTATAACTCGATTTGTTCCCGGTATGCTTTATAATGATCAGATGCGATATGCGCTTCTAGAGCCTCTTCGTCCCGGTACACTTCATAAAGCATGAACTGATGTTCATTTTCAATCGATTGATGTAATGTATAACGCAAGCAACCCGGTTCATTTTGTGCTGCTTTGTAGACTGTGCTTAAAATCGGAAAGACTTGATCGGCTAATCCTGCTTTGACTGTAAGAACGGCATTGACGATGATTTCACCCATATGTTGATTCCTCCTCTGATTGATTACCTCTATCTGTACCCGTTTTTACTCAAGACATACCGAAAAGGATGATTTCGATGCAAGAAAATTTATTCACCTACTTAACTGAGTATGAATCAGAGATGATTCGTTTACGCCGCGACTTTCACCGCCATCCGGAATTATCGTTTCAGGAAGTCCGGACTCCCGCTAAAATCGCCGCTTTTTATGACGCCCTCGGTATTCCTTACCGGGCGAACGTCGGCGGCAGCGGAATCGTCGCGACGCTGACAGGAACACGTCCCGGGAAAACAATCGCCATCCGGGCCGATTTTGATGCGTTACCGTTGCAGGAAGAAACCGAGTTATCGTTCCGTTCGATTCGTCCCGGTGTCATGCATGCCTGCGGACACGACGGTCATACGGCGATTGTTCTCGGACTGGCCGCTGCTTTTCATGCCATACAGGATGAACTGGCAGGTACTGTCGTCTTCATTCATCAACACGGTGAAGAAGTGTTCCCCGGCGGTGCCATCCAGATGATTGAGGACGGTTGTCTCGACGGTGTCGATGCCATCTTCGGCACCCACCTCGAAAATGATCTTCCGGTCGGATCAATCGGCTATCACAGCGGTCATACGTTATGTGCGATCGATGAATTTGAAATCGTTGTTCATGGTCAAGGCGGTCATGCCCAGGCCCCGCACCGGACACAGGATGCGCTCGTCGCCGGTGCCCAGCTTGTCTGCAATCTCCAGCATCTCGTCAGCCGGCGGGTTGATCCGTTTGAGCCGGCTATCGTTGCGATCGGTTCGTTCCACGCCGGAACGGCTCCGAACATCGTCACCGGTGAAGCCCGGATCGTCGGAGAAATCCGGACGTTCAATGAACAACTCCGGCACCAGTTACGTCAACAGGTGGACCTCGTCGCCCGGACGACCTGCACCGGAGTCGGCGCTGATTATTCGATCGATTTCACGACCGGTTATCCGTCGCTTTGGAATCATCCGGATGAAACACAGCTCGTCCAGGAAGCCGCCGGTTTTTTACCGGAAGCACAGGTTCGCGAGATGAAACCGATGATGGCAGCGGATGACTTTGCCTATTACCTCGAAAAAGTACCGGGCAGTTATTTCTTCACGGGCTCTGCAAAAACGGATGGGCGGACGATTTATCCGCAACACCATCCGAAATATGAAATTGATGAGCGGGCTCTGCTGATTGGAGCGAAAACGTTAGGAGCGACCGTTCTTCGTGCCTTACAAACATAAGGATTGACTTTCCACTTTTATGAATGGTATTATCATCCCAATGATAACGAACTTACATCAACTTCATATAACACTTATCAAGAGTGGACCGAGAGATCTGGATCGATGACGTCCCAGCAACCTGCGTACAGCAAGGTGCTACGACCAGCAAAGCGAAAGCTTTGGTTGATAAAAAGCGGCGACTCCTTTTGCAACCAAGCAAAGGAGTCGTTTTCGTTTTCTCACTGTCAGACATGACAGGATTAAGGCTCAAGAAGCCAAGGGAAAGGGAGAGATGACATGGAAAAAGCAACATTTGCAGGAGGATGTTTCTGGTGCATGGTGACACCATTTGAGGAACTGCCGGGGATTCACAGTATCGTATCCGGCTATACAGGAGGACATGTCGACAATCCGACATACGAGCAAGTCAAAACCGGAACGACCGGACATTCCGAAGTCGTCGAAATTACATTTGACCCGGCGCTGTTCTCATACGAACGGTTACTCGAACTGTACTGGCCGCAAACGGATCCGACCGATGCCGGCGGACAATTCCAGGACCGCGGGACACAGTATGCTCCGGCGATTTTTTATCATACGGAAGAACAACGCCTTGCAGCAATTGCTTCGCGTGACGCCTTAGCGGCGACAAACCGTTTTAAACAACCAATCGTCACCCGGATCGAACCGGCACACGCCTTCTATCCGGCGGAAGAATACCATCAGGACTTCCACAAAAAAAATCCGACGCACTACAAAAAAGACCGGAAAGCATCCGGTCGCGATGCCTTTATCGATGTCGCCTGGAAAGAAGAAGTCACTGTCTGATTCAGCTTCAAAAAGAGATCACCCTTTCACGCACTTTACCAGTAGAAGTGGCGTGAAAGAAATGATCTCTTTTTTTATATCTTTTTTTCTTCAGGAAATGACTTTAACATCTTCCACTTCTTCTGTATCCTCTGCGACCTGATACCGTTTCAGGACAAAAATGCCGCTGAGCATGACGGCCAGACCGATGATTTGACCGAACGACAACTCGACTTTCGGTAAACCGAACCAGCCAAAGACGTCGACACAGAGCGCAAAACTGAGTTGCGAAATCAGGACGACGGAAATCGCAATCGACGGTCCGAGCAACTGAATTCCCCGCATGACACAAAAGACAACCCCGACACCAACGAAACCGCCAAACAGATAAAGCGGTTCGACTTCGGCCAGCCCCGCAAGCGTTCCACCCCGAAAGAAGATCAATGCGAGCAACGACCCGAGCAGTCCGACAAAAAAGACTAATGTCGTCGTCGCCCAAGCACCGAAGGCATGACTCATCCGTGCATTTAAAACGGTCTGTAAACTGATCATCATTCCTGCGACGATGGCACAAAACATTCCGAGTCCCATTCTAATTCCTCCTATTCCATTCAGGCAAATGAAAAAATCAAGACGCCGGTCAACATCAAGCCGACACCGACCCACTGCCCGGTATTACTGCTTTTTTTAATGACTCCAAACCAGCCGTTCAAATCAATCACAAAGGCACACAAAATCTGGGCGACAAGCAACAGCGACATTGCCCATGTCATCCCGAGCAATTGAATCGACGTTAGTTCCGTCACGACGACCAGGACACCAAGCAATCCGCCGCTTGCGTAAATCAGCGGCAAAGTGCGGAAACCGCCGATTTTTCGGTCGCGGACAAATCCGTAAATTAATAAACAGCCGATCAGACCGACGAAATGGACGATCGTCACGGAGATCCATGGCCCTACCGCGTCACCGAGCCGGGCATTAAAGATCCCTTGCAATGCGATGAACAATCCGCTGAATAAAGCAAAAACGATTCCTTGCATCTTCATCCTCCTTTTTCTCTAATTATGAGTAGAACGTATTTTACACTCATTTGAAAGGACAAATGTCCTGAACCACAAGAAAAAGAAGCAGACCAGATCGGTCGGCTTCTTTTTCTTGTACGCTACTGGAGTGTCCGGTACATGCGTTCGATCCGTCCGAACGCATCATCCATCATCCGGTTAAACAGCTCCGCGACGGTCGGAACATCGTCAATCAAACCGGAAATCAGACCTGCATTGACGTATCCTGCCGTCTCGTCCCCCTCAAGGGCTCCTTTGATATGAAACGATTCGTTTGTCTGTTCCTGAAAAGCCGTGAGTGACGTCGGCTGCAGTGCCTCGACATACGGTCCGTTCAACACCCGCCGAACCTGTCCGACTTCACGACCGATGATTCGTGTTTCCAGATCGTCCGCCTGCACAAGATGTTGTTTATACTGCTCATGCACACGGGATTCCTGTGTCGCAATCAATCGAGTGCCGAGCTGCACACCTTCTGCTCCGAGCATCCAGGCAGCGGCAAGACCACGCCCGTCGCCGATGCCGCCGGCGGCAAGGACAGGAATCGTGACATGATCCGCAATTTGCGGAATCAAGGTCATCGTCGTCAACTCAAGCGGTGAATTGATGCCCGCCGCTTCGACGCCTTCCGCCACCAGTACATCAATCCCTGCCTGTTCAGCTTTAATCGCCTGTTTGACCGAAGCAACGACTCCGATCGTCTGGATCCCCGCCTGCTTTAACTTGGACAAAAAAGGAGCCGGATTACCGGCCGACAAGGATACGACCGGAATCCGTTCCTCAATCGCCAACTCAACCAACTGTTCGGCATGGGGCGAGACGCGGATCGCGATGTTGAGGGCAAACGGACGTGATGTCAAACGGCGTGTTGCTTCGATTAACTGTCTGACTTCAGCAAGTGTCATCGTCCCGCATCCGATCGTTCCAAGCCCTCCGGCATTTGAGACGGCTGCGGTCAGTTCGGCATGGCTGATATTCCCCATCCCGCCTTGAATAATCGGGACATCAATCTTTAATTTGCTGCATAGACGAGACATGGTCTCCCTCCGTTTCCGTTGTCAGGAATGGTATACTAAGTAAGATTGAATTTTAATTCATTTTTTAGAAAAGAGGCGTTTTCATGAAGATTCCGTACCGTGATAGTTCTCCGCAGCTCGCCACAAATGTCTTTGTCGCTCCCGGCGCTTTTTTGATCGGCGATGTGACCGTCGGGGAAGAGTCGACGATTTGGTTTAATGCCGTCCTCCGCGGCGATGAAGGTCCGATCACGATCGGCAAACGTTGCAGCATTCAGGACAATGCGACCATCCACCTCTACGAAGGAGCCCCGGTCATCGTCGAAGATGAAGTGACGGTCGGACACAATGCCATTTTACACGGTTGTAAAATCGGCCGGCGCTCAATCGTCGGGATGGGGGCGACGGTTCTCGATCATGCCGATATCGGGGAAGAATGTATCATCGGTGCCAATACCTTAATCCCGTCCGGCAAAAAATTCCCGCCCCGTTCGCTCATTATCGGGTCACCGGGTAAAGTCGTCCGTGAACTCACGGCAGCCGATCTTGAGATGATTCAGGAATCGATCGATTCCTACGTCGATAAAGGGTATGCCTTCCGAAAACAGCTTGCTGACAATTGATGATCGGCACGAAAACGCTCATCTCGTTTCTTCGGGATGAGCGTTTTTGTTTTAGCGTTCTGCGAACAACGGATGTTCCGAAGCATCATAATCGGCACTTTTTTGCGTCACATCGTGGGTTTCACGAAAAATGGATTCAAAAAACCGGCTCGCCGGTTCTGCGAGCAGCCGGTAGTATTGTTCAAACAACAAGGCCGCGTGATGACCGCTCCACTCATCCGGCAACAGCTCCTGCGGCAGTCCGGGATCCGTAAATAAAAACTTCCGGTATTCATGGACGAGTGTCGTCCGTTCGACAAAACACTGTTCCTCATCCATTTCACCGAGCTGGATCCGGCTTTGATGGACGATGTAACGTCGGCTGTACTCAGCAATGAACCGTTCATATCGTTCCTGTAATTCATCGAGCGGAAAGGCCCGTTCGACCAGTGATTGATCCTGTTGCGGTCCATGGTATTCGCCGACAAAAAAGTCGACATACGCCTTGATATCATAAGCTTCAATCAACCGTTCTGCTTCTTTTTCAAGTGGGTTCGGCGAAATCCAGACACCGTTCGATAAATTTCCGAAGCCGCTCCACGACAACTCTTTCCGCAATTCATCACGGATTTGCCGTTTGTCTTCCGGAATCGTGTACATCAGCGTCCGCCATTTTCCGTCCCAGACATGAGGTGTCGATTTATAAATCCGCCGGGCGGCTTCTTCCATCCGCTCGACACCACGCGGGGTCAGCGAATAAAAACTTTTCGTGCCTTGTTTTTGTGAGGTGAGCCAGCCTTGCTTGACCATCCGGGAAACCGCGACCCGGACCGCCTGTTCATTATGACCAAACTCTTTGAGCAGACGAATCAGACTGCCGACCCAGATTTGATTGCCGTAATGACGGATGTAATCCCCGTAGACCGTAAAAATCATCGATTGTGTATTCGCACTCATGTCATTCACTCTCTCTTTAATATAACGTTTTTTTGTGTACCGTTAGTATACGTGTTATTTCAGAGAACGACCATCCTCATTTTCCTTGAAACTGCGGTGTCCGTTTCTCGGCAAAAGCACGTAACGCCTCCAAGCGGTCTTCCGTCGGGATGACGGTTTCATAGGCAGCTGTTTCAAGTTTCAAGCCTTCTGAAAGCGTATGATCAAGCCCTTGGTCGATTGCCTGTTTCGCCTGCCGGATGGCAATCGGTCCGTTGCGCAGCATCTCGTCGGCAAAAGCCAGACAGACTTCCATCAATTCTTCGACGGTCGGAACGACACGCGAGACGATGCCGTAACGTTCCGCTGTTTCCGCATCGATTTTTTTTGCGGTGAAAATCATTTCCTTTGCCCGGGTCTCCCCAATCAACCGGGGCAGACGTTGTGTCCCGCCGGCGCCGGGAATGATCCCGAAACTGGTTTCCGTTAAGCCGACGAGCGCCCCGTTGACGATGATCCGGAAATCACAGGCGAGCATCCATTCGAAGCCTCCTCCGAGCGCATGACCGTTGACGGCAGCAATCGTCGGTTGCGGCAAACGGGCAATATCTGCGAAGACGTCACGAATCATTTCGACGTTCCGTCGGACTTCCGTTTCGTTTAACGTCACCCGTTCCTTTAAATCCGCTCCGGCACTAAATGCTTTTCCCGTTCCCGTGAAGAGAACGACCCGGATATCCGGCTCGCGACGGACGGTTGCGACGAGCTCTTTCAATTCGACCAGCGTCGGATAATCGAAACAGTTCAGCCGTTCCGGCCGGTCCACCCGAATAACGGCGACGTGATCCAAACGTTCCAAATGAATCATATCAGTCCCTCCCGTTCAACGATGAGTGCAATTCCTTGTCCGACTCCGACACACATCGTTGCGAGACCATATGTCTGATTCGTCCGGCACATTTCGTGGATTAACGTCGTCAAAATCCGTGCCCCGCTTGCGCCGAGTGGATGACCGAATGCGATCGCACCTCCGTTGACATTAACTTTTTCCGGTGGTAATCCAAGCTCGTTCATACAGGCGACGCTTTGTGCCGCAAACGCCTCGTTGAGTTCAATCAAGTCCAGCTGCTCCACCGTCAAACCGGCCCGTTTCAAGACTTTCCGGGTCGCGTCGACCGGTCCGATTCCCATGACAGCAGGCTCGACACCGGCGACGGCACTGGCCCGGTAATAGGCAAGCGGTGTCAGACCAAGATGTTCCGCCGTTTCTTCGCTCATCAACAACAGCGCAGCTGCCCCGTCGTTGACACCCGATGCATTTCCCGCTGTAACAGTACCGTTCGGAAACAGGCTTTTGAGCGTTCCAAGCTTTTCACGGCTTGTGTCGGGACGCGGATGTTCGTCCGTATCGACTTCGATGACCTGACCTTTACGTGTCGTATACCGGACCGGCACCAGCTCGGTTTGAAAACGATGTGTTTCCATCGCCTGCTTCGCCCGTTGCTGACTGGAAAAGGCAAAATCGTCCTGCGCTTCCCGCGAAATGCCGTACCGGATTGCAACGTGTTCCGCCGTTTCCGGCATCGAGTCCGTTCCGTACATTCCTTGCAGCTTTTCATTGACGAACCGCCAGCCGATTGTCGTGTCATACAGCGTCGGATTCCCGCGGGCGAAACCCGTTTCCGGTTTGCCCATGACGAACGGAGCCCGGGTCATGCTTTCCGTTCCGCCGGCAATATAAATATCGCCTTCATTCATCGCAATCGCCCGGGCTGCCGCAATGACGGCATCCAGTCCGGAACCGCACAGCCGGTTGACGGTTGTTCCCGCGACTTCGACCGGCAGACCGGCGAGTAAGCCGGACATCCGAGCGACATTCCGGTTATCTTCTCCCGCCTGATTGGCATTTCCGAAAATCACTTCTTCGATTTGCTTCGGATCGACATTCGGATTGCGGTCAACGAGTGCTTGAATGACACACGCCCCTAAATCATCCGGGCGGACGTCTTTCAGTGCCCCGTTATATCGGCCGATTGGTGTACGGACCGCATCAATGATCGCTACACGTCTCATCGTGTCTTCACCCCGCTGTCAGAATACTCATAGACACCGCGTCCGGTTTTTCGCCCGAGCCGTCCTGCTTTGACATACTGTTCGAGCAGTGGTGCCGGCCGGTATTTTTCACCCAATTTTTCATGCAGATACTTCAGATTGTTTAAACGGGTGTCGAGTCCGACGAGATCCCCGAGTTCAAACGGTCCCATCGGATAGTTCAGTCCAAGCTTGATCGCTTTATCAATTTCTTCCGGTGTCCCGAGTCCTTCCTGGAGCATATAAAACGCTTCATTTCCGACAAGGGCACTGATCCGTGACGTAACGAATCCGGGAAACTCCTGAATGACGACCGTCTCTTTTCCCATCTGTTGCGCAACGGTTTCGCAGATCATTACCGTTTCGTCCGATGTCTCAAGACCCCGTGCCAGTTCGACGAGCGGCATCCGGTGGACCGGATTAAAGAAATGCATCGCCATGACCCGTTCCGGACGTTTCGTAAACGACGCAATCTCGGTCGGGCTCATCGTCGACGTATTGGTCGCAAAGACACACTCCGCCGGCGCATGACGGTCCAGTGTCTCAAACACCATTCGTTTGATTTCGAGTCGTTCCGGAACAGCTTCGATTACGAGATCTGCTTCTTTGACCGCCTCTTCTAAATCCGTTGCATAACGCAAACGGTCGAACAGTTGACCGACTTCTTCCGTCGTCATTTTCCCACGGCTGACACCTTTATCCGCAATCGTTTCCAGTTCTTGCTGCGCTGACGCAAGCAGTTGTTGCTCCACATCGACGAGCGTCACGTCAAATCCGCTTGCTGCTGCGACGTACGCAATCCCTCTTCCCATCACACCTGATCCTACGACAACCATCTGTTGAACCATCATCTGATTTCCCCCTTTAAAAAAAGCGTCCGGACGAACGTCCGCACGCTTTGGTTTTACAGTCCGAACGGATTAAGTGGACGACTGCCGTAGTACGACAGGATACTTTTCGTTTCCGTATATAAATCAAGCGTCTCGATGCAGAGTTCACGACCGAAACCAGATTGTTTGTAGCCGCCGAACGGTGTGCCCGGGAAGGCCGAGAACGGACAGTTGATCATGACGATACCGGCTTTGATTTGATTCGCAATCCGTGTCGCCCGCGCTCCGTCTTTTGTCCAAATCGCTGATCCGAGTCCGAACTCCGTATCGTTTGCGAGACGGACGACTTCTTTTTCGTCCTTGAACTTCATCACGACGACGACCGGTCCGAAGATTTCTTCCTGGACGGCTTTCATGTCGTGTGTGACATCGGCAATGATCGTCGGTGCATACCAGAAACCTTCTTCAAAGCCGGCTACCTTCTCGACTTGACCCCCAGTCAAAATCGTAGCACCGTCCGCTTTTGCCGACTGGACATAACCGTCGATGACATCGAGTTGCTGTTGATCGATGATCGCTCCGACGTGTGTGCCTTTGTCGAACGGATTACCGAGCACCAATTGTTTCGTTTTCGCGACGAATTGTTCCATGAACGTATCGTAAATGTCTTCATGAATATACAGGCGTGAGCGCGCTTCGCACGACTGACCGCTGTTGTAGAAGATTCCGAACAACGAACCGTCGACAGCTGCCGTGATATCGGCATCCTCAAAGACGAGGTTCGGTGATTTACCGCCAAGCTCGAGCGTGACGCGTTTCAGACTTTCCGACGCCCGGCCCATGATATCTTTTCCGACTGGTGTTGAACCGGTGAAGGCCACTTTATCAACATTCGGATGCTCTACCAAATGGTTGCCGATTTCACGGCCCGATCCCGGAATGACGTTGACGACGCCCGCCGGTACACCGGCTTCGAGACAGATTTCACCCAGGATAATGGCTGTCAGTGGTGTCAGCGTCGCCGGTTTCACGACAACCGAACAGCCGACGGCAATCGCCGGTGCGACTTTCCACGCCGCCATCATCAACGGATAGTTCCACGGAATGATTTGGGCACAGACGCCGACCGGTTCTTTTTCCGTGTAGTTATGGAATTGACCCGGCACGTTATTGACGGATCCGCGGTGACCGACGATGGCACCGGCATAAAATTCAAAGTCTTCAATCGCTTGCGTGATTTGTCCCTGTGCCGCAGCAAGTGATTTCCCGGTATCCAGAATCTCAAGTTCCACGAGCTCATTAAAACGTGAACGCATGATGCCGGCAATTTTATTCAGCACTTGTGACCGGCGACCGACCGGCCACATTTTCCACTTCCCGTGATCAAAAGCATCACGCGCCGCCTGGACAGCACGATCGGCATCGGCTTTTGACGCTTTTGCGACTTCCGCGATGACTTCGCCCGTCGCCGGATTATAGGTTTTGAATGTCTCGCCTGATGTCCCTTCGACCTGTTCGCCGTTGATGACCAGATGATAGACGGAACGTTTCATCTCAATTGTTTTTTCATGTACCGTTGACATAGCTCCCACTCCTTTTAGTTTCCTTTGAATGTCGGTTGGCGTTTTTCAACGAAAGCTTGCATGCCTTCCGTCTGATCGTTCGTCCCGAATAGTAAGTAGAAATTGCGTCGTTCATGATCCATGCCGTCTTGCAACGACAGATTCCCTGCTTTATCGACCGCATCTTTAATCAGACGCACGGACATCACCGGTTGCGCTGCAATCCGCTCGGCCACTGTCAACACATGTGCTTCAAGCTGATCCGCTTCCACGATCCGGTTGATGATCCCGAGTTGCTGTGCTTCCGATGCCGGCATCCGGTCTCCCGTCCACAACCATTCCAGTGCCCGTGTCCGACCGATCCGTTTCGTCAACCGTTGTGTCCCGCCGGCTCCCGGCATGACGCCGAGTCCGACCTCCGGAAACGCAAACTGCGTCTCGGGTGTCGCATAGATTAAGTCGCAGGCGAGAGCCAGTTCAAACCCTCCGCCGAGCACAAAGCCATGAACGGCCGCAATCAACGGTTTATGCAGCCGGCTGATTCGGTCCCAATCCGCAAACGGATCAAGCAATTCCATCGAAACCGGGGTTGCGTCGACCATCTCCTCGATGTCGGCTCCGGCGGAAAAGGATTTTCCTTCACCGTTCAGGACGATGACCGCAACCGTTTCATCCTGATCGAACCGCTCCATCGCTTCGACGATTTCCCGGATCATCGCCCGGTTTAAGGCATTGTAACGCTCCGGACGGTTCAGCCGGATCCGGCCGATCCGACCGTCGATACTCGCCTTAACGTACTGTGGCGTCAGCATGGACTTCTTCACCAATCATCAGCGTTACAAGATCTCCCGCAAAGCCCATCAAATCTTTCCCGGATGCTTTCCCTTCAAGCGAACGCATGCCGGCTTTCATCGTTTCATGGCTTTCGTAGACCATTTCGCACATCAGATAATATTTCCCGTCTCCGCCCATCGGTGAACCGACGATTTTCGTGACCGTCATCTGTTGCAGACCGGGAATCTTGGCCGTCAGCGGACCATGGACATTAAAGTAATGCTCGTCAAACTGTTCCTTGTTTTCCGGATGTGTATAAAGCGCGATTAGTTTTACCATAATGATTACCTTCCTTCACATGAGAGTAGAGACGGGTTTCATCGCCTCGAATGGATTTTTGCATGATTTACAGTATAAAATGCTGCGACAAGCTGTCGGACCAAACAGATTTTCAATCGAGACGAACGTCGATCCGCAGTACGGACAGTCGATTTCCCATTTCCCATCGACGACCCGCGGCGGGGCAATCCCAAACGACTTCAGACCGGCAATCCCTTGTTCCGTAATCCGGTCCGATGTCCAGGGTGGATCAAACAGGAAGACGACATTGACCGTATTGACCCGAGGTACTTGCAACAACGCGGATTCCGTATTTTTTTGAATGATATCAAGCGCTGGACATCCTAAAAATGTCGGCAGCAGTGTCACCCGGACATCGTATCCGAACGGTGTCTCCGTCCATTCCGTCGCTTCGACCATCCCGAGATCCAGGATACTGACCGCATCGATTTCCGGATCCTTGACCGTATCGAGCGCCTGCCGGATCTCCTGTTCTAAACGTGTCGTCATCTGCCGTTCCCCCTTCACCATACCGCTGACTGATCGAGCAGATACACTTCCCCGAGCGTCGATAAGGCATCGTTCAAATCAGGCGAGTGCTCACCGTTTCGTCCGTTGTAGGTCATCTTCATTTCCGGCAACGTGACGTTTAGATCGACGAGCACCGGCGTCAGTGCCTGATACCAGCGATCCAGTAAAATCCCCTGACCTTCAATCAACCGCATTTCATCAATCAGTTCTGACGCTTCCCCGTAATCAAACAGATCACCGAAGTCTGCCAGCACCCGTTCAAGCGCCGCATCCATTTTCTGACGGGCTGTTTCCGTCGATTGATACAGCTGGGTGAACCACGTCTGCCAGTGCAGCAGATGATAATACAACTCCATGTTGACCTTGACGGCGAGGGCCGCAAGCGGCGTATAACTGCTTTTTTTCAACGAATCAATCCGAACCTTTTTCGCGAGCGTGTAACAATAGTTGCGGACAACGGCGTAGGCCCAGTCGTATTCCGGGTTTTCCATATAATAGCCCGGTCCGTTGACGCGTTCGACGAGAACGGAGTTTTTCCGTTCGTGCGCAAGCCGGACGTGTGCGAGTGCATCGGCTTTTCCTTCTCCGATTTCTTCAAGCAGCTGATAGTACATCGCCGCATGCCCCATCGAATCCTGGGCAATCGAGGATGACGCGACATCTTCTTCGATATGCGGAGCGAGCCCTAACCACTCTGATCCCCGGTAGGCGTATAAAAAGTCATCATCCGCCAGTTGATAGAGCAGTGAAGCCAACGCTAAACGTTCTGTTTCCGTCATTTCGAATCGCCTCCTTGCCAGGACATGATTTCTTTTTCATCGAGCATCTGTTGCTCATAATGACGCCATTTTTTCTTCAGGTAACCGTACCCTTTCGTCGTCCGGTAATCTTTGTTGTCGAGCCGTTGCAGCATCAGCTTTTCATCCGGTGTCATTCCCCGGATATCGGCCCGTTTGACGACCCAGATGTCGACGACCGGTTCGCGGCGCATGAAATTTTCCTGCGCCATCAGTAGAGCCATCTCTTTATTCGGTGCCAGTAAACTGAACTGATGCGTAAAGGCTGCATTCGGCGTCCGTTTACTGAACACTTCGAACTCTTGATAAAACGTTTCCGTCATGGTCTTTCCTCCTTCAGCCGATCGTCTCAGCAAGTGCCTCGCGCACCCAGGCATTGTTTTGATATGAAGTTTGGCGTAAGGCGAGCCGTTCCTTCGAACGGGGACCGCCGCCCTGAATGATTTTCTTGAATTCCGTCCAGTCCGGCTGGGCGTAAATCCATTGTCCGGTTTCCTCATCAAACCGTAATGTCGGATCCGGAATGATGAGACCAAGCGAACGGATACGGGGAACATATTTCGTAAAGAAATTTTGCCGCAACTCTTCGTTTGTCTTCGTCCGGATTTTATAAGCGATCGTCACGTCCTGTTTGGACGTACCGGTCGTTTCTTTTGATGCCGGACCGAAGAACATCAACAGGGATTCCCACCACTCGTCCAGCGATTCCTGAATCATTGCTTTTTGTTCCGGTGTCCCTTCTGCCAGAGCCATGATGATTGATTCGCCGTGCTGGGCATGGAACACTTCTTCGGCACAAATCCGTTGCAATGCCCGTGCATACGGTCCGTAGGAAGCTCCGAGCATGTTCGTCTGGGTAATGATTGCTGCCCCGTCGACGAGCCAGCCGATTGTCCCGGCGTCTGCCCAGGAACGGGTCGGCATATGGAAGACGTTATGGAATTTAAGACGTCCCGTGAATAAGTCATCCATCAGATCCGCCCGTGTTTTTCCGTACGGTTTCATCAAGTCCTCAACGACCCGAAGCAGGAGTTGACCATGTCCCATCTCATCCTGGACTTTTGCCATGATACCGAGTTTCCGGCGTAAGGACGGCGCTTTCGGCACCCATTCTTTTTCCGGTAAGGCGCCCATGATTTCACTGATGCCGTGCATCGAAATCAATTTGATCAGCGTGTCCCGGTAGAAATCAGGCATCCAGTCGTCGGCTTCAATTTTTTCCCCGTTTTCGATCCGTTCTTTAAATCGTTCCATTTTTTCCTCTTCGGTCATGACCGGTGGTTCAAAAAGATGCGTCGCATCGTACATTTCATTTCCTCCTTTGCTTAAACAAACTTCTTCTCAGACTCTGTGCGACGGTCGATGATTCGGACGGCCTTGCCTTCAGACCGCGGAAGTCCATATGGCGGGTGACAAATCAGATCCACTGATATCAGACATTCTGTTTTCATCGCATGACAGATGACCCGCTTCAGCTCTTCGGCAACCGTCCCAGCTTCGAGCTCGATGTGCAGTTCCAGTGCTTCAAGTCCTGCCCGTTGAATCCGGTGAATTTGATAGTGCGGTGTGACACCCGGTTGTTGCAACAGCACCCGTTCGATTTCGGACGGGAAAACATTGACGCCCCGGATAATCATCATGTCGTCCGTTCGTCCTTTGACCCGTGACATCCGGGTCGTCGTCCGGCCGCAGGCACAGACTTCTGTCGTCACGGATGCCAAATCCCCGGTCCGGTACCGGATGATTGGAAGCGCTTTCTTTTTTAAGCTTGTAAAAACGAGTTCCCCGACCATTCCTTCTGGTAGCGGTTCGCCCGTTACGGGATCAATGACTTCTGTGATGAACAAATCATCCATCAGATGCAATCCGTTTTGTTCCTGACATTCCATCGCGACACCGGGACCCATGATTTCGCTGAGACCATAGATGTCAAATGCCCGAATCCCCCACTTGTCTTCGAGGGTCTGCCGCAGCTCTTCCGACCATGGCTCGGCTCCGAAAATCCCGTACCGGAGGCTGCTCATCTTCGGATCGAGACCCTTCTCTTCCATCCGTTCCGCCAGATGCAACATATAAGACGGTGTTCCGCAAATTCCGCGCGGCTGAAAATCTTCAATCAATGTGATTTGCCGATCCGTATTACCGCCGGACACGGGAACAATCGTCATTCCCAGCTGTTCAGCTCCGCTGTGCAAGCCAAGTCCGCCGGTGAACAGACCGTAGCCGTAGGCGTTGTGCAACAAATCGGTTTTTTCAGCACCGATGGCGACCAGACCACGTGCAACAGCGGTCGACCAGTCATCGAGGTCACTTTGTGTATAACCGACGACGGTTGGTTTTCCGCTTGTTCCGGATGAGGCATGGATCCGCACCGCTTCATGCGGCGGAACGGCAAACAATCCGAACGGATACTGTTCCCGAAGGTCACTTTTATACGTGAACGGCAACTTTTGGATGTCTGCCATCGTTTGCAGTGCTTCGGCATCAAGTCCCCGTTCCTTGAAGCGGGTTTGATAAAACGGAACATGTTCCATCACATGACGAACGGTCTCTCGTAGACTTGTCAGTTGTAAGCGCGTCCGTTCTTCCGCTTCCATCGTTTCCAGGATTTCGTTATACAAGTGGCACCCCTTCCCGCGTCTATATAACACAATAAATAAACGTTCGTTTTAAAATGGTTATACCATTAAACTACGATACGTTCACAATGTTGTCAATCCTTCATTTTGTTAAAAGCTCCCAACTTTCTTAAGATCCGTCTTTATTTCGATTAAATATGTGAATAAAGACCTTTCCTAAAGAGAAACTCAAAAAACGATATTTCTTTTTGGAAAATATTCCTGAAATTGTTTGCTCATTTTGTAACTGATTGATAAAATATCGTGTGACAAGTGTTATACTGTTTTTGGTAAGACCAGCTCTGGTCAGGGGTAAGGGGGAATCGACGTGAAAAACGGTTTGTCGCTCGGCGACTCTGCGGTGATCGAGACGACTGTCACAGAAGAAATGTTTGCACAGTTTGAGGGTGTGGTTGTCCATCCCGCCTATTCGACCGTCTCGATGGTCTATCATATGGAATGGGCTGCCCGAAAACTCATCCTTCCTTATCTGGAAGAACAGGAGGAAGGTGTCGGTGGAGCTGTTTCCTTAAAGCATGTAGGAATGGCGACACTCGGATCGAATATCCGGATTGAAGCCGTTGTCAGTGAGCTTACCCCGGGTCGCGTATTGGCAAAAGTCGAAGTCAGACACGGCAATCGTGTCATCGGTCTTGGGGAAGTCAAACAGATTATCTTAAATAAGCAGCTGATTCAGGAAAAGTTGACGCCGCATGTTTTTTGAACTTAAAAATGAAAGCGCTTACTAAAGTTAGGAGGATGTTTTTATGAACATGTTGAACCCATCCACAAATCCATCGCTATCGATCATGGAAAAAATCTCAGGTCACGAGCAGGTCGTTTTTTGTAATGATCCTGTGTCCGGTCTGCAAGCCATCATTGCCATTCATGATACGACACTCGGTCCCGCCCTAGGTGGTTGCCGGATGGCACCGTATTCGACCGTCGATGAAGCTCTCGATGATGTCTTGCGGCTGTCACGCGGCATGACGTATAAATGCGCTGCAGCCGACGTTGATTTCGGCGGCGGGAAAGCCGTCATCATCGGCAATCCGGCAATAGACAAAACACCTGAATTGTTCCGTGCTTTCGGACGATTCGTCGATTCGCTCGGCGGACGGTTTTATACCGGAACGGACATGGGCACGACGATGGACGATTTCGTCCATGCCAGCCGGGAAACGTCACGGATCGTCGGGATTCCGGAAGCCTTCGGCGGCAGCGGCGATTCATCGATTCCGACGGCAGAAGGTGTCATTTACGGTTTGCGGGCAACTGTCGAAACCTTATACGGATCCGATGACTTGAGCCGGGCCAGTTATGCCGTCCAGGGACTTGGAAAAGTCGGCTATAAAGTTGCCGAACAGTTATTGTCCGCCGGCGCGAATCTGTATGTATCCGATTTGAGCGAAGCCGTTCTCGCTGCTCTCGTTGAGCAGGCGGAAAAAACACCGGGAACGGTCCGTGTCATTGCTGCCCATGAAATTCATCTGACAGATGCGGACATCTTTGTCCCGTGTGCCTATGGTGGTGTCATCCAGGCGGCGAATATCGGACAGTTGCAATGTAAAGCCATCTGCGGATCGGCCAACAACCAGCTGGCCGACGATGCGCTGGCACTCGAATTACAGCAACGCGGGATTTTATATGCACCCGATTATATCGTCAACGGCGGCGGTCTGATTCAAGTCGCTGACGAA
This sequence comes from Exiguobacterium sp. s138, assembly GCF_018618775.1. NCBI lineage: Bacteria > Bacillati > Bacillota > Bacilli > Caryophanales > Exiguobacterium > Exiguobacterium sp. s138. The sequence continues at coordinate 45,953 of NZ_JACSMW010000008.1, read as the reverse complement.
CTGTACGGGGCAAACCATGAACGTGTCCTGTTAAAAACGAAACATATCTATGATGCGGTGCTAGAAGTGTTTAACGAGTCGCATGCAGAATCAATCACGACACTCGAAGCCGCCAACCGGATGTGCAACAAACGGATTCAGATCCGGTCTCGTCATAACAATATCTTTACGAATACGATCAAACCGAAATGGAACATCCGGAACGACTAAATGGAGGTGACACGAATGGAAACCGAATTTCCGATTTACCGAATCCTTGATGATGCAGGACACGTCCTCGATACATCTAAAACCGATTTGCTGACAAAAGACTTGAGCCTCGCCTTATTTACACATATGAACCGAATCCGGACGTTTGACCGGAAAGCGATCAATCTCCAACGTCAAGGGCGGCTTGGCACCTATGCACCGTTCGAAGGACAGGAAGCCGCACAGGTCGGCAGTGCGTATGCGTTGCAGGACAAAGACTGGGTCTTCCCGACATACCGGGATCACGGAGCAACACTGACGTTTGGCGCCGACATGGTCCGGACGTTCTTATATTGGAACGGACGCGTCGAAGGCTGTGTCCCGACGGATGAGTTGCATATCTTTCCACCCGCTGTTCCGATCGCCACACAAATTCCGCACGCAGTCGGTGCGGCCTGGGCGGAAAAACGAAAAGGATCGACCCAAGTTGCCGTCGCTTACTTTGGCGACGGAGCGACGTCGGAAGGTGATTTTCATGAAGGCATGAACTTCGCCAGCGTCTTCCAGGCTCCAGTCATCTTGTTTAATCAAAACAACGGCTATGCGATTTCCGTCCCGATTCAAAAACAGATGCATTCGGAAACGATTGCCCAAAAAGCATTGGCATACGGTATGCCGAGTGTCCGGATTGACGGCAATGACGTGTTCGCCGTGTATTTCACGATGCAAAAAGCACTGGAGCGGGCCCGTTCCGGTGGCGGTCCGACATTGATCGAAGCCGTCACGTGGCGCTTCGGTGCCCATACGACGGCGGACGATCCGTCGAAATACCGCGATCAGGAACGCTCCCGGGACCGAGTGGATCCTCTCGAGCGACTAGAAGCATTCATGAAGGAACAGGGCTTTTATGATGAGCAGGAGATCGAAACGATTCGGTCCCGTCATCAGGAAGAAGTCGAAGCCGCCGTCAAGACGATGGAATCCTTCCCGCCTGCTGACGTCAATGATTTATTTGACCATACGTTTGCAACATTACCGGACGATTTAGTCCGTCAAAAAACGGATTATCTGACTGCAAGGGGGAATTAACATGGCGACACCTATCAATCGGCAAACAGAGATGACGCTTGTCCAGGCTGTCACCGATGCTTTACGGACAAAACTGACGGACGATGAGACGACGCTTGTACTCGGAGAAGATGTCGGAAAAAACGGCGGTGTCTTCCGGGCAACGGACGGTTTGCAGGAAGAGTTCGGGGAAGACCGGATCATCGATACGCCGCTTAGTGAAGCCGGCATCGTCGGAACATCGATCGGTCTCGCGGTCAACGGATTTAAGCCGATTGTCGAAATCCAATTTCTCGGTTTTATCTATCCTGCTTACGAACAGATCATGACCCACGTCTCACGGATCCGGATGCGGACAATGGGACGTTACGGTGTACCGATGGTCATCCGTGCACCTTATGGCGCCGGCATTCGGGCACCGGAAATCCATTCCGACAGTACGGAAGCGCTGTTTACTTCGATGCCCGGCCTGAAAGTCGTCTGCCCTTCGACGCCGTATGATGCGAAAGGATTATTGATTGCCGCCATTGAAGATCCGGACCCGGTCCTGTTCCTCGAGTCGATGCGGAGTTACCGGGCCTTTAAGGAGCCGGTTCCAAGTGAAGCGTATACGATTGAAATCGGTAAAGCCAACTGCATCACCGAAGGGCAGGACGTGACCCTGATTGCCTGGGGAGCAATGGTTCAAGTCGCACAAAAAGCCGCGACGGAAGCCGCGACCCGTGGTATCTCCTGTGAAGTGATTGATTTACGGACCCTTTATCCGCTGGATCGTGAAACGATTTCAGCATCGGTCCAAAAAACCGGCCGGGCTGTGATCATTCATGAAGCCCAGGCAACGGGTGGTCTTGGAAATGATCTGCTTGCGCTGATCAACGATACTTCGTTCTTATATTTACGGGCACCAGTTGCCCGCGTCACCGGGTTCGACGTTCCTGTTCCATTATTCGCCCTGGAGGACCATTACATCCCGACGCCGACGCGTGTGCTTGAAGCGATCCAGCGTACGGTCGATTTTTAAGGAGTGAATGTGATGATTGAAGTAAAGCTGCATGACGTCGGTGAAGGGATGACGGAAGGTGAAATCGCGAACTATCTGGTCCGGGTCGGGGATCGTGTCACAATTGATCAGCCTGTCGTCGAAGTGTCGACCGATAAAATGGTCGCTGAATTACCGGCACCGGTTTCCGGTGTCGTTACGGACCTCATCATCCCTGTCGGTCAAACCGTCTCGGTCGGTACGGTCCTATTATTGATTGAAGCCCTTGAAACAGAAACGGCCGTAACTGCGGAACAACCGATCCAGCAGACGACGGAACAAATCAAAGTCCGGCCGCCTGTTGTCACACCGGCTGTTCCGTCAAATAATCGGCGTGTCTTGGCTACACCGTACACGCGTAAAATCGCACGTGAACATGGAATTGATTTGGAACAAGTTCCGCCTTCCGATCCGTCAGGTCGTGTGACAGAGGAAGATGTCCGGCGGTTCCTTGATGCCGATACTTCCGTCGAGAAAACCGATGTCGTCGAACAGACAAGTACACTTTCCGCTAACCCGGTCGAAACGATTCCGTTCCGAGGCATCCGGAAGCAGATCGCTAAAAAAATGACACAGTCGCTCTTTACGATTCCGCATGTCACGCATTTCGAAGAAGTCGATATGACCCGCCTGCTCGCCTTACGCGAAGAATTAAAGACGGCCGGTAAACCGATCAGCGTCAACGCCTTTTTCATTAAAGCCTTGATCGTCGCACTGCAAGACTTCCCGGTCTTTAACGCTAAACTTGATGAGGCCAACGAACAGATCATTCTCGAGCAACAGTTTCATATCGGCGTCGCAACCGAGACGGCGGATGGACTGATTGTGCCGGTCGTCCGTGACGCTGACAAATTGACGATGCAACAGTTGCACACGCGTGTCGCAGAACTGTCGGCCCGTGCCAAGACAGGCGATTTACGCGCTGCAGACCTGAAACCAAGCACGTTCACGATGAGTAATGTCGGTCCCCTCGGAAGTACGGGAGCGACGCCAATCATCAACTATCCGGAAACTGCTTTGATTGCCTTCCATAAAACAAAAAAACGGGTCTGTGTTGACGACCACGATCAAATCGTCATCCGTTCGATGATGAATCTCTCGATGTCCTTTGATCACCGCGTCGCCGACGGCGCAACGGCCGTTGCTTTTACGAACCGGTTCGCCGGATTGATCGAACACCCCACTACTTTATTGATGGAGCTGATTTAAATGGTCGTAGGTGAACTGACGCAAGAACGTGATTTAGTGATTCTTGGCGGTGGTCCAGCCGGTTACACCGCTGCGATCCGTGCCAGTCAATTGGGTCGAACCGTCACTTTGATTGAACAGGCACAAATCGGCGGACTTTGTTTGAACAAAGGATGTATTCCGTCTAAAGTCGTTGCTCATGCCGCAGAAGTCAAACTGCAAACGAAACATATGACTGCTCTCGGCTTCTCGTTTCATCCGACACATGATTTCAGTCAATTGGTCGAGTACCGGGAACGGACCATCCGTCAATTACGAACCGGAGTCGAAGCGCTCTGTCAGGCCAACGCAATTGAAGTCGTTCACGGAACGGCTTCCTTCTTGGCGGATGACCGGATCGGTGTCGAGCTCGGGCATCAGTTTGATACGTACCGGTTTAACGATGTCGTGATTGCGACCGGCAGTCACAGCATCAAGCAAGATGCCCCTTCCGTACTGAATGCCGAACAGTTATATCAATTGACCGAGTTACCCGAACGTCTCGTCATCATCGGACAGGACTATATCGCGATCGAAGCCGCCATGAGTTTTCAAGCCCTCGGGACGTCAGTCACACTGATTGCAGATGCATTCGATTTTGATCCGAGTCTCGACAAAGAGTTGCGGCGTCTCTTTAAAAAACAAAAAATCCAGTTGGTCACCGGTACCGTCACGGCAATCGAAGCTCAGGAGGACGTGACCGTGACTGTTGTCAAACAGGGGCAGGAAACGACCTGGTCCGCTCCTTTCCTGTTTCACTCGTTACCCCGGGTTCCGCATACATTGGAGCTTGGGCTTGAACGAATCGGTGTGACGTTAGCAGAAGACGGAACGATTCCCGTCGATCCATTCGGACAGACGAACCGTCCTCACATTTATGCCATTGGCGATGTGACACCCGGTCCCGCTATTGCAACACGTGCCATCCACGAGGCAAAACGGACCGCTGAACATCTGAGCGGACAGTCGGCTGATACGACGGTTCCCTATTATCCGACCATCATCCGCTCCCTTCCGCCCATTGTCTCGATCGGCTTGACGGAACAAACGGCGACAGACGCCGGTCATTCGTTCCGGACCGCGCAGTTCGCACTTAACGCCAATGGAGCGACGACCATCGAAGGAGGCAGCGGGTTCATCAAAGTGATTTCCGATGCGACGACCAGTCTCATCCTCGGTATTCATATGATCGGCGAAGGTGCGATCGAACTGGCCGGTGTCTTTGCTCAAACGCTTGAACTGCATGCGAAAGAAGAAGACGTCCGCTTCCCGGTCATGCCGCATCCAAGTCGGAACGAAGCCTTTACGGAAGCCGTCGAAGCTTTGCTCGGACAGGCGATCCATTTACCGCCTCGTCAGCAGGATGTCTTAACGAAGTCGTAAGTTGCAACCGGACCGTTCCTTTTCCTAGGTAACGGCCGGTTTGTTGTTTGGATTTTTAGTACGAAGGAGGTTAGACGATGGAAGTCTACTTTACACGGTTGAACTGGAACGACACATCCTTTCCCATTGCGGCATCGGAAACCGGACTCTGTTATGTCGGTGCGTTAAATGAACCGTCGGACTTATTTGACGACTGGATCCGAAAGCATTTACCCCGGGCTGAACTGATTGAGCATCCACGTATCATGCAACCGTATCAAGAACAACTCCTCGAATACTTAGACGGGACACGCACCCGGTTCTCGCTCCCGCTTCATTTGATCGGCACCCCCTTTCAATTGGAGGTCTGGCAGGCCTTATGTCAGGTTCCATACGGTGTGACGGTAACGTATTCAGATATCGCCCAACAGATTTACCGGCCGAGTGCGACACGTGCTGTCGGAACCGCCATCAGTAAAAATCGTGTTTTGATTGTCGTTCCCTGCCACCGCATCGTCGGCAAAAAAGGCGACTTAACCGGTTACTGGGGCGGTCTGAACATGAAACGTCAGCTGTTAGAGATCGAACAGGTCTCGTCCTCGAAACTCCCTTTCCTATGATTGAAGAATATCGGGAAACACTTCGTTCATACACAAAAAGAGAGTTGGCGGATTTTAATCCACCGACTCTCTTTCCATAAAAAATGTATTTATCGGCCTTCTGGTTGGTTCAATCGTTATTTACACCAAACCGGTAAGTCGTTTCCCAGTAGTAGGTCTGATTTGGTTTAACCAAAATATCTGGGAAACTAGGTTCATTCACTGCATTCGGATGAACCTGCGTTTCAAGACACAGTCCGAGTGAAGGACGGGAACGGACACCGCGGATTTCATAATCCGTCTCGAGTTGCGTCCCGGTGTAGAGGATGACGACGGGTTGATTGGTTGTCACTTCAAGAGACCGGCCACTTACCGGGTCTTCCAACCGGATCGGCTGTCCTGATAAAAGAAACGGATGATCGTAGCCGTTTCCTGCGGCTGCTGTTTCCGGATGACCGGATTCCGCTCCGCTTCGAATCAGTCGTCCTGTTCGGAAATCAAGAGGTGTTCCTGTTACGTCCTCCTGCTGACCGGTTGGCAGTAAATCCGCTCCGACAGGCAAGTACGTTTCACTCGGGATCGTCAATTGATGGTCGAGGATATCCCGTTGTAAGTTCCCCGACAGATTCCAGTACGTATGATTCGTCAGGTTTAACGGTGTCGTCTGATCCGTCGTCGCGTGCATCGTCAACGTCAAGGCAAGACCTTCGAGCTGATAGACGGCATCGAGTGTGACGTTCCCGGGATACCCTTCCGCTCCGTCCGGACTGAACAGACGGAGATGAAGGCGATCCGTCGCGGCCTCGACGACCTCAAAAAGCGCTTGATCAAATCCGTCGATTCCTCCGTGCAGATGATGGGTTCCATCGTTTGCCGCGAGCGGATAGACGGTTCCTTCGACTTCCATCTGCGCTTGTCCGATCCGTCCTGCGACCCGTCCGACGATTGCCCCGAAGTACGGGGAGTGGTCCTGGTATTCCTTAACGGTATCAAAACCTAAGACGACACTTTCGATCCGCCCGTTTCGATCTGCAACGCGGATATCATTGATGATGCCGCCGTAGTTCCAAATTTCGACTTCGATTCCCGGTTGCGTCAGCGTGTGACGAATAAGATCCGTCTCCCGGATCAATGCTGTCTGTTTCGTCATCGCCGATCACCTGCCACTTGGCGGCTGACCGTTTCAAGAAAGCGGTCAAGTCCCGCCTGCCCGTCCGGCGTCTGTTTAAAGACACCACAATCTTCGAGTCCGCGGACAAATTTTGCCGCGACTGCTTGTCGGACATAGTCCGTCACGTCCTGTCCGGTGTAGGCCGCCTTCAATTCCGTTGCCCATTCTTGATGCGACGGAGCCGTCGAATCAGCCGTCCCTACGATGAACTGTTCGACTTGCTCAAGTTCACTTAACAGACGGGCCGGCAGCACCGCAAGGCCCATCACTTCAATCAAACCGATGTTTTCGCGTTTGATATGGTGAATGTCGGCATGCGTATGAAAGATGCCGTCCGGATGTTTTTCCGATGTCCGGTTGTTACGCAAGACGAGATCAAGTTCAAAGCGTCCGCCGCGCATCCGGGCAATCGGTGTCACCGTATTGTGGCGGACACCGTTCGTCGCCGCAAGAATCTCATGCTCGGCATCTTCGTATGTCAACCAGGTCTGATAGACCTCGTCCGCCGCATCAAGCAACGCGGAAGCGTCTAGACTGCTCAGACGAACGACCGTCAACGGCCAATGCAACGTTTCACCGGTGACATCCGGGTGATCCGGTAAGCCAAACTTCTGTAATGTCTTTGCCCGATCCATCGCAAATTCATACCGGCCGCCCTGATAATGATCATGCGTCAAAATCGATCCGCCGACGATCGGCAGATCAGCATTGGATCCGGCAAAATAATGCGGGAACTGCGCGACGAATTCAAGCAATCGCGCAAAGGCTTGGCGGTTAATGACCATATCCCGGTGCTCCTGCGACAGGATGATGCTGTGTTCGTTGTAATAGACGTACGGTGAATATTGTAACGCCCAAGATTCGCCACTGAGTGACAGCGGTACGATCCGGTGATTCGCACGGGCCGGATGATTGCTCCGTCCGGCATAGCCGACGTTTTCAACACACAAGAGACAGGTCGGGTACGTTGATTCGACGGCTTCTGTCTGGGCTGCCGCAATTTCACGGGGATCTTTTTCAGGTTTTGACAGGTTGATCGTAATATCGATTTCCCCGTAGACCGTGTCCGCCTGATACTGAATATTTTTAGCGATGCGTTTTGTCTGGATGTAATTATTCGCTTGACTGAGCTGATAAAAATAGTCAGTCGCCTGTTGCGGATGTTCCGCGTACAGCTGACGGAAAGTCGAAGTGATCTGAGACGGGCGATCGACGAACACATCCATCAATTCTGCCGCTAACCGTTCTTTTTCGTCCAGACGCGGTGCCAGCTTCCCGGCCGTGATCTGGTGTTCAATCATCTCGTCCAAAAGATCAGGAATCGGACGCGTGTCGACTGTTCCCGGATCCACATATGCAGCTTCTCCGAGCAACGATAAGAGCCTGTTTCGGGCATATACCGTATCTTCCGGTTCAATCAACCGGTGACGGACCGCCTGCTCTGTTAATTGTTTGATGAGTTCATTCATCGCCATTCACTCTCCTAACTCTCTCTTTACCGTACAGGTGTTTTGTAGCCTTGCGGACGCTGTTCATGCCAACGCCATGCATCTTGAATGATGGTGTCGATTTCTGTCCGGCGCGGTGTCCAGCCGAGAACCGTTTTCGCTTTATCAGATCCCGCAATCAATGTACTCGGGTCTCCGGCACGTCGTGCGACAACTTGTTCCGGAATCGCATGTCCCGTTACACGGCGTGCCGCTTCAATGATTTCCCGGACTGAAAAGCCGCGGCTTGAACCGAGATTAAAGACGTCACTCGTGTTGCCTTGTTTTAAATATTCCAGTGCCAACAGGTGGGCATCGATTAAATCCTCGACATGGATATAGTCGCGGATACACGTGCCGTCTTCCGTCGCATAATCATCGCCGTAAATCGAAATCATCGGCCGTTGACCGTTGGCGACTTCGAGGACAAGCGGCACTAAATGGGTTTCCGGTGTGTGATCTTCTCCGATTTCACCCGTTGCACGTGCGCCGGCAACGTTAAAGTAACGGAGCGCCACATACTGGAGACCATACGCGGTTTCACACCAACGCATCATCTTCTCCATCATCAGTTTCGTTTCACCGTAGGCGTTTGTCGGGTTCGTCGTGGCCTTCTCAAGAATCGGCATCTGTTCCTGCTCGCCGTATGTGGCCGCGGTTGATGAGAAGACAATCTGCTTCACATCATGCGCCATCATCGCTTCAAGCAACACTTGTGTGCCGTAGACGTTGTTGTCGAAATAAGCGAGCGGATGCTCCATCGATTCCCCGACTAACGAAAAGGCTGCAAAATGAAGGACCTGATCGATTGTTTCCGTCTCAAAAACGGTGTCAAGGAAGGCACGATCCCGGATATCCCCTTCGTAAAAACGGGCTTTCGGATGAACCGCTTCCCAGTGTCCCGATTTTAAATGATCGATGACAACAACATCTTGTCCGGCATCGACCAGTTGATAGACTGCGTGTGATCCTATATATCCTGCTCCACCTACTACGAGTACTGCCATTTAGATAACCTCCTGTTCGACTTCTCGTGCTCCATCGCCAACGGTTGCCGTATAAAACGATGCCGGATAACCGATTTCGGTCTCATACGCGTGTCCGACTGCCGTCATGAATGTTTCCACTGTGTCGTCTTCAACGATTGCAATCGCGCAGCCGCCAAAACCGGCACCTGTCATCCGGGCACCGAGAACTCCCGGTTGCGCCCAAGCGGCTTCGACCAATGTATCGAGTTCTTTCCCCGTTACTTCATAATCGACCCGTAACGAACGGTGGGAAGCGTTCATCAGTTGACCAAATGCTTCGAGCCGGTCTTCTTTGAGTGCATCCAGTGCCTGCAATGTCCGTTCATTCTCAGAAATCGCATGCCGGGCCCGTCGTTCCAATCGTTCGTCCTCAAACGAAACCGTTTCGAATTCATTCATCGACCATTGGCCGAGTGAGGCATACGGACGGTACTGTTGCAGATAAGCGAGCGCCGCTTCGCATTCCGAGCGGCGTTCATTGTATTTTGAATCTGCCAGTTCACGGCGTTTGTTCGTATTCATGATGATGATCGTATAACCGGATAAATCAAGCGGTGCATACGTGTACTCAAGCGTCTCACAGTCAAGCAACAGTCCGGATCCTGCTTTGCCCATACCAATTGCAAACTGATCCATGATGCCGCTGTTGACGCCGATGTACTGGTTTTCGACCTGTTGACCGTATTTAACGAGGTCAATCCGATCGATATCCAGATTGTACAGTTTATCGAGTAAGACACCGATGACGAGTTCGAGTGACGCGGACGAAGATAATCCGGCACCATTCGGGATATCACCTTTAATTAAAATGTCGCACCCTGTATCAATCCGGTAACCGGCTTCCCGTAAGACATGAATCATTCCTTTGGCATAGTTGGCCCAGCCATGGGCAGATTGAGGCGTCAAGTCATCACCTGCGACTTCAATGATCCCGTCATCTTCAAAATTCAGCGAATAAAACCGAAAGACCACATCGTCCCGTTTTCGGGCGACCGCATGGGTGCCGAGCGTCAAGGCACACGGAAAGACATGACCACCGTTATAATCTGTATGTTCTCCGATCAAGTTAATCCGGCCCGGTGCAAAAAAACGGTGGGTCGACGATTGACCGAATTGTTGTTCGAAAATCTGTTCTAATGTCTGGTCTGTCATACGATCGGCTCCTTTGACTCTGATGTAGGTATTATGCTGCGATGAACCGGTTGGATCCGCAGGCAACGTGCTTCATAATCGTTCGTGTAGTTCCAGGTCAGACCTTGTTGCATCAAGTAAGCACCACTCAGTTGACGATCTTCAACCTGATAAAATGTGGTCGCTTCAAGGCCGGCTAACCGGAAATGGTAGTGACCGATTCCGTGTTTACGCATCGGGGCGACCGCCAGAATCACCGTTTGATCGTTTGACGTATACTGCATCAGCGAGGTCGTCACGCGGTCCGCTTTCAACCGGTACTGACGGCCGAATTGAACGGTTTCCCGAATCGTTTTGTACGTCGCAATCCATTCCGCCGCTTCCGCCAATTCTTCCGTTGTCCATTCGCTTAAGTTACCGCCGATGCCGAGCGTTCCCTGCATCGAAGACACGAAGCGTGTCGCAAGCGGTAAGTTCCGACCGTTGAGCCAGTTCGGACCATCCGTCACCCAGCAACTCATCATCTTCGCATTGTAGGCAAAGGAGAAATCGTGTTGGATCGTCAAGCGATCCAGTGGATCCGTATTGTCACTCGTCCAGACTTGTTCCGTCCGTTTGAGAATTCCGAGATCAATCCGTCCGCCGCCTCCGGCACACGCTTCAAAATCAACTTCCGGATGACGGACGCGCAATCCGTCAAAAATCCGGTACAGCGCATCGACATGCCGCTTCCATAATTCCTGTTGTTCTGCCGGTGTCGCACCCGGGAGAGCCGGTTCCGAAAACGCACGGTTCATATCCCATTTGATGTAATCAATGGCGTGGGTTGCGAGCAGTTCATCCATCATCCGGAATACGAATTGTTCCACTTCCGGCAAGCCGAGATTCAAGACAAACTGATTGCGTGATGTCGTCCGACGGGCACCGGGACTGTGATAAATCCAGTCAGGATGGGTCCGGTATAAATTTGAATCCGGATTAACCATCTCCGGTTCGACCCAAAGTCCAAATGACATGTTTTGTTGTTTCACATAATCAATCAACGGCGTTAATCCGTTCGGAAACTTCTCCGGATTGACGACCCAGTCGCCAAGACCGGCCTGGTCGGAGTTCCGTTCACCGAACCAGCCGTCATCGACGACAAACAGTTCACAGCCGATGGCAGCGGCTTGATCCACCAGTGTTCGTTGACCGTGTTCCGTCACGTCAAAATAGGTCGCTTCCCAGGAGTTATAGAGCACCGGCCGAACCTTGTTCCGGTCCGATTCCGGCATGATGACGTCCCGCTGGAAATCGTGGGCGCGGGCACTCATCCCGGCAAAGCCGTCTGGCGCGTATCCGATATAAAATTCCGGTGTCGTAAGATGCTGACCGGCTTCAAGTCGCCAGCTGAAATCAAACTCATTCATCCCGCCCGATAGCTGGACGAATCCGAAGGCATCCTGCTCGAAGTGCATCGACCAGTTGCCGGAATAAGCGAAATGTCCGTAAATGACTTCGCCGGCTGATTCCGTTGCGCCGTGTTCCAAAGCGAACCACGGATTCGCCTGGTGACTCGTCACACCCCGTCGGCTGTCAATTGTCTTACGTCCCGGTGTCAGCGGTGTGACTTGTTTTTGGAATTCACCGGTCCATGTTCCCGCGAAGTGGTGTAAGTTCAAGTCCGGTCGTTGTAAAATCCCCATCGCAAACGATTGGGCCGTCGTCAACCGGACGGAATGTGTTCCTGTGTTTTCAATCACGAGTGATCGTCCGATCATATCGTACGTTTCGTACAGATCGTATTTGATACCGACCCGGAGTTCCTGTAACGAATCAAACAACCATAAGATCAATCCATTATCGGATTGTTCGGCGCGTTCAAAAACGAACTGACTGATTCGTTGCCCGTCCTCCCGTTCTGATTTTAAAGTCGGTTCTGTGTAGACCATCTCACCAAATGGAATGAAGTCATAGACCGCAACCCCGTCCGGCGATTCAAATGAGCTGTGTACCAGGACCGGATTCGGTAAGGCTTCATAGTCGGATGGGTACGGCAGACGCGCTCCAAAATACGTATGCAACACTTTGCCGTGCTGTCCGATTGTCACGACATGCGCGACGTGTTGTCCTTCGAGGACGAACCGCTGATTCGGCAGTTCAAGAATGGCCATGGTCGTTCTCCTCCTTACGTTGTCAGAATCAGCGTCTCGAGCGGGGCGAGCGTCACTGTTCCACTATATGTCTCGTTCGTATTCAACTCTTGATAGGCAGCATCGAGCACAACGTCCCGGCTTGCTTTCGTATCGTGATTCATCAGGAAGAGGAAATCACGTGTCTCACCATGACGGCGTACAATCTCGACTTGATCCGGTGCTTCAAACGTTTGAACACCGGCATCGAGAAACGCTTGACGGTAAATCGTATCGATCATCGCATCGTCAATCGACGCGCCGATATAGGTAATCATTCCTTTGTATTCGTTGCGTGTCACGGCAGCGACGCCGTCATAAAACGTATCGCGGTAGACAGCAAGTGCCTCGGCTGTCGTTGGTGTAATCAAATCACACCAGAGACGGGCAGGTGAACCTTGTCCCGCGAAGGCACCGATCCCTTCCACCCGGTTTTCCTGCACGGCCTGCAACGATTCGTACTCATCGATTTCAATCCCGGCATACGGTGCAAACTTACCAGGCAACGTCAGCGGCAGGACATTGTTGTGAGGATCCTTGACGCCGGTCCGGTACGTAAAGATGACGTGTCCGCCCTGCTCCATGTACTCAATTAATGACTGGTCGAATGTCGGATTCGTCAGGAAGTACAGCGGAACGATGATTAATTTATATTGATCCAGTTTGTCTCCCGGGAAGACGATATCCGTCGACGCTTGACGCCGGACGGCACCACCGTAGAAACGGACGAACTCGGTCCGGAAATCAAACGCATCACTGTGCGGCTGATGGGTCCAGGCCCAGACATTTTCTTGATCGAAATACACGCCGACTTCCGCCTGATAGCTACTCGCGTTGATTTCGTCACCAAACGTGTTCAGTTCGGTCATGATTTGTTTGACTTCGTTGAATTTACGCTTCGGTTTTCCGTCGTGATCGATGATTCCATGACAAAACTCTTCCGTTCCAAACAACGCCGCCCGGAAGCGGAAATAGACGATGGCTTCCGCACCGCGGGCAACCGCCTGGTACGTCCATAACCGGATATGACCGGGGCGCGGCAGGTAACCGATTTTACTCCAGCCTTGTGCTCCGCTCAGTTGTTCCATCACCCAAAAACCTTTCCCCTGTTTCGAGGAGCGGCAGAGATCGTGGTCACTTGCCATCTTCTCGAATCGGTTCGGCTCCGGCAGACCTCCCCAGACCGGATAGTTATCAAAGGCGACATAATCAAGATCCTGTGCCATCTGCTGTTGATTGACGGCCATGTCGCTGTATACGAGGTTATGGGTAATGAAGGCCTCCGGATGGATGTGTTCCCGGAGCGCATCGACTTGCAGTTTGTTGTAATGGTTGTAACCGTCGGCACAGAAACGGTCGAAGTCGACAAGTAACGATGGATTGTGTTCCTGATAGACTTTCCGCGGCACCGGGATTTGCTCCCATGCCGTATAGATTTGACTCCAGAAGACGGTTCCCCATGTTTCATTTAACGCATCGAGCGTGCCGTAACGGTTTTTGAGCCAGACCTGGAAAGCAGCCCGGTCGACATCGCTGTAGGAACGGTCTGATTTCTCATGACCGTATTCGTTGTCCGTCTGCCAACCAATGACACGCGGGTGTTTTCCATAGCGTTTCGCCATTTCTGTCGTGATGGCAACGGAAAAACGTTGGTACGTTTCGCTGTGAACCGTATAATGGCGACGGGCTCCGAAACTGATTGTCACGCCGTGCTCGTCTGCCGGAAGAATCTCCGGATACTTGTGACACATCCAGGCCGGTGGTGTTGCCGTCGGTGTCCCGAGGACGATGTCAAAACCGGCGGCACTCAAGCGTTCGATGATATCGTCCCAAAACCGGAAATCGTAAACTCCTTCTTCCGGCTCCATCATCGTCCAGGCAAATTCCGCCAACCGAACGACGTTGACACCAAGTTCTTTCATCAATCGGAAGTCTTCCTCCCATAACGCACGTGGAGTTTGTTCCGGGTAATAATCGACGCCTAAATACATTGTGCTCCCCCTGACTCAAAACAAATTATTTTACTGCACCTGCCGTCATTCCTTTTTGGAAGAAACGTTGGAAGAAGATATAGAACACCATCGTCGGTAAACTGATCAAGACGAGTGAAGCGTAGATTTTCCCTGGATCACCGCCGAGCGCATCTTTGAAGAAGCTTGGTGCCATCGTGACCGTTTGATAAGCCGGATCCGTCATGAACGTCAAGACCATCAAATACTCGTTCCACGAGTTGAGGAACGCATAGATCAATGCTGTTGCAAGAGCCGGTTTCGCGAGCGGCAACATGACTTTGAAGAAGACTTCAAGAATCGTTGCGCCGTCAATGTACGCGGCTTCCATTAATTCGTTTGGTAACTCGTCAAAATATCCTTTGATCAGCATCAGACCGAACGGCAGGAAGAACGCGACTTCCGCCCCGATTAAACCCCAGTGGTTATTCAGACCGTCAAACGACCGTAATGTGAAGAACAATGGAACGATCATGGAAGCGACCGGTAACATCAGACCGGCAAGTACCATGTTGAACAACAGACGTTTTCCGGCGAATTCGAGTTTTGAGAACGCGAATGCGGCAAACGCAAGAATCGTGATCGAAATGATGATCATGAAGAAAGCGACAAAGAAACTGTTAAAGACGAATGTCGGGAAATTCGGGTTTTGCAGCGTTGCGATATAGTTTTCAAATCCGTTGACACGTAAGCTTTCCTTGAACATGACGAAGATTGGGAACAGCCAGACGATCGAAGCGAGCATCAGGACAAGGTTGATGACCCAACGACTTCTTTTAGATTCTACATTCATGGGACGTTCCTCCTTAGTTATCCATTTTCTTTTGCACACGTAACTGGAAGTACGTGATCAGTAAAGCGATTGTCAGCAGGATGATGGCAACGGCACTTGAAAAACCGACTTCTTGTTGCAGCATCGATTTACGGAACAGGTACGTCGAGATGAATTCCGTTGAAGAACCGGGTCCGCCGGCTGTCGTGATCCAGACTAAATCAAACGTCTTCAGACCACCGATGACTCCGAGAATTGATAACGTAAATGTCGTTCCTTTTAAGTTCGGGAAGACGATGCTCCAAAGCGTCCGGAAGAATCCGGCTCCGTCGATTTTGGCAGCTTCAAAGATTTCTTTTTCAATCGTCAGCATCGCCATGTAGTACATGACCATCGATGAACCTGTCCACTGGAAGATGTTGATGGCGATGACCGAATAAAGCGCGATATCCGGGTCGCCGAGCCAGTTTTGCTCCAGGCTGCCGAGACCGATTGCACGGAGAAACTCATTGATGTATCCGAACTGGAAGTCGTAGATTTGTGAGAACGCGGCTCCAAGAACAACCGGACTCAGGACAACCGGGAAGAAGAAGACCGATTTCATCGCCGTCCGCAACGGTCCCTGTGTGTGCAGGAAGTACGCGAGAACCAAACCGATGAAAGCTTGAATCGTAACCGTCAAGATCGTGAAGATGAATGTATTTTTAAGCGAGAGGTAGAAATCCGGATCACGGAACATTTCCGCGTAGTTTTCAAACCCGACGAAGACTTTATCAAACGAAATGCCGTCCCACGAGAAGAACGAGTTATAGGCGTTATAGAAAATGCCGTAATAGATAAACGCGACGACAAACAGGACGATGGGACCTACGAACGCCCAACCGACCATGTTTTGCTTTATTTTGCCTTTTTTCTTCTGTTTCGGAACGTTCGGACGTGGTGCTGCTTTCAGCGTTTCCGCTTTCGGTTTGATCGGCAATTCTTGTTGCTCTGTCTGCATAACGATTTCCCCACTTTCTTGATCTTTAAAAATCAGGAAGTGGCACGCTGGGCGCACCACTTCACTGTATCGTTCTTATTTTTTCGATTGATCGGCTGCATCCTGAACACGTTGGAGTGCTTCTTTCGGATTTTGACCCGTCGCGATGTTTTGAAGTTCCTTACCGAGGATATCGTTCAGTTTTGTATCACGGATACCACGGCTTGCTACAGCTTTAGAAAGTGTTTCGTTCAGCATTTTGTACGACTCTTTTTCCCCTTCAGATGTGAAGGCTGCATCTGAATCAATTTTGACATCCTTGATTCCCGGTGCCATTTCGAACTCGCCCATGTAAACTTCTTGTCCTTTGCCTTGGCTCATGAAGGCAACGAATTCAGCTGCACCTTCTTGTTGTTTTGATTCTTTGTTGACGGCAAGCGCCATATCGATGGAAGCGATGATCGGCTGTTCTGTTCCGCCTGCAAGGTTTGGAAGTGGTGTGAAGCCAAGCTCGTCTTTGATTTTCCATTTGTCTTTTTTCTCAGCTGTCGTCATCGAGTGGGCTTCCCACGAACCGATGACCCACATCGCTGCTTTTTTATCGAAGAATTGGTTCATCCCGTCATTGTATGTCGCAAGTCCGAGTGCACCTTCTTGGAAGACTTTCTTTTCAAACAGATCTTGCCAGATTTGCGCTGTCTTGACCATCTCGTCGTCTGTCCATTTCGCTTCGCCAGATAAGACCTTTTGGATGTAACCAGGTGCTACCTGGTGGCTTAATACGTTGTAGACATCAATGTCGATCCAAGCATCTTTTGCACCGAGCATCAATGGAATGACTTTATCGCCGGACGCTTTGATTTTCTTGACAGCGTCGACTGTTTCTTTGTAGTTTTTCGGTGGTGTTACGCCGTATTTATCAAGCATCGTTTTGTTGTACATCAAGTAGGCTTGCCCCGTAAATCCGATTGGAACTGCATATTGTTTGCCGTCAATCGTCGTTTGATCAATTCCGAGCTCAACGAATTTATCTTTCCATCCTTTGCCGGCTGCTTTATCCATGTAAGAATCGACCGGTACGACACGGTCTTTGTATTGTTGAATCATTGGTTCTTTTAAGCCGATGATGTCTGGTCCCTTACCAGATAACATCGCGACTTGAAGTTGCTTTTCGTAATCTTCACTGTACCGTTTGAATTCGACGACGTATTTGTCCTGTGATTTGTTGAAGGCATCGACGACTTCCTTACCGGCTTCAGGCTGAGGTGCCCAACCCCACCAGGAAATGATTGTTTTGCCGTCTTTGGTTGTGGCTTGTTTTTCATCTTCGCCGCCACAAGCAGCGAGAAGTGCCGATAATGTCAGAACTGATGCCGCTGCGAGTACTTTGGTTTTTTTGAATTTCATGTGAGTGATCCCCTTTTGTATGTGAGTGGTCAAGCGTACTTTCTAAGCTGTTGTCCTTCAAGCTGTGCGTGTTGACACCATTGTTCGATGACTTCCATGCCAATCGGCATCCGTTGGAGTTGAATCAAGACCCGTGCAATCAGTCGCAGACGATAGTCGAGCGTGTCCACTTCCGGTGTCACGAACAGATAAAATTCTCCACCGAGCGTCAAACAACCGGCTGTGCGCATGTGTTGCATCAACACCCGTAATTCAATGTATCCGTTCTCATTTTTTCGAAGATGAAGTTCTGAAGATCGAATCGTCAGTACCCCTTGTACGGACGACATCCGAAATTGAAAGACTCCATCTTGTCGTGGCCGAACGAGAACGCCGTCTTGATCTGCAGACCGCTTATCTCCCGGCTGTTGTTCCGTCATATCTCCTGTCAAACGGTTCACGTAAAAGCCACGGATTGCTCCGTAACGCCCGAAAGCTTCACGGTAGGAAACCCATAAATCCTCTGTTTCCATCTGCGCGACGCCCCCTTCTTTCTGTTTCAGCTTAACCGGTCCCTGCCGGTCTGCATCCACCTCCACTGGTTGATGAAAACTTAGTAAATTAAATTTATTATCTAACTTTAAGAAAACTATAGCACATGCTGTTTTGTTTTGTAAACGGTTTCAAAAAATATTTTTTCTTCGTTCTTTTCATAAAAAAAGCTTGCCGGATCCGGTGAAAACACCGTCATCCAGCAAGCTGCATTTTAAATCGTTTGAAAAATACTGTTTGTTGCGAGTGCCGCTGCACTGAGTGCCCCTTGTTTTTCACTCCAGGGAACCATCTTAACATCGGTTTCACGTGAAGCCGTCGTCAAAGCCGTGTGCTCGACCCGTTCTTTGATTTGATCAACGATCGAAGGAGCCAGTTCAAACATTGGTCCTCCAAGTAAAATCCGCTTCGGATTGATCAGATGAATTGTATTCAGGACACCGATTCCGATGTACTCGCCGGCCCGGTGGTACGCGGCTTTCGCGTACGGATCCCCGTCCGTCAGACGTTTTCTCAGTTCCGTCAGTGTCTTGACTTGCGGGTCAATGGCTTCGAAATCACGCAACAATGCTTTTTCCCCGGCCAATGCTTCGAGGCATCCCCGATTCCCGCAGGAGCAAATCGGACCGTCCAAATCAAGCCGCATATGCCCGACCTCACCTGTAATGTGATTTTCGCCGTCAATCAGCTTTCCGTCCAGGACATACGCCCCTCCGATTCCTTCTCCGGCATACAGATAGAAAAATTGATCGACCCCGACACCTTCTCCGAATAACAATTCGAACGAAGCGAGAGCCCGGACATCGTTTTCGATAAAAACAGGGTACGCAAACCGCTTTTCCAAATGTTCTTTTAAGGCCACATCATGGAGATGAAAACGAGGAGCAAACAGAATCACTCCGGTCTCCGGATTGACCATCCCGTGAACGGATATTCCGATGCCGTGAATCGTTCCGGCCTGCTCCGTCGCCTCAATCAGTTCTTCACACAACAGAACGACAGCCTCCATCAATTCTTCGTTTGTATCAAATTTACCCATCGTTTCCACTTCGTGAATCGTATTTCCGCTTAAATCCGCGATAACTCCGATGAAGCGGTGACTTGTCGCATCAATCCCGATGACGTATTGTTCTTTCGCCACGAGTTCGAGCAGAATCGGCTTTCGTCCACCGTTTGAAACGCCGAGTTCACGCTCTGTCACGAGTTGATCGGCAATCAGTTCTCCGACGATATTCGAAACGGTCGGTTTCGTCAGTTTTGTTTGTTGTGCCAGTTCCACTCGTGAAATCGGTTGATGCATCCGAATCAAACGTAATACAAGTGCCCGATTGTAGGAACGCATCCACTTTGAATTTCGTGGCATCTCTTTCACCATGTTCGTCCCGCATCCCTTCCCTTTTTGTCTCTATTCCTATTCTCGCATATTTTGTAAGGGATTTCATGATTAGCTAAAGATTCGTCCCTTTTAACTTTTCTCAGAAAAAATCCCCGGTATCCTCATGGGAAAATTAAGCTTCATCGTATGGCTGCTCAATGACAAGGATCCGGCTTCCATCCGGATTTTCTGTCAGTTCCATTTCGATAATGGCTTTACCGACCAATAAGACAATCGGCAGATTCGAATCCGTTTTCCGGAAAAATCCGACCCGTCCCTGATACGTATCCATATAGTCTGCAAATAAAAAGGTTCCATTGATATGAACCTCATCCTGATTCGAGTTGAATTCAAGATGAGGAACCTCAAACCGGGCTTCCCCATTCAAATACAACAATGGTTTTTTCCCGATCACTTCGCTTGATTCCCGCCGCATCTCAATTGCTCCTTCCGTCTCATAGTACAATCGATCGGTTCCTCTCGTCGCAATGACAATCGGATTTCCCTGATATAAAACGATTTCTAAAATTTCATCTGCTTGTTCCACGTAGTAACCTGTTGCATCCGCTGTCGCAAAACCTATCGTATAGAGTTGCATCCAGGCGACGATATCCGGTACTTCGACCGGTTTTAAAAAGAGCGCGGATACGAGATGCGCCCCTTCAGAAGTCATCACAAGATTGACATAAATATCTGCCAACTGTATCGTCCGTACTTGGGTCGAAGGATACAATTCATCATAGTTTGATACCAATACCGCTTCGTAATAGTCATCCATCTCTCGTAGTTCAAGTGGTGGCATTCGACGATCAAAGTCGGCAATCTGGATGCGTTTCATTGTTGAAGTGCCTCCTTTTAAGTGAGTTTTCTTTGTGCCCTCAGTTAAGGATTACCCAATATCTGGTTCGCTTGCACTCCCCTAAAACGAAAAAAATCACCCTGAGCTACAGGGTGATCAGTCATTTCACAAAAAATTGATACAGCAGGTATAAGGCAAAGCCAATCACTACAAGGATCGTGAAAATGTTAGTTGTTCCAAAAAATACACGATTGGCCGTTTCATTCCGATCTTCAGGCTTACGATCCATTACGAGAACCCCTTTGCTAAAATCCGTTTTTCCATCTTATACTTAAGGAATTCTCGAATGAACGGTTCAGCACCTGCTGTTTTAATTATTTTTTCGCACCATTCGCAAAAAATACGAGTGTTTCTTCTTCGTCTGTCGTCAAGTCCCGTCCGACCAGATCACGATACAGCCGGCGCATCTCCGATACATGTCCTTCTGCTTGTTTTGTCACTTCGATGATTTGGCGTAAGACGTGTACCTCTTGCTCAAACGCGTCTTTCGCCATCGCTTCGCCGTGAGACCAGACATAATAATCCGCCTCGTATTCAGCAATCGTATCTAACAGCCGCGTTGTTTGATTGACTGTATAATTCCACTTGTCGGAGAAAATATCCGCATACATGGCATCTCCTAAAAATAAAACCCGTTCTTCCGGAATATAGACAAGAGCACTCCCTGGTGAGTGGTCATTCTCGACTTGTCGTAACAGACACGTCACGCCCCCGAGGTCGATTGCAAGTTCTCCCGTGAAACGAATCGTCGGCAAGATGACTTCAATCTCCCGGTCCTTCCCGAACTCCAGTTTGATCGCATCGGCACAAAACAGAATTTCAATGCCCTGGTGGATCCGTTCCTCCAGTGCCTCATCCGTCCATTCGTAGTCCAGCATTTTCTGCATTTCTTCGACTGTCCGGTGCGTTGCGATCGTCGGTACCGCCATCTGTTTTATGCCGAAAATATGATCCCAGTGCCAATGCGTCAATGCGACGAGATCCGGACGTCCGAGCCCTTGATTCTTCATCTCCTCTAAAAAGAGTGTCGCGTGCTGACTTGAGTTTCCGGCATCAATTACAAGACTCCGGTCGTCACCCGTAATGACGGCAACGATTGGCCGATCCGTTTCACTGACCGGCGTTTGATACCAGATCCGGTCCGTTAATTGTTTAAACTGTTGCATTTCCATCGCCTCCTGTTTGTAGTATAACGAAAAAGTCCATCCGGATGATTTCCGAATGGACCAGTCGAATCGACTTACTTCTTATTTTGCTTTTGACGGAACGGCCACCAGACACCCGGTCCGAACGATACCGTGATTGCCGGAATCAGGAGCGGTAAGACAATTAATCCATACAGGAGCAGACCCGTGATGACGATTGTTGCAATCTGAACCAGACTCAGGACACCCGACGGCATCATCGCACCAAACGTTCCGGCAAGGATGATGGCAGCCGTGATGATGACAGATCCCATTTTCTTCATCGAAACATACATCGCTTCATTCGTCTCGAGTCCATTAATCGTTTCTTCCCGGAACCGGTCGAGCAGGAAGATCGAGTAATCGATACCAAGAGCGACGAGCATAACGAATCCGAAGAACGGAACGGCCCAGCTGATGCCGTCATAACCAAGACCGTTGACGAAGATCAGTTCAGCAATCGATACCGACGTATAGTACGTCAACAGGAGCGAACCGATCATAAACAGCGGCATGATCAATGAACGGAACATGATCGCAAGGACGATGAACAAACTGATGATCATGATGACGACCGTCCGTGAAAAATCGGCTTTAGACGTATCATTTAAATCACTGTTGATGCTTGAGATACCGCCGTACGCAACTTGTGCCTGTTCAAGCGGTGTATCTTTCAGTGTGCTCGCTGTCGTTTTCTTGATCGCAGCGACCGTTTCGATCGCTTCCGGTGAATACGGATCATCATTCAGGATGACTTCGAATTTCAGACCGGTTTGATCATCAATCGTATAACGGTCAATGACAGGTTCGAAGTCTTTACTCGCTAAGGTATCTTTCGGAATGAACATCCCGGTACCGCGAATCGTTTTGGAGTTCCCCATCTCTTTCAGGAAATCGGCAGCTTCCGTTAATCCGTCTTCGATTTTACCAAGCCCTGCATTGGCAGATCCGACACCATCCGCCAGTTGGGTTAATCCGCTACCGAGTTGACCGGCTTGTGCGCCTTGCGTTTCAATTCCGGTTGCCGCTTGTGCGATTCCCGTTTGCATCTGGGTCAATTGACCGGATAACGCTGTTAGTGTCCCGACAGTTTGCGGAATGTTTTCCGCTGACTGTAATCCTTGACCGACAAGCGTTAACTGCTGATTAATTTGACCGAGACCGTCTGCGGCCTGCTGCAATTGTGCTGCACCTGCTGACGCCTGGTCACCGGCCGGAAGCTGACCGCTGATTGTCTTCAGATTATCTTCCACAGTCTGTAGACCTTGGCCGACTTCACCGAGCCCGTCTTTGGCATCCGTCAGACCGGATGCGACTTGTTTCAGTTGTTGATCGACGTATAAATCGTCGATGACTTCGCCCGTCGGACGCGAAATCGAGCGAACGGCTTTGACCCCGTCCAGTTTAACGAGTTCACGGCTCAACTGTTCTGCATATGGAACAGTTTTTTCAGTCACGATATTTTGATCGTCCTTCAGGATAATATTGACCGGTAATGACTCACCGGCACCAAAGCCGTCTGAAATGGCATTTAATCCTTTGACCGTTTCATATTTCGCACCAATCTCATCAACAGTGTTGAACGACAGATCGTCATCATACGTGAACAAGGTTGGAATCGTCACGACAGCGACGATGGCCATCGCAAGTAATGGACGACGAATCGATAATCCGCCGTAGCGGGCCCACAAACGACTGTCTTGGTGACTCGCCGCATTTTTAGACGGCCAGAACAGTTTCTCTTTTAACGTTGCCATGAAAAACGGTACCAGTGTAAAGAGAACCAGTAACAAGACTGCAATCCCGACCGCAACGGCGACCGATGATTTAAAGATCGGGAAATCAGCGAAACCGATCGCCGAGAAGCCGACGAGGACGGCAAGACCACTGATGAGCAGCGTCCGTCCCGCTGTTTTGTATGTGTTGACGATGGCTGTCTCGACATCGTGTCCGGCAGTCAATTCTTCCTTGTACCGGCTGAGAAGCAGAATACAGTAGTCCGTCCCGATCCCGAAGAGAATCGCAACAAGGAAAATCTGCGTGAAATTCGAGACAGGGAATCCGAACCAATCAACGAAAAAGGCCACAAACGATTGGCTCATTAAATACGTGACACCCACCGCAAATAACGGAACGAATGGTGTGACAATCGAACGGAACACGATTAGCAACAGACCAAAAATCAGACCGACTGTGATCAATTCCGTTCGTTTCAATCCTTCTTGTGAACTTTTATTAACATCGGCATTAATCAACGATTCACCGGTCAGATAAATCGTCCGGTCGTCCGGTAAAAGATCACTCCGGATGTCCTCGGCGAGTGCCGTGATTTCTTCCTGCGAACCATCGACGGTAATCGGAACGAGGACCGTTTTTTTATCTTTTGAAATCAATTGTCCTTCCGTTTCCTTACTTTCAAACGGATCGAGAACTCCCGTCACCGGTTTATCCAGTTTCTCCAAATCTTTGACGATTTGACCGATTTCGGTCCGATCTTGTTTCGTGACGGCTTCCTTTAACGGAATAACCAGCGAAATCGTTTCTTCACTTGCACCGGCTGCCTTTAAAATATCGGCTGCCCGTTGTGAATCCGTGTCACTCGCGAGCTGAATGGCACCCGCATCTTCCGCCTGTTTTGATAAGTTTGGTGCCGCTAAAAATAATCCGACTGTCGCAAGCAACAAGACGATTACGATTGGCCAACGCCATTTGACGATTTGTCGCATTCCCGTTCCACCTCTTCTTTGTCTGTTTTTCTGACTTAATCTTCAATCTTTAAAATGGCTTTGACTTTTCGGAACGTCTCGATGAATTGTTTAATTTCGTCATCGTCGACCTTTCCATCAATCAACTGTTCCAAATAACTGTAAATCGCTTGATCGGATGCTTCGACGACTTCTTTTCCGGCATCCGTCAAAATAATCCGCTTGGTCCGGTGATCATCTTCTGAACGTTCGACTTCCACCAAGCCGTGTTCATTTAACTTTTTCAGACGATTGGAAATCGCACTTTTATGAACTCCTTGGATGACGGCAATCCGCCCGGAAGCAATCGGTCCATATTTATCGACCAGCTTTAACAAATGCAGCTGCTCCGGTGAATAGAGACGCCACACCGGTGAATCGACTGATTTCAAGACACGTTCCGTCCCGTGAATCATCACTTCTTCAAATAACTGAACGGCTTCCCGAAGATTTTCTTTCATGATTAGTTTACCCCCTAAACTCATATCAGTAGTTTAGCCCCTAAACCAGATGGCGTCAACTCCAAACTGTCACAAATACTCTGACATTTACACCCACTTTTCGTTATGATGGGAGAGAGGATTTATCTTACTGAAGGAGGGCTAAACATGACCGTCTTATTTTGGATTGCTTTAGTAATCTGTGTACTTGGACTTATTTTTACAGTAATGGTCGGACAGAGTCGAAACGAAGAAACGTACAGCAACAGCCAGACAGCCAAAAACATGTCCTGGATGTATTTAGTCTTGTTGCCGGTCATTTTGATCATCTTAGGCATTTTTTATTATTTATTAACTTAAAAAGATCACTGAACATCAAACAGGCTGCTTCGATTCTTCATCGAAACAGCCTGTTTGTGTGGTATTCACTTGAGTGTTTTCGGACGAACGATATAGATATCACACTTCGCATAACGGGTAATGTTTTCAGAGACACTCCCGATCATGATTCGTTCCATTGCATTCATTCCGACAGCACCACAGACGATCAGCCCTGCCCCGACACGCGGTGCGATGACTTTCGGAATCAGCGTTTTCGGCGACCCGCTTTCGATGACCAGTTCAACTTCCGCTACGCCTTCCTCGACCGCCCGTTTTTGATATTTATCAAGCAGTTCCTGGGCGTACTCCGTGACATTTTGATCGATGAAGCGCTGGTTCGCCCGGACATTCGCAAAGGTTTGAATATCGATGACATGTGTGATGACGAGTTTTGCTTGATCGAGTTTCGCGAACTGAACGGCTTTTTCAAAAGCTAAGTCTGCTGTTTTGGAGCCGTCGACTGCTACTAAAATCGTGTGATAATGGCTATCCATCGTCGTTCACCCTTTCCACTCTGGCACGATTACAACATCCGGTCGTTTTCGTTCTCAAGTGCCCGGTTTTCGTGGTCAAGCTTCCGCTCGGCCTCGATGCCTTCCGGTTCACTCTCTAAAATACTTTGGGGTTCTGGTTTAGGGCGTCTTGCCCCTTCTTCATCCGCCAACAGAACATAAGCCCCGTGTTTGACGCTTGCCACATGCCGTTCCATGTCGCCTTCTGCCAGTCCTAAGGATTCGAACGCTTCACGGGTCTCTTCCTCTGTCACCGGCTTCCCTGTAAACCGTTCAAATAATGTCCGTTTTCCCGAAACAAGCTGGGCTGCCGATTGGCCACGCAACATCGCCATATCGGTTTTATCCTGCAGAACGACATATAAATCTTCTTCCAGGTATCCGGCAAAGTGTAAATCTTCAATCTGGCGAATCAAATCCGTCTCATTCTCATATGTTCCGATCAACTGTTTTTTCCCCATTGGTCATTTCCCCCTTTTATACTTCTATAAGGGATATACCCCAAAAACCGAAAAGCAATGACACCAACTGCCGCTTTCTTATGAAACCGGTCTTTTTTCCTCGGCAAACAGCCGGTCGCGTTTCCGAAAGACCAGAATGACCGCTGCCAGAACGGCAATCACACTAAAGACCGCCACGCCTTGCTGAAAGTCCGTCAACCGACCATTAAAGAACAGACCGACGTAATACCAAATCATGACGAGACCAAATACCCAATCGGTGTGGACGAAAATAAAAAATACGATGCCACAGGCAAATAAAATCAACATGATCGTCACCCACTCCGACGTCATCAGTCCAAACAAATCTTCAAACCGGAAGTCACGCAAAATACGAAATGGTAAGATTAGAATCTGGATGCTCGACCAGGCGAGAAATACGGAAAATGGGAATCGCATCCACGGGGAACGGTTCGGATGATGTTGTACTTTCATATAGATGATACATAAACTGATGAATGAAATCGTCGTCAACACCAGTTCCCACGGCGGACCGACGATACTGCCCGCCCCGTATCCGAGCATCGTCAGCACAAACCAGCCGCTGATATCAAAAATCAACGTCCGGTCAGCCGGATAGGCTTGTACAGGCCGGATACACCAAATCAGCAAAGTCGTATAGACAACACCAAACACCGCATCCGTAAACGATGCCGGCACAATAGCAAGAGGTTCTCCGGTCGGTGCCTCATACCAGACGACACGTGCTAAAAAAACAAATAAAAAGCTGATTAAATTTAACAGGCGTAGTCCGGTCAATGCTTGCATTCCCGTACACCTCCTCAGGTATTTATTTCCCGTGCACTGCTTGAAGAAAACAAAAAAATGCCGTTTCGATGAAAGTATTTTCGTGAATACAGAACTATAAAGGAGCGATGGAAAATGGAACCTTTCATTCAGCCATTTCAGTATAATTTTATCCGCAGCCAGATCGACTCGATGATTCAACAGTTAAGCGCTGTCCATGATCCGGACGTCCGGGACGCCGTCATTTACAGCGCTTCTAAAAAAATCTTTGATTTGCTTCCGGTTTTGACTGCCGAACAGGAGGCGTTATTGATGGTCGTTCGAACCGTTCAAACCGAGGCAGATTCCACCTCGTATCTTGAGGATATTCAACCAGTCGTGCGGTCTTTCCCGTCGATTACCGAGACGCAACTGCAGCAACTGTTCCGAAAAACGAAGAAGTTACGGCACCCGCCCCTTCACTCGATCGATTTTCTTAAGACGACCTATTTAAGTTGGAACGACACCGGAAATAAAAAGAAATTTTTCGTCTATCCTTTGAAAGGAGAATGGATCGGAATCGAAGGCACGTATCTGCCGACGATTCAAAAAGGTATCTGTACCATCTGCAATCAATACAGTGATGTCACTCTCGTCTCCGCCCGGACGAATCAATCCGCTGATCAATACCGGGCAATCGGAAACTATATTTGTATCGACAGTGACCATTGCAATGAGCAGGTGACTAGTCCGGCTGCTTTGGAAAAATTACTAAGTAAGATGAAATGAGTCAAAAAAAGTCCCCGACAGTTGTCAGGGACTCTTTGCTTGATTCAGACTTCCACATGAAATTGATTTTTCCCGCGCCGCTTCGCTTCATACATCGCGACATCCGCCTGTTCGATTAATGCCGTCCGGGAAGTCGCATGCGTCGGATAGACAGCGCCGCCAATGCTTGCCGTCATGAAGACAGGCGTGTCCTTCAGAATGAACGGTCGTTCGAATAACTGAACCAGCTGTCGGCCACATGCTTCGATGTCCGATTCGTCTTTGACATCAAATAACAGTAAAACAAACTCATCCCCACCTTGTCGGGAGATGACCGTATTATGCGGCAATTTTTTTTCAAGACGGTTGGCGATATCAATGATCAACTGATCTCCAATTTGATGGCCGTATGTATCGTTCACTTGTTTAAAATGATCAATATCGATGAAAAACAGACCGACAAATCGTTGATGAATTTCCGCCCGGCGAAGTTCCTCCTTGAACAAGCGGGCAAACAAATACCGGTTCGGTAAATTCGTCAGTGCGTCATGATAAGCCATATGCTCCATCTCTTCCAACGCCTGTTCGAGTGCTGCCGTCCGCTCCTCGACTTTCGCCTCAAGATTTTCCCGCAACCGTTGATTGTCCATCACGATCCGAACCTGCCTTGAAATCAATAAAGGAATGGCAATCATTAAACCAATCGTTAAACCATTCCAACTGACGGCTTGACGTGCCATTGTCACAAACAAAATCAACAGGAAGACATACGGTGTCACGAGACGAATCCCGTCCAGAATCCGCCGGTTGACGTTAAATCCAATCGGTCGTTCATCGACATCAAATAACAGTCCTGCCCCGCCAATTAATAAGACGGTCGCAATCCAAATCGGATCCAACCACATCAAAGAAATCGGAAGACTGGTTCGATCCAAAATGACGTATAATAAATCCGCAATCAACTGCAGATGAAAACCAATCAATATCATCAGAAGCGGGATACTGTTTCCACGTTTCATGACACCAAAGAACAGGATCAGCATCCCACCCAGTAACAACAGATCTCCTAATGGATAACGGAGTAATAACAGTGTTTCCATGCTGAACAGTTCCGCCTGTTCCAAATACGGCGTGACGAGATAATGCCAGGAAATCGCCCCTGTCACAATCAAAATGATGAGTTCATCAAATAGGAAAAATCGTAAATTCACTTCTGAACGGCGACTGATTAAAAAATAACAAAAAGCCAGCAAATAAAATCCGATTTGCAGACTGAATATTAAATCAATTCCATCAAACATTCCGGAACGTTCCAAGTGCTGTTGGGACACGATCAATTCTGCCGTTTCGCCCATCGCCAGCGACATATTTCCGAATAAGAGCAGTAAAAATAGACGTTGCGTAATGGGACGATTCGGATGACGCCGCGCCGCCGCTACCAACATGATCGTCGAAAGGACCGCGCCTAGAATCATGAACAGGCTGTTCCCTGTTCTCGAAAGATCCGATGATGTGCCGATGATTCCTAACCATAACAAATGAGACATCACCCATCCGCCGATGATGGTATAGATTAGTTTATGCATCGTCCACGCCCTTTCTTTTGTCCTAGTTCGTTTGTCCTATATGTTTATCGGCAAATCTTTCTGTTTTTTAACTATCTCTTCATTATATTTAAATATTCACTGAACGTCTTGTGTTTTTTCTCAGCGTTTGAAAAATTATTGTAAAACAAAAACAGGTACCGGTTGCCGAAGCAATCCGATACCTGTTTAGATTAGACATTTTCCAATGCGTGCAACGGCAGGGCGACCGTAAAGGTACTTCCCTTTCCGACAGTCGATTCGACATGAATCACACCGTCATGTTCTTTGACGATTTCCTTACAAATCGAAAGACCAAGTCCCGTACCCCCGATTCGTCGTGTATCTGAATTATCCACACGATAAAATTTATCAAACAGATGGGCAAAGGCATATTGTGGAATCCCGATACCGTGATCGGTAATCTGAATCGTCGCATTTTCCTGATCCGTGCTGACTGTAATGTCAACCTGTCCACCGTCCGGTGAATACTTGATGGCGTTGTTGACTAAATTGTTCAGCAACTGCTTAATCCGTGTTTCGTCTCCAATAATCGCCGGTCGTTCTACACTCAACAAGTGAAGCTGAATATCGTGAAGTCCGTTTGACGCCTTATAGACACCAATCACTTGATCGACAATCGAATACAAATCAAGATGAGCCATTTGGTAACGTTGTCCACCCGATTGCATCCGTTGAACATCGAGGAAATCGGTCACCAAATTCGACAGCCGTTCCGTTTCATTATGAATCGTCGACAAATATTTCTGTTGTTTTATCGCATCAATCTCCCGATTGAGCATCAATTCCGTGAATCCGTAAATCGAAGACAAGGGAGTCCGCAATTCGTGAGACACCGTCGAAACAAGTTCGGTCTTCAGACGGTCTGCTTCTGTTTCCCGGGTAATATCACGGATGACGAGGATGACCCCTTTCCAACCACCTTCAATATCGATTCGTTCTGCATATACTTCAAGATGTGCGGAATTACCACGGACATCAAATTGAACTTTATCCGGAGAAACTTCCCCGGACCGGATCAAGTCCAAATAATCGTTAAATCGTTCGACATCATCGACGATATTACGCATCACTTCAATCACATAACTGGCCGACGATAAAGTCCGATCCCTCGTAAATTCGGATTGCAGCTCCGGTATCAGTTCGAACAACGGACGGTTGACGTATAATTCATCATTTCCGTCTTCCAGATAAATAATCGCTTCCCGGATTGAGTCAAGTACCTGCTCGGTCTTTTGTTTTTCCTGCTTCATCTCGTCATATGAACGCGTCCGCAACAGGGATAAAGTCATCTGTTGCGAGAACTCACGCATATCCGCCAACTGTTGCGACTGGTATGGAGACTGATAACGAACCATGTAGACGGCAGCCATCAACTGATGCGTCGATGGATCATAAATCGGCAAAGCAACTTCATACGTACTGAAGCTGTATGGTGTGTCGTTTGTCCGCGAAACCCGTTTTTCCGACTGAACGACTTTTGTCCCTAACCGCATCCGGTTCAATAAGGAATTCTCATCATCCAGTAAGGATTGAACCTGTTGTATCTTCATGCCGTTCGTCGTCGCACCGATGTAAACGCCATCGTCATACAACAACAAGGCTCCATATTCGGATGAAGTGATATCCAACATTTTTTGAACAATCGCCGGGTACGATTCGACTGTTTCCCGGACAGCGAGTGCTTCCGTTAATTCGCTGCGCATCTTCAGCTTCTCTTCGTTTTGTTTCGTCGCCTGATACGCCTCTTCGAGTTCTTCTTGTTGCGATTGTAATTCTTCTTGTTGGGCCAGTAATTCTTCACTCTGTGCCTGTAACTCTTCGTTTTTATTCTGCATCTCTTCTTTGTGTAGATTGGTCGTCACAGCCATCTGATTAAAGGATGAGCGCAACATGCCAATCTCATCTGTCCGCCGCTCCATGACATCCATCTCAATCGGCTCGTTTCGTG
Organism: Exiguobacterium sp. s138; assembly: GCF_018618775.1. Taxonomy (NCBI): domain Bacteria; kingdom Bacillati; phylum Bacillota; class Bacilli; order Caryophanales; genus Exiguobacterium; species Exiguobacterium sp. s138. Next base: position 14,739 of record NZ_JACSMW010000008.1, on the reverse strand, counting down.
ACAGCTTTCGATTGTCCTCAATCAGGCGTAATAACTGTTTCGTCATTCGTTTCAGGAACGGATGAACAAACAGTAAAATAAAGATAATAAGGACAAAGATACTCGAAATCCAAACCCATTTCGTTTTTGCGACCTCACTCCGCAGGTTGGCAACGGCTGTATCCTGCTGTTGTTGTAAATTATTCCGGTATTCATTTAATGCCGAAGATGCTTTTTCAATATCCGGTTCGACATCAATTGAACCGTCCGCTGTTTGTTTTAATTGACCTTGTTCCACCAATCGTTTAGCAATCGGTAATGAGAACAGACTGTCACCCTGTAAAAAATCTTCATTGATTTGATTCGCCTTTTTTTCATTTACGTACGACTGGGTCAAAGGAAACAAGGCTCCATAATATAAGTTGTACATATTCGTCATTTGGGCGGCAAATTCTTCTTCTTCATCCGTTTTGGCTTTACGGGTAAACCAATCCGTTTCACTTTTGATTTCTGTCCGTAGCTCCTGGATTTGATCAAAACGTTCCTGGTTACCGAAAATGACAAATCCCCGCAAACCAAACTGGACGTTCTGCCAGTTATCCCATAAATGATCTGCGCGACGATTTTGTTCGCTGATGACTTCTAAGTTATCGCGTGATGATTCGATTCGATTTTCCATATAACCATAAACCATAAAGGAAGTCATCGAAACCAAAAACAGTAAGACATATAATACTGCCAGTAGTTGCCGCCCGATTCGTCTCCGAATCCAATTAATCATGAAATATCCTCCTCATCATTCGCTTCGAATGATGCTTTTTTAAAAAATAGTCGAATCAATTAAAAGTAACATATTTTCAAAAAAAATACTTTAAAAGTAAGATAACTTATCAAAAAAAAGCACCCTTTTTCGTTTTACCCGAAAAAGGGTGCTTTTAAGACTTATTTCTTCGCTTTTTTGACGACAACTGCTGTTTTAGGACTTGTTTGTTTCAAGTCATTTTTAAGGTAGACATATAGCTTCGCTCCTGCTTTTTGTTTCGCAATCTTTACAGAGAACGTTCCTTTAGAAGTGATCGTTCCTTTGGCAATGACTTTTTTCTTCGCATTTTGGATATAGACATGCGCTTTCTTCTCACCAGTACCGGTTACTTTCGTTTGACCAGCTGTTACCGGCTTCACTTTTGGCGCGGCCGGAGGAGCAAGAACTGTTACGACAGTGGCTTTACTCGAACGGTTGGCAATGTCTTTGACCGTGACGGCAAGACGGGTGTTTGGTTGCAGTGCTTTAACTTTAACCGTGAACTTCCCTTTGCTGTCGACGACCGCTGTTCCGACTACTTTGTTTTTCGGATCTTTTACCGTAATCTTACCGTTCGCAATCGCGGTACCGGTGACTTTCGTCGCTCCGGCCAATACGCGGTTCACTTTCGGGGCAGCTGGAGCTTTCCCTGGCAAGACTTCCGTCCGTTCCGATGTGACATCCAGACCGTTCGTGTAATGAATCGTCAACACAGTCGTCTTTTCCTGACGCGGAATCGTCACACTGTATTTACCGGATTTAGCTGTTGTGTTTGCTAAAGTAATCGTTTCTTTCTTTTCTTTACCGTTTATCATTGTTGTCTTGACTGTCGTGATTTTAACTTTTGTTCCGGTTTTGACTTGTCCGCTGACAACAAGCTGATTGTCATAGACCGGATTGACTTTTCCGTTTAAATGCAATTGCGAGATGGCACGTGTGATGTTGACTTTTCCGTATCCCGATACCGGACTGACGAAAGCCGGGAAGTCTGGTGTCCGTTCTTTCTCATAACCCGGTGGATACTCATCTTCCATATCGTCTTCTTCATCGTACCAGTCATTTGGATTTTCAAAGGCAAGCGGCTCAGCACTTGTCCGTAAGATCGTCTCGATTTGTTTTGGTGTCAATTTAGAATCGAGTGATGCCAAAATGCCGGCAACCGCTGCAACGTGCGGAGCTGCCATGCTTGTTCCGTCCATGTAGACCGTATTTCCGTCCGGAACAAGACTTGCGATTTTTGAACCTGGTGCGACGACATCAAGTCCGATGCCGTAGTTCGAGTAATCAGCGACCATACCGAGCGGATTCGTTGCTCCGACCGAAATCGCGTACTCTGAGCTCGCCGGGAAGCCGACCATTGAATCGTATTCGTTACCTGACGCCGCGACGACCGTTACACCGTGATCTGCCGCATATTTCATCATGTATGCCATTGTCCGGCTTTCCCCGCCGCCAAGACTCATGTTGATGATTTTTGCTCCGTGATCGACCGCGTATTTAATTCCGAGGGCGATCGCATCCGTTTCCCCTTCACCGTTGGCATTCAATACCTTAACAGGAAGAATTTTTGCCGACTGATGGATACCACGGATGCCGTAATCGTTTTCGAGAGCGGCTGCAATGACACCCGAGACGTGCGTACCGTGACCGTTATCGTCAATGGCATCACCTTTTCCATTCACATCAACGTAGTTCTTTTCCTGGGCAATATCAACTTTCCCTTGGAGATCCTTGAGGCGGTAATCGACTCCTGTATCAATGACGGCAATCGTGACAGGCTTCAACTTTTGACCAGCATTGTTTTTCAGGAATTTTTCGAATCCGATTCCTGCATCCGGGAACTGTTCAACCATCGACTTTTGATTGAGCGACCATTGGTAGTCATAGTTGATATCTCCTGTTGCCCGGTATGTCTGGACTTGTTCGACATACTCAACAGCACTTGATTTTTTCAATGATTGTTTCAGGACTGCTGCCGACTGATTTTTAACTGTCGGATCTTCCGTGACGATGACGAATTCGCCTGTTTTACCCAGCGATAACTTCTCAACGTCTGTTGCCTGTGTACCGGCGATTTTCATCGTCCGCTCGGTATGACCCGGTTTCAACTTCACGATGAACCGTGTTTTCGCTTCTGATTTAACCTGAATACCGAACGGTTTAAACGCTTCTGTTAAGTCTGAACCGCCGATCGTTTCAATGTTCGCCGTTTTCGCGACTTGATTGATTTCCGTTGCGATGACTTCCGGTGATGCGTCACGTGTCAATGCGTATAAGCGATTGACGGCTGCCTGATCGGTTTTTGTCAATGTGTACGCTGTACCGTTGACAAGAGCTGTCATAGCCGGCTTCAACGATTTTAAATCCTCGTAGGCTTGTGTCCGTTTATCTTTGTTGAACAACAACGTTTTAACGACGTATGGTGAAGCCTTATAGTACAACGAAGTTAAGTTGCGACCTTGTTCCGATTGGCTCAGTACTTGTTTTTGAATGGCGTGCATCAAGGCAAGCATCGGTTTTTCATCTGATGTTTGTTTGAGTGCTTCTTCCGCCATACAGCTCATATCACTAATCGGCTCGTATTCGACCGCCAGTTTGACATTGTTGTATGTCAACTTGACGTTGGCTGGTTTGACCGACTTGTCTTCTTCGATTTCTGGATAATAATCGACCTTGACGTAGTATGGTCCGTCCCAGGCATAAGGAACAGCAATTTTTGTAACCTCTTTATCGTTAGGTTCTGCATATCCGCGGTAACGGTCAAAGGTCTCGTCTTTTGATGCCATTTCCTGACTCGGGTAAGCCGTTACTTCAATCGGCTGATCCGTATCGATTGATAATTCAAAGTGTGTCGCCGTTTTTTCAATCCCGGCCTGGTGTTCGACCTTGTACCAGTATGTATTCTTTTTTTCGGCTCCGGTTTTAAGAACCGTTTCCTGACCTGCTTTTAATAAGACGGCTTCCGACAATTCACTTGCCGCTGCCGTTTTCACAGCTGACGGTCCGATTCCGAGTGTCAGAATCAAACAGCTCAGCATGAGCCAAATCGTTAACTTTTTCACGATGTTCCTCCTCAAGATATGATCTTACATTGTTTACAGTATAAACAATATTTGGATAAAATGGATAGTTATTTTTGGAGCGGCTACCTTACATTTTCGAAAGAAAAAGGGATTTTTCACGAAAGTGAAAAATCCCTTTTTAGCTGATTATTTAAATTCAGAAGCATACTGACCGTACCCTTCTTTTTCAAGGTCGGCTTTCGGCACAAACCGTAAAGCAGCCGAGTTCATGCAATAACGTAAACCAGTCGACTCGGGACCGTCATTAAAGACGTGACCAAGGTGGGCATTTCCGTGCCGGCTTCTGACTTCCATCCGCTTCATTCCTAAAGCAAAGTCGCTTTTTTCAATGATATTTCCTTTTTCTAACGGTCGGATGAAGCTCGGCCAGCCGGTTTTCGAATCAAATTTGTCTTTTGATGAAAATAACGGTTCACCGGAAATCAAATCGACATAAATCCCGTCTGCTTTTAAGTCATGGTACGGATTATCAAAAGCAGGCTCCGTTCCGTCTTCCTGGGTGACTTTATACTGAATATCCGTCAATTTTGCTTTGATTTGATCGTCGGTCAATTTTGAATACTTCGGTAGATCGAGTTTTGGCTGATCATTCCAATATTGATTGATGAACTCATCACGTCCGGATGCAGCCCGGTAGAATTTATATTTCGTTTCACTCTTCAAGTAATAGTCTTGATGATACGCTTCCGCCTCGTAAAACGGACCGGCTTCAATCAACGGTGTGACAATTTTTTTATCAAAGATACCGCTCGCAGCCAAATCCTTCTTCGACTGTTCCGCAATCTGTTTTTGTTCCGCATTCGTATAGAAAATCGCTGTCGTATACGACTCCCCCTGATCGACGAATTGACCGTTCGGATCGGTTGGATCGATTTGACGCCAGTACACATCCAGCAGTTGTTTATACGAAATGACATCCGGATCAAACGTAATCAGGACCGCTTCCCGGTGACCGGTTGTCTCCGCCGATACCTGGTTATACGTCGGATCTTTCACCTCTCCGCCGGTATAACCGGAAACTACTGACTTCACCCCTTTTAACTCTTCAAACGGCGGCTCCATGCACCAGAAACATCCTCCGGCGAGAATCGCCGTTTCTTCTTTTGTATACGACAACTCTTTGCTCCCACTCGATTTTGCCTGTTGTTGCTGGAAAACAAAGTAGCCGCCAATCATGATCGCAATCAATGCTACGACTGATACAATCGTCAACATTCGTTTCTTCATCTCCCTCCGCCTCCTTTTTTAAGCTTACGTCGTTCACCCGCGGGCAGATGTCTTTTTTCTAATGTACCTTGATTTCACACAGTTTGTCGCCCGGTCTGCCTTCATTCGGCACATTCAAAAAAGACGATTCATCCTGTCAAAAGAGGGAAATAAATCTAAGACATCTAAAAAACCGGGAGGGGTATTTATGTTTGATTACACGGTCAGTTCCAATCATTCAACGGAAGAAACGATTGAACGTCTGAAGACAGCACTTGCTGAGATTTCGTTCGGTGTCTTATGGGAGTTTGATTTGGCGAAGAAATTCGCTGAAAAAGAATTACCGTTTGACGACCAGTATCATATCCTTGAAGTTTGTAACCCGAAAGAAGCCCATCGTGTCTTGTCGGCGGAACGGCGGGCCGGCTACTTTTTGCCGTGTAAACTCGCTGTCTATACGGAAGATGGACAAACGAAAATCGGCATGCCGCGCCCGACCTCACTGATTGGTCTGGTGGAAGAAGACGAGTTAAAACAAGTCGCACTCGATGTCGAACGGCAACTTGTCGATGTCATTGAAAAAAGCCGTTTGTAGCTTCATCAAAAAAAGCGATACTTTGCTGACGTACAAGCAAAGTATCGCTTTTTTGTATTCTTTCATAAAATATCCATCCAAATTTTGACGGCTGTCGCTAAAATCAGGACAGCGAGAATGATTTGCAGTATTTTCGTGTTCATCTTTTTCCCGGCGATTGCGCCGAGCGGTGCCGCAATCAGACTGGCGACGACCATGACAGCCGCCGGTCCCCAATCGACCTGCCCTGTCGTAATCTTTCCGACCGTTGCGCCGATTGACGAAATAAAGGTAATCGCGAGCGACGAAGCAATCGTCATCCGGGTCGGGATTTTTAAAACGACGAGCATAATCGCAACAAGTAAGAATGCTCCCGCCGCACCGACGATTCCGGCCCCGACTCCGACGATGAACGCGCTACTCGCCGCAATTGTTTTGTTGAACCGAACCTGATCGAGCGGAATATCATCCAGTCCTTTTTTCGGAACGAACATCATGACCGCTGCCGTTAACGCCAGTATTCCGTAGACGATATTGATGGTATCTTCCGCCAAGACATTTGATCCGTAGGCACCGATAAAACTTCCGATTAAAATGGCCCCACCCATACTTACGATTAATGACTTGTTGAGATAACCGCCTTTCCGGTAAGCCCAAACGCCGCCAATCGTCGCAAAAAAGACTTGAATCGCACTGATTCCCGCCACTTCATGGGCCGAAAAGGCAGCGAATCCGAGCAACGGCGGAATGTATAACAGCATCGGGTATTTGATGATTGAACCACCGATTCCGAGCATTCCTGAAATGTATGATCCAACGAATCCAATCAAAAAAATGGTAATGATAAATCCAATTTCCATTTAATTCACTCCTTTAAAAAGGAGGACTGTCGCCAGCCCTCCTTCAACTTGAATTACCCTTTTTGGATCCAGAATTTTAAAACGCTGGCATCTTCTTCGTGTTTGATGAGCTCATGGCCGCCTGATTTTGCCCATGCCTGTAAATCGTTTTTAGCCCCTTTATCGGTTGCATGGATTTCAAGAATCTGTCCGGATTCGAGTCCGGCGATTGCTTTTTTTGTTTTAACGATCGGCATTGGACATGCAAGTCCTTTTGCATCTAATACGAGTTCTGATTTCATAATTGTAATTCCTCCTGAAGTGATTTTTTTAGTTTAGCGAACGGCACATCGGTTTGGACCGACTTCCATCTCACGTTGTGCTTCGAGATCCGGTGTCTGTTTCCCCATGTTCGTCTCACGGATTTCCTGGTACGCATTCGGTTGCGGCGGCAAGTTTTCTGTCACCATTTTCCGGAATGTTTCTTCGTCTTCGATGTTCAAGCCATGATTGTTGGCAAGTAATACATCGAGTTTTTCTGCGACGCTGCCGTCTTCGTTTAATTCTTCGATTAACATGAAGTGAGCAGGCAGAACAATCAGATCTTTCGACAGTTCACGGTACGTGTTGTAGAGCGAGTCTCTTAAGTCACCGACCCAGTCTTCTGCGAGACCGGCTAAATCAGGACGCCCGATTGAATCAATAAACAAAATGTCGCCCGTCAGGAGATAACGATTATCGACAACGAACGAAGTCGATCCGATCGTATGTCCCGGGGAATAAAGTGCCCGTACATCAATTTGTGTATCTCCTACCTGAACGTGGCTTCCATCTTCGAGCGCTGCATAATCAAATGTGACGTCTGGCGCGTCTTTTGGTGGCAACCAATATGTCGCGCCTGTTTTTTCCGCAATTTCACGTCCACCTGAAATGTGGTCGGCATGAAGATGTGTATCAAAAACATGTGTGATTTCAAGCTGACGTTCTTTTGCATAGTCGAGGTAAACATCTGTCATACGCGTTGCATCCACGAGGACGGCTTCGCCTTCCGAGATAATCATGTAAGACAGGCAGCCTTTCCCGATGCGGACAAACTGAACGACTTCTCCACGATCTGCACCGGTTTCATTTAATGATCCAAGTGAGATTGGTTCGAGGTGTTCGCTCCAGGCTTTCATTCCTCCTGCGAGATACGAGACCGTCCGCCCTGCTTCTTCCAACAAATCCGCAACGAAAATCGACGATCCTTCCTTTGCACAGACGACGAGTACGTTTTGATCGGTCGGCAGTTGATCCAGTATGTCTTCCACACCATCAAGTAAATCAAAGTATGGAACGTTCAGATAAGAAAATTGTTCGCCTTCAATTTTCCAGTCTTGAAACGCGTCTTCATTCCGGACGTCCAAGATAAACATTTTTTCACGGCGAATGATTTTTTGGGTGACTTCTTTTGTAGTCATTGCTTGTGCCATCTGTCTGATTCCTCCTGATCGTAATTTACGAATTAAACGGTTTGATTTGTGTCGTATTTCCAGTCACTCATCCCCGGAACGACGTTTTGAACGTTAAATCCTTTAGCGTCGAGTTGTTGGCAAGCTAAGTCACTGCGGTTTCCTGTCCGGCAGACCACATAAATTGTTTTCGACGAGTCGAGTTCTTCGATACGTTCTTCCAGTTCACCGAGTGGAATGTTGACGGCACTCGGGATGTGTGAAAAGGCGTATTCCGCCGTTTCCCGAACATCCAGAATCATTATATCCGCGTTGCCGCAAACGGCTTCGACCGTCTCGTTGTTGACGACTTTTTGAAATGCCGGCGCTTCCTGATCATTACCGGAAGCTTTCCGGACGTAATGACGTAGAACATCGCCATCTTCAATCGTTCCAAGGTATTGGTTGCCTGTACTGTTGGCCCAGGCCCGAAGATCAGCCGTCGATCCTTTATCTGTCGCTTGAACTTCTACGACTTGACCCGGTTCCATTGTCTTCATCGTTTTTTTCGTCCGAACAATCGGCATCGGACATGCTAAACCACGTGCATCAAGTACGATATCTGTTTTGATTGTCTGCAAAAGTATTCGCTCCTTTTACCTATAGGGGTATAATTAAAATTAAAAAAATTAGTTGGTTTTACCTTCGTACGCCATCATCCCGCCATCCATATTGATGACATCATAGCCTTGTCCTTCAAGATACGTTGCGGCACGGCCGCTGCGGGCACCGGAACGGCAAACCATGACGTATTGTTTTTTCTTATCGAGTTCGTTCATTTTGAATTCGACGAGACCGAGTGGAATATGAATCGCATTTGGAATTTTACCTTCTTTGACTTCATCCACTTCACGGACATCAATAATGTTAAGTTGTTCTCCGTTCTCTAGCTTTTCCTGTACTTCTTTTGCTGTGAATCGTTTCATTTGTTATTCCTCCTCGTGTTTTTTAACGCCAAGCATTCATTCCGCCTGACACTTCCGTTACTTGCGTATATCCGGCTTTTTTTAATTGTTTGACCGCTTGTTTACTGCGCATGCCACTCTGGCAGATTACGATGACTTCTTTGTCTTTCGGAATCTTATCGAGTTGCGTCGGCAAGACTTGGAGCGGAATGTTCTTAAATCCTTTAATGTGATTTCCTTTGAACTCACCCGGTGTCCGGACATCCAAATAAAACCGGGTCCGGTCGCCTAACCGTTGCTTTAAGTCGGACGCCGACAATTTGTTGACACCTTTTGTCGGGGCGAACATCCGGTAAGCGAGAAAAGCGACAATCACTAGAAATACGATGTTCAAGATATCCACTTGCATCAATCCTCCTCGAAATTAGATGAACAGGTTGACGTTTCCGTCTTCAGCATCAGCAAGATACGCTGCCACGCCGGCATATTCGATCCCATCATGCAGTTCTTCCTGCTTTAAGCCGAGCAGATCCATCGTCATCGTACAAGCGACCAGTTTTACATCCTGCTCTTTTGCCAGTTCGATTAAATCGGGAAGCGGCATCGCATTGTGTTTTTTCATGACGTTTTTGATCATCTTCTGACCGGCACCACCGAAGTTCATTTTGGAAAGCGGCATCTTGTCGGCACCGCGCGGCATGAATTTACCGAACATTTTTTCAAGTAATGTTTTATCCGGTTGAATCGGTTCGTCTTTACGCATGGCGTTTAATCCCCAGAATGTATGGAAAATCGTCACTTCATGGTCGTAAGCGGCTGCGCCGTTGGCGATGATATACGCTGCCATGACCTTATCGTAATCTCCACTGAACAAGACAATCGTTGTTTTTTTAATCTCTGACATCTGAAAAATTCCTCCATCTATTTTACCCTAAGGGGTATTAATCGTTGTAAATTTTTTTATCTACTCTTTAATAACAGTTGAACAGCTTCTGCTACAGACTGTTCGTGGTTATCAGCTGTTTCGTCATTCGTGACACAATCGATGAGATTTTCACTCACGACAAGTCCAATGACACGATCAATCGCGCTCCGTGTCGCACTCAGTTGAGTAACAACATCTTTACAGGATGCCTCTTCTTTCATCATCCGGTTAATGCCGTGAAGCTGACCTTCAATCCGGTTCATCCGATGAATGATTTTGTCTTCGTACACTTTTTCCATGTGAAGAACACTCTCCTTTTTACCGTGTGACCTGTGTCATATCTGTTGGCTACATTCCATACAATAATACCTATAGGGGTATATGTCAACGAAAAAGTTTTTATTCGGACTTACTGTGTTGATCGATCCATTTTTGAGACAGACGGGTCGTCTCTCCTTTAAGTGTAATGAATTGAAACATCCTTGGATCAATCTGCGAATCATCGTGTGTCTGAAACCGTTCTGATTCGAGCAGGCTTCCCGCCAAGCGTTCCGAAAGAATTGAGATTCCCGTTCCATTTTTGATTAACTGTTTGATTAAGCGGTTGGAATATACCGTGATTATCCGCTTCGGAACAATTGCTTGTGTCTGCAACCACGTTTCCAGTGCTAAACGTGCGGCTGATCCCTCTTCCCGGTAAATCCAGGTTGCCTGTTCCGGAACCAGCTGATGATGACCGATGATGCGCAGTCGATCTGTCGCAAAAGGAATGGCTTCGATTTGGTGCGAGCGATGCAGTCCTTCTACCATACCTAAATCAATCTCGTAATGGAGCAAGGCCTGTTCGACTTGTTCCTGATTCATGACGCGCGCATCGACGGAAACATCCGGATAGACCAGCAAAAAGTCGTGAATCATCTCTTCTAACATCGCTTCGTAGATCGTATGTGTGGCCGCGATTCTGAGCGTCCCGCGTGTAATGCCTTCCAACTCATCCATTTCCTGCTCGAGCCGGATCGCTTGGTGCAAAATTTCCTTGGCATGCCGGTACACAATCCATCCCGCTTCCGAGATTTCAATCGTCTTATTAAAGGTATGGCGATGAATCAAACTTTGTCCGAAATGTTCTTCCAGATGTTTTAAATGGAGACTAACCGTCGGCTGTGAAATGTATAAGCGGTCCGCTGTTTTCGTAAAATGTTTGGTTTCGACCAACGCGACGAAGGTCTTCAGTTCATTAAAATTCATGGATTCACCTCATTTATTTTTCTAATCGTTACCATCAGTATAATTCATTTTCCTAATCATTACTTTCCCCGTAGAGTCATCTGTATCACTTCACAGAAAGAAGGAATACGCTTGGATTTATTACTTTTTCTCGTACTTGGAGCCGCAATCGGCATTCTCTCCGGTTTTTTCGGAATCGGCGGAGGCATCATCCTGACCCCTCTTTTATTGATCTTAGGATACACCCCAAGCACCGCAATCGTCTTAAGTTTACTTTTGACACTCGGTTCGACGGTAACAGGCACCTTTGCCCATCTCCGTCAAAATAACTTTCACCTGCGGGATGCTGTTACGATCGGCGTTTCCGGTATCATCGGCTCCGCCGCGATTACGCCTGTCGTCTTTTGGATGGAACGGCACAGCGGTGCGGATACGGTCATCTCCACCCTTTACATCGTTCTGCTCCTGCTGTTTGCCATCCAGTTTTTGAAACCGGCTAAAAAAGTCATTCGGGAGACACCTGTGCCGCACGCCTCGTTCTATAAACTGGTCGCGATCGGAACCGCTGCCGGAATCCTGTCGTCCTTGATGGGCGTCAGCGGTGGATTCTTATTGACACCGCTTTTGATGGGATGGGTGCGTTTCCCGCTGAAGCAAGCAATCGGAACAAGTATTGCGGCAGCTACGTTGATTGTACTCGGCGGCGTTACGAGTTATTTCATGTCAGGTACACAGGCACCGCTTGCTTTAGGGATCGCTCTAATCATCGGAGCACTCATCGGCTCACCGCTCGGCGCGTCATTCCTCAATCTCTTCAGCAGTCAATTCGTCAAAAAGAGTCTTGGCAGTTTTTATGCCGCTGTTGCAGCGAGCGTCTTCTTAAAAACCACGCATTTTGAACAACTCTCGTTACTTCTGCTTGCCTTGTTTACGACCGGTTTAATCGGTGTATTTTTCTATCAAAAAGTAAGTCAACGTCAAACAAAAGACTACCCTTAACGGACAGTCTCTTGTTTGATTTTTTCGGGTTTTAAGACCTTTGCTTCTTTCTTTTGCCGCATCCGTTCAGCGTTCATCAATCCACCGAGCATCAGGACGACAGATGACAAATAGAACCACGTCATCAGGACGATGATTCCGGCCAGTTGTCCATACAAACGGTCGTAACTGCCGAATTCCGCGTAATACGAGAAGAATTCAGAAACAGCCTGCCAGGCGATTGTCGCAAACAACGCACCCGGTAAGACTTGACGGACTGTCAACCGGACACTCGGTAAAACACGATACAGCAGAATGAAGAAGACCAACAGGAACAGTGATCCGAGTCCCCAACGGAATAAAAACCAAATCCAGGAGTAGTTCGTGACGACATCATTGACGATCGCAAAATGCGTGATGAAACGCCGCGTTAACTTTTCAGCAACCGGAACGAGAAGCGACATCGGTAAGATAATCATCATTCCGACCGTAAAACCAAAGTCCTGCAGTAACCCTCTCCAAAACGGCACTTTCCGCGTGACTTCTAGCGCATCATTTAACGAACGGACCAGTGACTGGACCGACATCGAAGCGAGCCAAAAGGCTGCCAGGAAGCTGATCGAGGCCAGTTTCAGGCCCCCGTTATCAAAAATCCCGACGACATTTTTCCGGATTAAATCATAGGTTTCCGCCGGAGCAAACGGACGGATCAAATCGAGGACGTCACCCGATGTGAACGGTAAAAAAGACACAAGGCCCACTACGAATAATAAAAATGGGAATAAGGACAACATCAGATAATAAGCAAGCTGAGCCGATTTATCAAAAAAGGCTTCGCCAAAAAATCGGGCAAATACAGGTTTTAATAATGACATAACAATTTCCTCACTTTCGAATAGTTCTCTCCTCTATCCCCCTTTCCATACACTTTCTAAACTTTTAACGTCTTTTGAACTTGTAAGTAAGCGTTTAACGATTATCGTTTGGCACAAAGCGCAAGCAAACGGTACACTGAAGCAAGAACCATCGTCGTGTTGGATAAAGAAAGGATTTACGCCGTGTCTACTTTACTCACTGAAGCCGAACGCTTTTTTTATGACTATATAGAACAATACCCGCAAGAGGCACATCGCCTGCATGAAGTGCGCGAAGAAATTTTGCGGACAGGTACGTATACGCAAACGCTTCAAGAACTTACGTATGGAGCAAAACTCGCCTGGCGGAACAGCAACCGCTGTATCGGACGCCTTTTTTGGGATCAACTTCACGTCATGGATGCCCGCGATGCGCTGACAGTCGAATCGGTCCGGGATGCCTTGTTCCGTCACATTTCGTATGCGACCAACGAAGGCCGGATCCGTTCGACCCTTACGATTTTCGATCCCGACCGGGTCCGTGTCTTGAACCATCAATTGATCCGTTACGCCGGATATGACACCCCGGACGGTATCATTGGGGATTCGGCTTCAATCGCCTTCACTCAGTTGTGTGAGTCGTTCGGATGGAGCGGATCTAAAACCGATTTCGATATCTTACCCTTACTGATTGAACTCGACGGCCAAGTCAGTTTGCATCCGATTCCGGATGAACTGGTGCTGGAAGTCACGATTCAACACCCCGAGCAAAATCTGTTTGGGGACCGGACAATCAAATGGTATGCCGTGCCGATGATTTCCGATATGCGGCTTGAAGTCGGCGGTATTTCCTATCTGTGTGCTCCATTCAACGGTTGGTACATGGGAACAGAAATCGGTGCCCGAAATTTGGCCGATACTGACCGCTACGATCTTTTGCCGCTGGTCGCCAAACAACTTGGACTGAATACGTCACGGGAGCGGTCGTTATGGAAGGACCGAGCACTCGTCGAGCTCAATTATGCCGTTCTTGATTCGTTTGAACGGAGCGGTGTGACAATCGTCGATCATCATACGGCGACGAAACAATTTGCCCGGTTCGAAAAAAATGAAGCGGCCTGTGAACGGGACGTAACCGGAGAATGGTCCTGGCTCGTACCGCCCATGAGCGGTGCCGCGACGCATGTCTTCCACAAAGATTTCGATCCGACCGTCAAACGACCGAATTTCTTCGCCCGTTCTGCTCCAGCGGAAGAACCAAGCGTTCCAAGCGGCTGTCCGTTTCATCAGGAGGTGTCCCGATGAACTACGTGGAAACACTCCGTAAACAGGTTGGACATACCCCGCTAATTCTCGTCGGTGCCGTCGTTCTCGTCGTCAAGGACGGACATATTTTGCTCGAGCAACGGAATGAAGCACAGGCCCGGTTCGGACTGCCGGGGGGTCTGATGGAATGGGCTGAATCAACAGATGAAACCGCACGCCGTGAATTGCTAGAAGAGACGGGACTTATCGCCGAAAAACTGACTTTGCTTGGTGTCTATTCCGGAAAAAATTATGTCACGACGCTTGCGAACGGCGATGTCTTTCAAAGCGTTTCGCTCGCTTACGTTGCTTCCGAAACGACCGGAACGTTGCGGATTAGCGCAGAAAGTGTTGCGTTAACGTATTTCTCTTTGAAAGATTTACCGGAGCAAATCGTCGGTTCGCATCGGGTGATGATTGAGGACTATTTAAACCAAAATTGACCTAAATTTTCATTGAGTAAATGACCATACGCCTTCTTCAGTGAACTGAGCCCTAGAGTTTGGACAGTTTAATAAAAGCACCCTTAACGTTTTAAGCTGCTATGAGATGGCTTCGGTATTGTACCGGAG
>NZ_JACSMW010000007.1:0-135053 GCF_018618775.1 Exiguobacterium sp. s138 | reverse complement strand
GAATAGGTACAGTATATCGATTTCTTTAAACACAAAAAACCCCGAATGGGGTCTTTTATCAAGTGTCCACCATTCAGGGTTCAGTTCACTCAAGGAATCGATTCTGGTTTTTCATTGTTTTTTAGTCATTCAGCCAGAACAAGCCGACTGTTTCTGCTCCGGCGTGTGTTCCGATTGCCGGACCGAACGTGCCGTCGAGCACCGTCAGTTCCGGGAATTTTGCTGCGACTTGTGTCCGTAAATCGGCTGCCATCTCTGGTGCCATCGTCGTCGCGACATAAATCCGGTTTTTATAAAACGTATGCTGACGCATCGCTTCTTCGACCTGTTTGATGATTTCGATGTACGCCTTTTTCAGCGACCGCGCTTTTTTAAACGGGACGATTTTTCCCGCTTCATCCGTCGTGATGATTGGTTTGATGCTGAGCAGGTTAGCAAGGAACAAATCACCGGACGAGACACGTCCACCCCGGCGCATCGTCTCCATGTTCCCGACGATCATATAAAAATGTGTCTTCTTTGCCAATGCATGCAAGGCAGCCGTAATTTCTTCGACTGATTTACCTGCTGCTTCAAGCGCCATCCCGAAACGGATGAACTCCTGCTGGTTTTCAAATGCTGTATGTGAATCGATGATGTGGACCGGGAAGCTCGCCGCTTCCGCTGCTGATGCTGAACTTTGGACCGTACTCGACAAACCGTTTGTACAGTGGACGGCAATCGCACAGTCGTATCCTTCTTCTTTTAACCGTTCATACGTCCCTACGAACTCCCCAAAAATCGGTTGCGAGGTCTTGGCAACTAACTTCTTGTCTGCCTCAAGCGCTCGGAATAACCGTTCGACAGTAATCGTATCTTCGTTGTATGCTGTCTCACCGAGCATGATTTGAATCGGTACGACATTGACGCCGATTGCTTCTGCCTCTTCCTTTTTGAAATAGGCCATACTATCGGTCACCCATGCTATTTTAGTCATTTTCCTATGCCTCCGTTAGATTCTTCTCGCTTTATCCTACCACATTCGCTTCGGATGTTAGCAAAAAAACGTTACTGCACTCGACTAAATTGGAAGGTTGTCCGCTTTTCATAGACCTCGCCTGCCCGCAAAACGACAGACGGAAAATCCGGTTGATTGATCGCGTCCGGCAATCCTTGTGTCTCAAGACAAATCCCGAGATAGGGTGTCGCCCGGCGCCCGGCGATTGTAAAGTCTCCTGCCAAATGATTTCCCGTATAGACGACGACACCCGGGTGATCGGTTTCCACACGTAAAATCCGGCCACTGACCGGTTCCTCTAAGACGATTTCTCCGCCTTCTTTCAGTAAAAACGGGTGGTCAACACCACTGCCGGCCTGGCGCAACGCTTCGTCACTCGCATGCGTCACTTCATACAGAGAACGCGCTTTGCGGAAGTCAAAGACGGTCTCGTTGACGGATAAAATCTCGCCCGTCGGAACCGACTCTTCATTTAGCGGTACGTAAAACGGTGCATCCATCCGGAGACGATGTTGCTCAATCGTCGTTTTCGCATTTCCTGTCAAATTAAAATACGTATGATTCGTCGGACTGAATGGTGTCGATGCCGTCGTCGTCGCGTGATACGTCAAAATCAGTACATCTTCGTCCGTCCAGTCAATCGTCAACCGGACATCCAGTTGACCCGGATAGCCGTTTTCTCCATCCGGACTCGTCAAGAGCAGATGTAACAGCTCACCGTCGATTTCATAATCAAAAAAACGATTCGACCAGTTGACGCTCCCTCCATGAAGGTGATGCTCTCCTTCGTTTTGCTCCAGGATATAGTTCATCCCTTCTAATGCAAACGCTCCGTTGGCGATCCGCCCGCCGACCCGTCCGATTGTTGCCCCTAAATGGTGGGGATCTTCTAAATATTCTTCCATATCATCAAAGGCTAAGACGACATTCTCAATTGTCCCGTGTTGATCCGGAACACGGATTGCCGTGATTTTCCCGCCCAAATTGAGTAATTCCACGCTGTGTCCGTTACGATTCATCAATGTAAAAGCGATGATCGGCTGCTCGCCGGAAAAACCGACTTCTTTTGTTGTAATCATGCGCTTATCCTCCTGTATCGATCTACTCTTGCTTTCATTTTTACCCAGGATTGGCTAAAAAAAAACAATCGTTCGATTCCGGTAATCCGAATCGAACGATTGTTACATCTGATCGGTCGTAAGGGGCAACGTCAGTTTCAAGCGTGTTCCACCCGGTCGGGAATAAATCGTACACCCCGCCTGCTCACCGTATCGCCGGTGAAGAGCACGTCGTAATAAAAACAAATTACTCGTTTGCGTCTTTTTATCCTGCTCCCAGCGTTTTAAGAATTCGGCCGGTATGCCGACTCCGTTGTCCGACACTTCAAGCACCCAGTGTGTCTCTTCCTGAAATGCCCGGACATCAATCCGGTGATACGGACCGCTTTGGGGAAAGGCATGGCGTAACGCATTATCGACAAGCTGTGTCACGAGCAACGGAAAGACAAAATGTTCTTCAACGGCCGTTTCGATATCTAAATCAATCGTGACCGCAGCCGGTGTCAATGGATGATGCCGGCGGATTCCTTCCAGCGACAAGTAAGATTTTAAGGTCAGTAATTCTTCACGTAAGGGATACATGTCGAGTCGTCGTGCTGTCGTAAGCAGTTGTCGCAAAGCTCCGAGCTGTTGTTTGACCGGGGTATCCGGATCAGCCGTCTGATGGATTTCATCGACGATCCCGAGGAGGTAGTTCGGACTCAGGATCGGTTTAATACTGGTGTTCGGAAATTGATTCAGTTGTTCCTCTTGGTGAACGACAAGTTCGCGTGCCAAAAGATCCACCAACTGTTCCATCGTTCGCTCCATCGTATCATCGAACAGATGGACCGGAAACCAACAGACAATGCCAGCTTTCTTCCCCTCGACCTGTAAAGGATGAAACGAGATGATTTGACGCGTCAGCTCATCTTCCGACCGGTAAACGGCAGCCGTCTCCACCCATTCCAAAATCGTCTGATGCTGGAATAAATCCGCTGTATCGTGTCCCGTCCGGACATCGGCCAAAATCCCATCCGGTCCAAGTAAAACGACACGGTTGATTTTCGTTTCTTCCAAGATTGTCGATCCGATTTTCCAGGCGACATCAACCGTCATGCCACTTTTACGCAACGGACGAATCGCATCCAATAAACGATAGGAACGTGCGGATTCGCGAACGAACAATTCATTCTCAATTTTCAACTGCGTCCGTAAGATCGCAATGAAGACACTGATTCCGACTGCATTCGTAAACAACATCGGAAAGACGGCTTGACGTGTCAATTCCAGTACAAGGGCTTGGTCCGGCGCCAACATCAATGCTACACCAATGTCGAGGATGACAGCAGTTAAGACGATACCAATCGGTTGGAGCAAGGAATAGCCGTCTTTCCTGCGCCACTGGCGACTGTACAACCCACTCAACAATCCTGTTCCAACCGCAATGATCCAAGCCGATTCCGCACCGAATGTACCGAGGTAATACCGGTGAAATCCGACCAGTAACCCGGTCAAACCGCCGACGAGCGGACCACCAAGCAGACCACTCGTGACGATAATCGTCAATCGGGTGTCGACGATCCACTGGTCCGGTGAAACGGCTAATCCGAGTAACGGATCAATCGTTTTATCCGGCGAAAGACCAATTCCGGCATAGTTCATCAAAATACCCGATACGACAAAAACACTCAGCAAAATGAAACGATGACTACGGCGCGACGACGTTTGAAACAAATGGCGCGATATCCGCCATTGCGACAATAAAAAAGCCAGTAAGGCTAACATGCCTAAGCGGCTGAGTAAAAACGGGATTTGCTCAAGCACGGGACGTCTCCCTTCTCAAAAAAAAAATAATCTCTCGTCTCTTTACTCTTTCCCGCTTCCTCCCTCGTTTCCCTACTACGATTTGTCTTCTTTACACAATCAGTCGGATTTTCAATTTTTGACTGATGACTTGTCCTAAAAAAAAAGCACCTTTCGTACAGGACGAAAGATGCTGTCGGTTATTCCGCTTGTTCAAGCGGATGTAACCATAATTTGATCTGATTGATTTGATAGTTCTCCATCTCGATCACTTCGACCGAGAAGGCTTCCGTATCAATGTGTTCTCCCGGTTGCAGGTCGATGTTATGCATTTGGATCCAACCGCCGATCGTATCGACGTCTTCGTCGTTCGTAAACGTCATACCGAACCGGGCTTCGAGATCTTCAAGCAAAACGGTTCCCGCGACCAAATACTCATTGTTCGGCAACTCTTGAATTTCTTCGACTTCATCCGTATCAAACTCGTCCCGAATCTCACCGACGATTTCTTCGAGTAAGTCTTCCATCGCGACGATGCCGGCTGTTCCGCCATACTCATCAACGACGAGGACGATATGTGACCGCGTCTTTTTCATCTTCCGTAACGTGTCCTGGAGCGAAGTGACTTCCGAGACGACCGGTAAATCCTTCACGTAATGTGTGACCGGATGATGGTTTCCATTGGCGAAGTCCGTCAACATCTCCTTGACGTTGACATAACCGAGAATCCGGTCCTTATCATTTTCTTCCGTGACCGGATAACGGGTAAACGGATTATCCATGAATATTTCCATCAGCTCGTCTTTTGACAATCGTTCTGAGATCGTCGCCATTCGCATCCGTGGAACCATCAAATCTTTGACGATATGCTCGTCAAATGCAAAAACATTCTGCATCAGTGCGAGTTCCGTCTGATTGATTTCTCCGCTTTGAAAACTTTGTGCCATGATGATTTTCAATTCATCTTCTGAGTGGGCTTGTTCGTGACCAGCCGGTTTGACACCGAATAATCCAAGGAAAAAGCGGGCTGAACCATTGAGTAACCAAATGAACGGATACAGGATTTTCCCGAAGATATACAGGGGACGGGCAAACAATAAGGTCATTTTTTCCGCATATTGAATCGCTAACGTCTTCGGAGCAAGTTCTCCGATGACGACGTGTAGGAACGTCACGGAAACAAAGGCAATCCCGAATGACAACAAAGTCGAGACGGCAGCCGAGACGCCGAATTCATCAAACACCGGGTGCAGGATTTTTTCGACGGTCGGTTCACCGAGTGCACCAAGACCAAGTGCCGTTACCGTGATGCCAAGCTGACAGGCAGACAAGTAATAGTCCAGGTCCCCGGCAATCTTCTTCGCCAGGACGGCACTCTTATTTCCTTCCTGAATCATTTGATCCAGACGCGACATCCGTACCTTGACGACCGCAAACTCTGATCCAACAAAAAACGCGGTCAACACGATCAATAACACCACTAAAAATAAATTGATAAATAATATAGTATCCAAAATCCCCTAAACAGGGGTCACCTCCATTTTGTTGTTACAGCTGCGCAATCAGGGAAGCAATCAATGTCAGACGTTGAGACAGTTCGAGACGAATCTCCTGTTTCTCATAGTCGGTCGATTGCAATAAACGATGTTCGAGACCGTTGACGCTTTCTTGAAGCTGCTGTACTTCTTGATAAATGGCATCACCCGTTTTGACTTCACGCTCGGTGAAGAAAGCAAGAATCTCTTGCAGGGAAAGCCGTTGTGTCTTTAAATACTCAATCTTTTGAATATGCTGGACGACATCTTCCGTATACAAACGATAACCAGCTGGTGTCCGCTCTGTTGTTAATAAACCGAGCGATGTATAGTAGTCGATGGTCCGTTTTGATAAGCCGGTGGCCTCCGCGACCTGACCGATTTTAAGCAACGCCTTCCCAAAGATCCTCACCTCCCTCTCATTAAATAATGCTTTTATCATACCACGGTTAAACCGTACACAACAACGTTATGCTTATTAGGCACCTTTAAAAAACGCCCCCTCTTTCTTAGAGGAGACGTTCCGTTTGCTCAAGCTATTTTTTAAACTTAGTTTGTTACCGCTTCCTTCATTGGTGTTCCGACGATTGACCGTTCGAGCAGTTCGACGACATCATAGGTCGCGACTTGCTCGTCGACCTCTTTCGCCTTCGTTCCGTCGCTGAGCATCGTCAGGCAGTACGGACAAGCTGATCCGATGACGGATGGTTGCACCGTCAACAACTGTTCGGTCCGTGCGACGTTGACCCGTGCGCCGACTTTTTCTTCCTGCCACATCATCCCACCGCCGGCTCCACAACACATTCCTTTTTCCCGGTTGCGTTCCGTTTCGACAAGCGTGATACCCGGAATTTTCTCTAAGATATAACGTGGTGCATCATAAATGTCATTGTAACGCCCGAGGTAACACGAATCATGGTAGACGACCCGTTCACTGACCTCATGAACCGGTTTAATCCGTTGATCGTCAATCAACCGGGCGAGCAGCTCCGTATGGTGATACACTTCGACGTCCGGGCTGAGACCAAAGTCCGGGTACTCGTTTTTGAACGTATTGTACGCATGCGGATCAATCGTGACGATTTTTTTAACATCGTATTTCTCAAACGATTTGATGTTTGCTTCCGCGAGTTCTTGGAACAGAACTTCATTCCCGATGCGGCGTGGTGTATCACCGGAGTTTTTCTCATCGTTTCCGAGAATCGCAAACGAGATGTCCGCTTCATTCAGGATCCGTGCAAACGCCATCGCGATTTTTTGACTGCGGCTGTCGTACGAGCCCATCGCGCCGACCCAGAAGAGGTACTCGAACTCTTCGCCGGCTTTTTTCTTTTCTTTTGCAGTCGGGACGACCAGCTCTTCGCGCGTTTTGCGCCAGTTTTCGCGTTCTTTCCGGTTCATCCCCCATGGATTCCCCTGGCGTTCGATGTTCGCCATCGTCCGCTGCATCTCGGGATCCATTTTCCCTTCCATCATCACAAGGTGACGACGGAGGTCGATGATTTTATCAACGTGTTCGTTCATGACCGGACATTGGTCTTCACAATTCCGGCATGTCGTGCAGGCCCAAATCTCTTCTTCAGTGATGACGTTACCGATCAACGAATCCGGAACGACATCCATCTGTCCGGCCGCAGCAAGTGACGCAATCTGATTTCCCTGTGACCCTTCAAAGGCAAACGCTGGTGCCCACGGAGATTTTTGGGTGATCGCCGCCGTCTTCATATTCAGGTGATCACGCAGTTTAACGATCAGGTCCATCGGTGACAGCATTTTTCCGGTTCCGCTGGCCGGACACATATTCGTACAGCGGCCGCATTCGACACAGGCATACAAGTCAACGAGTTGCTTTTGATTAAAATCTTCAATCCGGTTAACACCAAAGCTGAATTCTGCCTCGTCGTCTTCTGCTTCTTCCATGACTGACAGATCAATCGGTGCGAGGCGTCCGACTTTTGACGTCCGGCCGAGCCAGACGTTGGCTGTTCCGGCAATCAGGTGGGCGTGTTTCCCTTGCGGAATGTAGACCATGAAGCTGAGTAAGAACAGTAAGTGTGCCCACCAGAAGAAAACGAATAATCCGAAGGCGACTTGTTGCGGTACCCAGCTGAATAAAAATGCAATCGCCGATGCCACCGGTTCACCGAACGTTGAATGATTTTCATAGACGAGGAAAAATCCGTTTCCAAACAGGACCGCGATCATTAATCCACCGATGAAAATCAAGGCCAGTCCGGCCATGAAGTTCCGTTTCAGACGGACCAATTTTTCAACATAACGGCGGTAGAATCCCCAAACGACCGCCACCAGAATGACGAGCATAACGATTTCCTGGAAAAATGTAAAAATCGGATACAGTGGACCGAGCGGGATGTGCGGGAAGCGTTGTCCGACTGCGAGCCCCTTCCAGATGAAATCAATCGCTCCAAATTGAACGAGTAAAAATCCGTAAAACATCATGACATGAATCGTCCCGCTTTTCTTGTCCTTCAGCAGTTTCTTTTGCCCAAAGACATTGACGAGAACCGCGTTCAGACGTTCTTTGTTCGTCAGCGTCCATTCCGCTTTTTTCCCCCGGCGAATCGCCTCGTACCGACTCTTGACAAGCGTCACGAATAAATAGCCCGCGTACCCTGCGACAAGCAGGAAGGCGATCCAGTTAATCAGTAAAAATGTCCCCATAAAACAAGCCCCTTTCCCCCTAAAGCCATTATTTGATATGAGTATAGCATATAATGAATGACTATTCATTCATTATTTTACTGTTTTTTCTTCTATCTTAATCATTGACTATACCTTACAAAAAAACCGTTTAAATTGAAAAATAAGTAGGTTAAAATTAAAAAGTTCTAATATATGTATATTTTGTAGGAGGTAATTGGCTTTGAACGGAATTTTACAACATTCAAGCGGCTTAATTAAAGAAGTAAAAGCAGGATTCTCATGGACAACATTCTTTTTTGGATTCTTTCCAGCATTTTTCCGAGGCGATATTAAATGGGGATTGATTCAATTGATTGTCGGTATCGTCACTACACTTTTGACTGCCGGTTTCGGGGGATGGATTGTCAATATCGTCTTTTCTTTCTTATACAATAAAATTTACATCAATGATTTAATCGAAAAAGGCTATCGTCCGATTGACCATTCATTCCAACAAGCATTAAAACAACGTGGAATTCATGCAAAGTTGTTATCTGAAACTCCGACTTCACAATCAGCAGTGTAATACTCTTTCCTGTAACTATCTCTAAAAAATAAGGATGACGGATGCGTCACTCTTCATATTCAAAGAGGGCACCGGATTTCAATTCCGGTGTCCTCTTTGAATTATCGAGAATTTATTCGCTTCCCAAGACTACTCCAGAAAAAAACTATATGCTTCAATCCGCCTTCAGTATCAACACGATTTTCCCGAGTTTGCCTGTCTCTTTAAAATACGACTGGGCTGCCGCCGCTTCCTCAAGCGGAAACGTCCGATCAATGACCGGTTCGAGTTTACCGTCAGCAATCGCTTCAAGCATCCGTCCGAACTCGTCACGCGTTCCAAGCACTGAGCCGTAAAATGTTAAGTGCTTCAGGTACAGCATCCGAAAATCGAGGTTCGTCTGTTGTCCGCCGGCAGAACCGGAAATACAGAATTTACCGCCGTTTTTCAGAACCGCCAAAGCCGTCTTAAATAACGCATCCCCGACGACATCGAGTACGGCGTCAACTGGTCCGCTGTTAACAGCTAGGATGTCTTCTGTCAATTGATCGGAACGGTAAGACACGACGTATTTCGCCCCAAGACGCTTCAATTCCTGTTCGATCTTCATGTCGCCGACGACGGCAATCACAGTTGCTCCAAACACCCGCGAGGCGATTTGAACGTTCAACGAGCCGACACCGCCGCTTGCTCCGGTTACGAGGACGGTTTGTCCCGGCTGTAACTGGAGTTGTTCGTTCATATGCCATGCCGTCAAGCCACTGACGGAAAAAACAGCACTTTTGACGTAATCGTCAAGCGGCATGTCGTAACAGAGCGTTGCCGGCCAGACGACATACTCGGCATATCCCCCGTCATACTCCGATCCGATGAACGACATATCTTCACTGATGTGTTCCGTTCCATCGGCGCCACTTGAAGTAAACGGAAACAGGACGACATCTTGACCAACTCGGGAGGGATCAACACCGCTCCCGACTTCAATGATCCGGCCGCTGATATCGGAACCCGGGACACGGGGAAACTGAACGCCCTCCGGTTTCCAACCCGATTTGTCATCCGTTCCGTAGGCGCCTTCTCGCATCCAAATTTCTGTGTTGTTGATGCCGCATGCTTTCACTTCAACCAGGACTTCCCCAGCGCGCGGTGTCGGGACCGGACGTTCCACGACTTCGAGTTGCTCGACACCACCATATCCATTGACTTGAACAGCTTTCATCTCATCGCCTCCATCGCTTAACTTTTCTATCTCTTTTACCCGATTACCAGACCATCTGTTCATACAAATAATAAGATTTAGATGCTTTATTCAAATAATCCTGCAACGGTTCAAGCACATCACGATTCAGGAGATAGTCCCCCAACTGTTCGATCGGCACCCACTGACTGTCGACGACTTCTCGGTCAGGATCATTTGGTAACAATTCGCCTCTGATCGTACATTCAAAATAGGTAACGAGACTGTGGGCGTCAAACTGTTCGATGAAGTTTTCTGTCACGTATGCCAGTTCGAACGTCTCGACGGACAGTCCGGTTTCTTCTGCGATCTCCCGTTTTAAAGCGTCCGCCAGCGTCTCGCCAGCTTCAATCACACCACCCGGCAGACTCCACACCGCTCTTTCCCCATCCGCCTGATTTTTGACCAACAGCAACTGATCCCCCTGTCTGACAATCCCGACGACAATCCGGTATAACGTTCTCATGCTGATTCCCCCTTTGTCATGAACATCAAAAAAAGCAGCCCGTTCAAATATCCTTTGAATGGAACTGCTCTGGCACGTACTTATTCTAATCCAAGCGATTGCGGTAATTTAACGGCACGTGCATATGCTGTTTTGTAATCTTTTTTCGACACGGCCTGTTCGACTTCACGGAGCGCCGGATGATTTTCTTCTGAAAACGCCCCTAAAATCGTCAAGTAACGTTCGTAGACCGAATCATCTTCCTTGCGTGCATGAAGTAACGCTGTGTAGAGCATGACCGTATCTTCTCCGTACAAGACCGGTAAATCTTCGTTGATCAATAATAACGAATCAATCGCATCGGAATCGACTTTCGAATTGTATTCCGTCATGACCTGTTCTGCCAGTGCTTCGAGTTGATCGCGCCATTCATTGTATTTCGGCTCGTCATTCTCTAACCATTCAAACCAATCTTCTTCGAGCATCTGTTCCATTTCTTTTACGGTTTGTTCAAACGCCATGTGTTTCACTCCGTTCCCAAGTTAATTCAATCGTATACAGACCGACCGGCTGATGATTCATCATCAGATCGTATTGGAATTGCATACGTTGTTCTGTCATTTCAATCGTTGCCGTTTCCGTCTCCATCACCATCTGACCAAACTGACTCTCATAACCACTTTTGGTTTTTTGACCCAAAATGAAGACATGGTGCATCGAGACCGGACCTTTCCGGTTCAAGGCTACCTGATCGTGCGACCATTTGATGGTCGTATCAATCGGCTGTTCATCTTCTTGCATGAACTTCAGGGCAAACCCGTCTTTTGTTTCAAACAAGGTCCCGTCTGCTTCTAATTCAACGGACTCCCGCATCGCGTCATCCTGAATCGATGTCACTTGCCGCAGGCGGACCGGGTAACGTACTGGTTTCACTTCTATCACCTCACCGTCTAGCGTACACGATTTTCTTCTGTCCTGCATCTTCTTGATTTCTTTTTTCATGACAGCAAAAGCTGGATTCGGCATCTGCCAAATCCAGCCTTGTTTTAACGTACGCGGTACAGGCGTGCTTCAAAAGGTTGAAGCGTGAGTTCGGTTCCTTCATGATACGTTGTCTCATAGTTCGCAAGCATGATGTTATCCGAATGGAGGATGATGTCGGTGTCGACTTCCGCCACTTCGTCTTTCAGGTTCGTCACAATCAGGAATTGTTCGTTTCCGAGCGTCCGCGTGTAACCATAGACTTTTGTATCTTCCGGAAGAATGAGATCGTATTCTCCGTAAATCAACGTCTCTTCCATCTTCCGGATTTGAATCATCCGTTTATAGAAGTTCAGAATCGAATCCTCATCGGCTTGCTGCGCCGCCACGTTGATGTCGGCAAAGTTCGGATTGACACCGAACCATGGGGATTGTTCCGAGAAACCGCCGTTTTGTTCATTTGTCCACTGCATCGGTGTCCGGGAGTTATCACGCGACGAGTTCCAGATGACTTCCATGATCTCTTCATGTGTTTTCCCTGATGCCAGTTGCATGTTGTACATGTTTTTCGTCGCGACATCATCGTAGTCGGAGATATCCGGGAACTGGACGTTCGTCATCCCGATTTCTTGTCCTTGATAGATGAACGGTGTTCCTTGCATGAAGAAATACATCATCGCAAGTGACTTCGCGCTTTGTTTCCAGTATTGTCCTTCATCACCCCAAAGGGAGACGGAGCGGACCTTATCGTGGTTTTCAAGATACAGTGCGTTCCAGCCTGTTTCTTCAAGTCCTTTTTGCCATTTCGTCAAAACTTGTTTCAGTTTGACAACGTCGACGCCTTTTTCGGCATCTGCCCGCCACAGGTCCATGTGTTCAAACTGGAAGACCATGTTCATCTTACCGTTTTCTTCTCCGACCCAAAGATCGGCTTCTTCAGGCGTTACACCGTTCGCTTCACCGACTGTCATGATGTCGTATTTTGAGAACGTCTCGTTTTTCAATTCTTCAAGGTATTCGTGGATTCCTTCGACATTCATGTGCATCTCAAACGATGGCACATGCGGCATCCCGAGTGGATTCGGAAGATCCGCGTACGATTGATCTTTGTTAATGTGGCTGATGGCATCGATCCGGAATCCGTCGACCCCTTTATCGAGCCACCAGTTGATCATCGTATAGACGGCCTGACGCATGTCTTTATTACGCCAGTTCAAGTCCGGCTGACGGCGTGAGAAAACGTGGAGGAAGTATTGTTCCGTTTTTTCGTCGTATTCCCAAGCCGATCCTCCGAAAATACTTTCCCAGTTGTTCGGTTCGCCACCGTTGACGGCATCTTTCCAGATGTACCAATCCCGTTTGTCGTTGTCTTTTGATGAACGCGACTCAAGGAACCACGGGTGTTCATCCGACGTATGGTTGACGACCAAATCAAGCAAGACTTTAATGTCACGTTTATGCGCTTCTTCCATTAATAAATCAAAATCGGCCATTGTTCCGAATTCGTCCATGATATCTTCGTAATCACTGATGTCATATCCGTTGTCATCATTCGGTGATTTAAACATTGGGCAAATCCATAATACATCGACTCCGAGATCTTTCAGATAATCCAATTTTGCGATGATACCCGGGATATCGCCGATTCCATCATTGTTTGCATCATAAAAGCTGCGTGGATAGATTTGGTAAGCAACGGCTTCTTTCCACCAAGCTCGTGTAAGTGTTTTGTGTGCCGTTTCAGGGCGCGGTATCATTTGTGTCATTATGGATAAATCCTCTCGTATTTCAGTCTTTGTTGTCCGTTTTTTTATAGTAATTCTCGATGTTTTATATCGTTTCTCGGTAGATTTCATTTAAGCGCAACCGATTGCGCAATTACCCTATATTCATCTTATCAAACCTAGTTGGAATGTCAATGATTCAAGACATTCTCCATCACTTCACATACATGCAGAAATTTCATTTCTTTACGAATTATTATCGAGAAAATACATTACATTTACTGAATTATCCTACACTGTTTATCGGTCAATTTCTAGCCTTTTGCACAACCTTTTTCGGAAAAGAGAATCTTTTTTTCAATCTTCGGGTATATCCTTAACAATGCGAATTAAAAAGGGGGATTCTGTAAGATGAATGGGAAGTTTTTAATCAATGGACAGTGGCTCGATCAGGGACGTGAACGGACGGATGTCAAAAATCCGGCGACAGGTGAAGTCGTCGGCAGTGTACCAAACGGAACGAAATCTGACGTCAACGATGCCGTCGAAGCGGCTCACAACGCTTTCCCCGACTGGTCGAAACGGACCGTGTACGAACGAGCAGCTCTTCTTGAAAAGTTGTATGCGAAGATGCTCGAGAAAAAAGACGAATTGGCCCGCTTGATGACACTCGAGATGGGAAAACCGCTTGCGGAATCGGAAGGTGAAGTCGAATACGCAGCAAACTTCGTCAAATGGTTTGCGGAAGAAGGAAAGCGGGCCTACGGGCGTATCATCCCGTCACACGATGCGACGAAACGCCTTCATGTCATCAAACAACCGGTCGGGGTCGTCGCTGCGATTACCCCGTGGAACTTCCCGGCTGCGATGATTACCCGAAAGTTAGCCCCGGCGCTCGTCGCAGGCTGTACGTTTGTCTTAAAACCACCGACGGCTACTCCATTGACGGCACTCCGTCTGCTCGAGCTCTGCCAGGAAGTCGGGATTCCGGACGGCGTCGTCAATGCCGTGACCGGAAGCGGGAAAGACTTAGGCGAATCGCTGGCGACACATCCGCATGTCGCCAAAATCACGTTCACGGGGTCGACGGAAGTCGGTCGGACGTTGATGGCTCAAGGTGCGGAGACCATCAAAGCGATGTCTCTCGAACTCGGTGGACATGCTCCAATTCTTGTCTTTGACGATTGCGATCTCGATCTTGCCGTCAGAGAAACGATTAAATCGAAGTTCCGTAACGGCGGCCAGACGTGTGTCTGCGGTAACCGGATTTATGTTTCGGACTCGATTTATGACGAATTCGTCGAAAAGCTCGGTCAGGAAACAGCAAAACTGAAAACCGGCAACGGACTCGATCAGGAGACGAAAATCGGTCCGATGATCAATAAGGCCGGATACGATAAGGTCAAAAAACATGTCGATGATGCCACCTCGGCCGGTGCCCGCATCGTGACCGGCGGATCCGGACAAACCGACGACGACAATGATGTCTACTACTATGAAGCAACTGTACTCGCTGACGTTACGCCGCAAATGCTGATCATGAACGAAGAAACGTTTGGTCCGGTTGCGCCTGTCCAGCGTGTGAGTTCAGATGAAGAAGCCGTTCATTATGCCAATCAAACGCCGTTTGGCCTCGCCTCTTATGTCTTTACGAACAACTATGCCCGCGCTTTTAAAGCCATCGAGCATCTCGATTACGGAATCGTCGGATGGAATGACGGTGTGCCTTCCGCTGCCCAGGCTCCTTTCGGCGGCATGAAACAGTCCGGCGTCGGTCGTGAAGGCGGATCGGAAGGTCTCGAAGCCTACCTCGAGACCAAATATGTATCGATTGGCGGACTCGATCAATGAACGCGGCGGAACGGTTTGTCCAGTGTCTGGAAGCGGAAGGCGTAACCCATATCTTCGGTGTGCCCGGTGAAGAGAACATCACGCTGCTCGAAGCCATAAGTAAATCGGATATCACGTTCATCACGACACGTCATGAGACGAACGCCGCCTTCATGGCGTCGATGTTCGGTCGGTTAAGCGGACGTCCCGGTGTCTGTCTGTCGACGCTCGGTCCCGGCGCGACCAACATGATGACGGGGATCGCAAGCGCGACAATGGATCACTCCCCTGTCGTCGCCATCACCGGACAAGGTGCGACGTGGCGCCAGCATAAAGCGTCCCATCAAATGTTTGATTTGGTCGAGATGTACCGGCCGATTACCAAATCCAGCACATCGATTGTTTCCGGCGAAGTCATTTCAGAAGTCGTTCGTCAGGCTTTCGCAAAGGCTGTTTCCGAAAAGCCCGGTGCGACCCATCTGTCGTTCCCGGAAGATATTGCGAAGGCCGATGTCGATGCCAAAATGTCCTTTTTACAGAACAGTCCCCCGACTTTTCTGCATCCGACATCCGTGACTGATAGTGATGTCCTGTTACGAATCGAACAGGCAGAACGTCCGGTCGTGATTGCCGGATTCGGAATCAACCGCAGCGGGGCGACAGAGGCTTTCCGCGCTTTCGCCGAACGATTGGGGGCTCCCGTCGTCGAGACGATGATGGGAAAAGGCGCCTTGTCTTCGTTACACGAGCTGGCCGCCCATACGATCGGCTTGCCGAACGCTGATTACAATCAACGGATTCTTGATCAAAGCGATTTAATTATCGCGGTCGGCTACGACATTACGGAATTGCCTCCTTCAAAATGGAATCCGAATCAGACACCCGTTTTGCATATCGATACCAATCAACATGAAATCGATCAGTTCTATCCTGTTGTCGCGAATCTGATCGGCTCGTTACCCGATATCTTGCATCTGCTCTCGGAAAGTATTCCGAACCGATCCTGGACCGGATGGCAACAGGACCGTGACCGGCTGCGTCAAGAAATCCAGGCGACGTATTCCCTCGCCCTTCCGCTCCATCCTCAAAGCATCGTGCGTGAGCTCGAACAGGCAACAGGTGAGGACGGGATGATTTTTTCCGATGTCGGTGCCCACAAAGTATGGCTCGGACGGCATTTTCAGACGACACGTCCTAATCAATTGTTCATCTCCAACGGTTTTTCTTCGATGGGATATGGCTTGTCGAGTGCGATTGCCGCTAAACTGTTGCATCCGGAACAACGTGTCCTCTGTGCTTCAGGAGACGGTGCCTTCTTAATGAATGGTCAGGATCTCGAAACCGCGGTTCGGTTGAAATTGCCGATCGTCGTCATCATCTGGCGCGATGGCACATACGGACTGATTGAATGGAAACAACAGCAAGCTTACGGTCGTGCACCTTATATCGAATTCGACAATCCGGATCTCGTTCAACTGGCTACCGCCTTTGGTGCACTGGGTCTGCGTGTCGGGGAACACGGTACTCTATCCAGTTGTCTCGAACAGGCTTTTCTGAGTGACGGACCCGTTTTAATTGACTGTCCGGTCGATTACAGGGAAAATCTGAAGTTAAGTGACCGTCTACGGACTTATGGAGGCTGATAAAAATGACTCAACTCAGAAAACTACAATCGATTTCCGACTTCGACCAATTCGTTTCCGAACACCCAACATTTGTGATTTGTAAACACAGTACGACCTGCCCGATCAGTTCGGCCGGTTTTTCCGCCTATACGAAATATGCGGATGAGACAGCAGTTCCGACTGCCTATTTATTGATTCAGGAAGCACGGACGTTATCGAATCACATCGCAGAACATTACAACGTCCGGCACGAATCACCGCAGGTCTTGTACATTCAAGACGGACGAGCAGTCTGGACGACTTCTCACTATGACATCACATCAGACGCTTTACACACACATGTCGGGTAATCCGACCCCGTTTCGCCAAACGTGCGCTTTCTCCTGTTGCAGTTTACACAGGAGAAAGCGCACGTTTTTTAATGAACCAACGTTCGATTCACGCCCGTCTCCTTCACAAAAAATAAAATTACCTTTCTTAGCTATTAATATTTGTAATTCAAGCTAAATCAGATTAAGATAGACAACAGATATAACGACCGTATAGAATTGTGTACTGTTAGTTCATTAAGGAGGAAAACCATGTCACATGAAAAATCTGCTACCGCTCGTCCCCCTTACGGCATCCTTGCCGTATTGATGATCGGTGCCTTTATTGCATTCTTAAATAACACCTTACTCAACATCGCCTTACCTTCGATCATGAAGGATCTGGAGATTGAAACGTCAACGGTCCAGTGGTTATCGACCGGTTTCATGCTTGTCAACGGGATTTTGATTCCGACTTCTGCTTTCCTGATTCAAAAATTCTCGGTCCGCCGTCTGTTCCTGCTCGCGATGACACTGTTCTCTGCGGGTACGATTCTTGCAGGATTTGCGGACGCTTTCCCGGTCCTGCTTGCCGGACGGATGATCCAGGCTTCCGGATCTGCAATCATGATGCCGCTTCTGATGAACGTCATGCTCGTCAGCTTCCCGATTGAAAAACGCGGAACGGCGATGGGCTTCTTCGGCCTCATCATGATGGGGGCTCCTGCGATCGGACCAACCCTATCCGGTTGGATCATCGAACATTACGATTGGCGGATGTTGTTCCACTTCATTACACCAATTGCTTTGATTGTTCTCGTCGCCGGCTTCGTCCTGCTTCGTGACGTCAAAGAACGTTCTGGCGCAAAACTCGACTTTATGTCCGTCGTCTTATCTTCATTCGGATTCGGCGGTCTTCTGTACGGTTTCAGCTCTGCCGGTTCAAAAGGTTGGGATAGTCTTCAAGTCATTTTAGCGTTAGTCATCGGGGTCGTTGCACTCGTGACGTTCATCATGCGTCAATTGAGAATGGAACGCCCAATGCTCAACTTCAAGATTTACCGTTATCCAATGTTTGCTTTATCGTCCGCCATCTCGATCGTCGTGACGATCGCCATGTTCTCCGGGATGTTATTGTTACCGATTTATGTTCAGACGATTCGCGGTATTTCTCCGCTTGATGCCGGTCTGATGTTACTGCCTGGTGCGATCCTAATGGCGGTCATGTCACCAATCAACGGAAAACTGTTCGATAAAATTGGCGGTCGTCCACTCGCCATCACCGGCCTGTTCATTACGGTTGTCACAACCTATCTTTTCAGCCAACTTAAAATGGATACGACGTATACTCATCTCATCGTCCTTTATTCCCTCCGGATGTTCGGGATGTCAATGGTTATGATGCCGGTCTCAACAAACGGTTTGAACCAATTACCGACCCGTTACTATCCGCACGGGACAGCGATGAATAATACGTTGCAACAAGTCTCGGGTGCCATCGGAACAGCGTTGCTCGTTACGATTATGTCGACGCATGCAAAAACGCGTGGTACGGAACTCGCACAAGAAGCAGCGAAAAACATGACGAGCCAACCAACAGCGGAAGCTGCTGCCGCGATGAAACAACAAATCGTGATGCAGGCAACGCTTGACGGTATCAACTATGCGTTCTTCATCTCAACGTTCATCGCCGGTCTTGCGTTTGTCCTCTCGTTCTTCATCAAACGGTCGACACAAGCGGAAGATATCATCAGCAATCGTTCATTGAACGAACAAATCATTAAACCGCAAGTTTCCAATCAATAACATGATTCGTTGTTGATCCAACAGCGTACCAGAGCAAGGGACTGACTTTTGAGTCAGTCCTTTTTCATTTAGTTTTTTCAAGCTCCAACCTTTATACTGGTACCCCCTATACCTATATGATATACTCGGTGTATCAACTAATCCGGAAAAGAGGTGTCCTCATGACACATGATCATCCCCTTGTTCCCCGTTCACCCGAGGAACAAGATGCTTTGATGAAACGATTAAAACGAATTGAAGGTCAGGTCCGCGGTATTGCCAACATGGTCGCAGAAGACCGGTATTGTATCGATATCCTGACCCAGACCGCATCGATTCAAGCGGCGCTCCGCCAAGTCGAGTTGCAGGTCATCGAACGTCACGTCAAAATGTGTATGCACGATGCGGCGACCGGCAAACAGGATACCGATGTCTACGTTGATGAACTGATGGCCGTTATTGCCCGTCTTAAGAAGTAAGGAGGGATTTCAATGTCGAAAACAATGGAACTGAATATCGAAGGCATGACATGTGCCGCCTGTTCGGCCCGGATCGAAAAGGTGTTGAACCGGATGGACGGAGTCGAAGCCACCGTCAACCTGCCGCTCGAAACAGCACGGATTGCTGTTCCGGAAGAAATGGACGAACAACTGATTTTAGATAAGATTAAAAAAATCGGATACGGTGCCACCATCAAGACGACACCACATGAACAGGTCCAAAACCGCCGGATGCTCTATCGCTTTTGGATAGCAGCTTTCTTGTCCCTGCCGTTACTGCTCAGTATGGTCTCCCACATTCCGAACAGTCCGGTCCATCTGCCTTGGCTGATGAATCCCTGGTTCCAGTTCGCTTTGGCGACGCCGGTCCAGTTCGTCATCGGTGCCCCCTTCTATGTCGGTGCCTATAAAAGTCTTCGCAGTGGAAGTGCCAACATGGATGTCCTGGTCGTACTCGGAACGTCCGCAGCCTATTTCTATTCCGTTGCGGAAATGATGATTCACCCATTGATGCCGAATCTCTACTTCGAGACGAGTGCCGTCCTGATTACGCTCGTGCTGCTCGGGAAAGTACTGGAAGATCGTGCCAAACAACAGACGACCGGTGCCATCAAAAGCCTCCTTTCCTTACAAGCGACGGATGCCGTCGTGTTGGAACAAGGTGTCGAACGGACGGTTTCGCTCGATCAGGTCAAACCCGGTATGCAGTTGATCGTCAAACCCGGTCAAAAAATCCCAGTCGACGGCATCATCACAACGGGTGATGCCTATCTCGATGAATCCATGTTGACCGGCGAACCGCTTCCGGCTCATAAAGGAACCGGTGACGTCGTGATTGGCGGCACCTTGAACACGAACGGATACCTGACGATTGAAGCGACGAAAGTCGGTCAGGAGACGATGCTCGCCGGCATCATCCGTGTCGTCGAACAAGCACAGACGGAAAAAGCCCCTATCCAGCGTCAGGCGGACCGGATTTCCGGAATCTTCGTCCCAATCGTCGTCGCCATCGCCCTTGTAACACTTGCTGTCTGGTGGTGGACGACCGGCTCGTTCGCCGAAGCAATTCGTCCAGCCATCGCCGTTCTTGTCATCGCCTGTCCTTGTGCTCTTGGGCTCGCCACTCCGACATCGATCATGGTGGGAACCGGCAAAGGTGCGGAACACGGTGTTCTGTTCAAGGGCGGTGCCCAACTCGAATCGTTGCAGCACGTCGATGCGGTTGTCTTTGACAAAACAGGAACATTGACGATCGGACGTCCGGTCGTCATCGAGACGTTCGGACAGGAACAGGCACTGGATTTTGCAGCGGCTCTTGAAAAAAAATCGGAACATCCACTCGCTCATGCGATCACGGAAGAGCGCGACGTCGTCTTTGATATCGAACATTTCACCGTCGATCCCGGACGCGGTGTCCGCGGGTCGATTATGGGACACGATGTCATGGTCGGATCGGTACGGATGATGCAGGAGCACGGTCTTTCCCTTCCAGACTGGACATCAAGCGGTGCAACGGTCGTCTATGTCACCGTCAACGGTATAATAGAAGCCGGATATGCCATCCGCGATGAATTGAAACCGACTACCAAACAGGTCATTCAGGAGATTCAGCAGACAAAAGCGGTCTACCTGCTGACCGGAGACCGTCGCGAAGTCGCCTTACAGCTCGCGACCGAGCTTCAGATACCACACAGCCATGTGTTTTCCGACGTTTTGCCGATTGAAAAAGCCGATCACATCAAAACGCTTCAAGCAAACGGACAGCGTGTCGCGATGGTCGGAGACGGGATCAATGATGCACCGGCTCTTGCGACGGCAAATGTCGGGATTGCTCTCGGCAGCGGGACCGATGTCGCACTCGAAGCGGCAGACGTCACGTTACTTGGACATGATTTGCAACAAGTCATTACAGCCATCCGTCTCAGCGAACAAACGATGAAGAACATTCGGCAGAACCTGTTTTTCGCCCTCGGTTATAATGCAATCGGGATTCCGGTTGCCTGCCTCGGACTGCTTGCCCCTTGGGTCGCAGGTGCCGCGATGGCATTCAGCTCTGTCTCTGTCGTCACAAATGCGTTACGCTTAAAACGTATTCCACTATCCAAAGGAGGAAACCAATCATGAAAGAAACAACTTTAACTGTCGTCGGAATGACGTGCAATCACTGTAAAGCAAGCGTCGAATCGGCGTTAAACGAACTCGACGGTGTCACGAATGCAACCGTCTCACTGGCAGACAACAATGTCACCGTCACACACGAAGACGTCGCGACAGAACGTCTTGTCGAAGCGATTGAAGAAATCGGCTATGACGTTCCGACCGCATAATTTTTTAGCCAAACTGCGTGAAACATGCAGTTTGGCTTTTTTATTTTGAAAAAAACGGGAATGGTTCTACAAGGAGGGGTTCGTATGGTACCGAAAATCGAATTCGTAGAACACTTCGATGACAACAAAGGAAAACGATTTAAAATCGAACTTTGGAATCTCGGAACCTTCACATTCAGTGCTGAATCAGCCAAAGGACCTGTCACCCGGTTTACGTCCATCGACATTCAATTCGTCCAGACTTGTGTAAGTCGGATGCGATCAATTGTCGATGCCCAAAAAGCGTTTCAGGAAGATCAACCTGTTTAATTCATCGCGTGACACATATAGCATGTACCCTTCATTTCAGAAGCGGTCATTCCACTCATGATCCCCGATCATGAGTTTTTTGTTTTTAAGTCAATGATTTTGTCTGTCGCTGTACTTTTTGAAGAAAAAGATTATCGGATTTCTGAAAACAACCGATAACAAATAAGACACTAAAAATCTTAATTCCAAGAAAATCGGGGGCATATCGTGCGCAATCCATTTAAAGCTAAATCATCGATGTCGGCCTATCAGGCGACAATCGGATTTCCAGACAAACGACTCATTACAAAAACAAGTGATCCGAGCTTAACGGGACGCTTAGAATACATGGGCTACACGGAAGAACATCTGCAAACACTAAAAGCAATGGCGCCTGTCGTCAACAGCATCCTCGATGAAGTACTCGAACAAGTCCTTGATCATTTACTGCTTCACCCTGAAATGGTACAGATTGCTCAAACTTCTTCGACACGTGAACGTCTGAAAAAAGTCTTCGCTGACTACTTCGGCAGTTTACTGACGGGAAACATGGATGATAAATTTCTTGCGATGCGGACACGGATGGGTAAAACCCATAACCGTAACTTTGTCCCGGTGACCTGGTTCATCGCTTCCTATGCGGCGTTCAATACGTTATTGATTCCGAAAATCGTCGAACATTTTCAACATGAACCGGCACAATTGACGAATGCGATTCTTGCACTGAACCACGCGATGAATCTTGATGCTCAAATCGTGACGAGCCAGTATGTCGATGCCCGCTTACACGAAGTCAGTGCAGCAAATGAATCCCGGAGCCGGCTCTTGCAGGATGTCGTACGCGTCAGTCAGGAAGTCGCAAGCACTGTCGAACAGACGGAAGGTGCAATTTCTGAAACAAGCCGTCGGGCAACACAAATCTTATCTGAAACGGACCAGACGGAAAAAACAAGCCGCAATCTGGTCGGACTGACCTCGGAAAACGAGACCCAGATGGAAAAGATGGAACATCAATTTGCTCAAGCCACGTCACAAGTCAGCACGTCATTGACGAGTCTCCAGCAACTGAAAACGACGTCAGATGAAATCGTCAAGATGACACAAGGTATCGAAGACATCGCCAATCAAACGAACCTGCTCGCCCTAAATGCTTCTATCGAAGCTGCTCGTGCCGGAGAGCATGGGAAAGGTTTCTCCGTCGTTGCGATTGAAGTCCGGAACCTGGCGGAAAACGCAAAACTGCTCAGCAGCAGCATCAACAGCCTGATCCAAAAAAATAATGGCAACATCAATGAACTCGTTTCGCAAATGGAAGACATCACACGATCAAACTCCGCTTCGCGTAACGAACTGCAACAAGTCAAGAGCGGCATCCATACCGTCAAACAGGAAATGGAGAACTACTTGGAGATGTTCGGCCGTAATAAAAATGATTTAAGCCAAATCGTACAAACGATTCAAGGTATCAGCCAGACGACGCAAGGGTTATCTGCCTTAACGACGGATTTGGTCGCCGCTTCTGAAGTGAATGCTTAAAACCAATAGCACATACAAAAGGGACCTGTCCGTCAGCGGAGAGGTCCCTTCGTTTATTTTTCCTGTTCAGCCGTCACAACCAATCGCTGATCGTATCCTTTTGATTGGGTAAACGTTCCGACACAGGTAATTAACGTCAAACGTTGCGCCAATGTCGCTCCGAAAATAGAGCCGACCGGTGCCTGATCAACGGGATAAGACATTACGTTCGTCACCACGTATGAAACCTGCTCTCCCGTTTTAGCGCTTACTTCAATCCGTTGTCCCCGTTTCGCTTTTGCCAAGTCATAAAAGACAGCCGGACCGTTCGTATCATCTAAATGTCCTGCCAAAATGACATTGCCGGTCTGATTAGCTTTGGCGCCATATCGGTACCAACCGACTTGATCCGTCTGCTCCGGAACATTCATCCGTCCTTTAGCATCTTTTCCAACGACTTCAATTTTTGCATTCACATCGATCGCCGGGATCTTCAAACGATTCGGGATGAATGTTTCGACTGCTTCTGTCTTTGCGTCAGACTTTAGTGCCGGTGACTCGACGACAGGTGTTGCCGGTTCCACAGAGCGTGGAGGCGAAGTTTCCTCCGCTCCGCCGCATCCTGCAAGCAACACGGTGAGTAACAATAAGAGATTACGCGTTTTGTTTACGACGGACGACATAAGCTGTCCCAACCAGCGCTGCTCCAGCAAGTGCTACGAGTGCCCAAGTTGTTGCCATTGATGACGTTTCCGTTGTTCCGCCAAGACCAGTGTCAGGCATTGCTGCCATTTCACCGCCGTCCGGAATCAAGAGAACGTCAAATGCCGGTTCTCCTTCAAGTAAACCGATTGCGAGTGCTGTATAGTTTTTACCGCTGTCGAGCTTGATGCCGTCGAGTGCTTTGACGACATCCGTCGCACCGGCTGGTCGTACTTCAAGGTCATACGTTCCGGCATCGAGTGTGCCGTAGTCTGAGACTTTCGAGAATTCAAGGTCGCTGAAGAGTGGATCTCCGCCTTTTGGTGCGACGTCAACAGCTGGTGCATCCGGTGCAAAGTGAGCGACACGGACCATTGATTTGCCGTCTTCCCCTTTGCCGTTATCTTCCATGACGGCGAGTTTGATATCTGCCAATTTACCGATTGCAGCTACAGAATAGAATTTTCCAGCTTCGATATTGAGTGTTTGAGAAAGTACAGGATCCTTTGTTGTACCGGCTGCGAAGACTTCTACTTTATGTTCTCCGGCTGGGAGTGTGAGATAGTCAGTGACTGCTTTGAATTCTGCTCCGGATACCGCTTTTTTGCCATCGACGGCGATATCCACTGCTGGAGCATCAGGTGAAGCATGAATTACACGAACCATTGCATCGTCCGCCGCGCCTACCGGGAGCACAAAAAGTGCGAATAGCAAAGCAGCTGTGACGAAAGATAAGAGTTTCTTCATCTTTTTTCCACCTTTCATGTCATGATGTATTCCGCTCTCAAACCAACAAATCCGTTTACTGCAGAACTATTACTTCTGTCCAAAAAATATTTTTATCGTGGTGACATCTTAAATTTAAAATAATATTTTTGGGCTGTAAATATCTGAGTGTGCTGATGTTGAGGACAACAGCACATTGCGTTTTCGCTTGAACTGGATGGAATAATCGCTGCCCGGAAAAAAAAGGTCAGATTCCGCAAAAACGGATCTGACCTTTTTGTTATCGTTTATTTAATGAACCCGATCATCATTTCACGCAAGACTTTTGCAGCTGCGATTGCCGTCATATCCGATTGATCGTACGCCGGACAAACCTCGACGAGATCGGCTCCGATAACGTCGACATCGGCACGGGCGATCATATGGACGACTTCAAGTAATTCCTTTGTCGTCACGCCGCCGATTTCCTGCGTGCCTGTTCCCGGTGCCGCTGACGGATCAAGGACATCGATATCGATCGTCACGTAGACCTTTTTACCGGCAAGCTTTGGTAAAACGGCTTTCAACGGTTCAACGATTTCGTATTTGAACAGGTTGTAACCGGACGTTTTCGCCCATTCAAACTCTTCTTTCATCCCTGAACGAATCCCGAATGAATAACAGTTTTCCGGTCCAATTAAGTTCGCAATCTTTTTAAGCGGTGTCGAGTGTGACAACGGTTCGCCTTCATACGAATCGCGTAAATCCGTATGCGCATCAAAATGCAGAACGACAAAATCATCGTAATGTTTATCAAAGGCTTTGACGACCGGCCACGTAACGAGGTGTTCGCCGCCCATTCCAAGCGGGAACTTGCCTGCCGTCAATAACGAGTCGACGTATTCTTCAATCATATCAAGTGATTTTTGCGCATTCCCGAACGGCAACGGGATGTCACCGGCGTCAAATAATTTTGCATCGGCGATATCACCGTCAAGATACGGACTGTATTCTTCGAGTCCGAGTGACACTTCGCGGATCCGGGCCGGACCAAACCGTGAACCTGGACGGAAACTGACCGTCCAGTCCATCGGCATACCGTACAACACACCTTTTGCATCTTCGTGAGTCGGTTGACTCGCGATAAATACCTTACCTGAGTAAGCTTCATCAAACCGCATGATTATTCCTCCATTCATAGAAAGGAGTGCCCCTGAAAACGGAACACTCCTGATGTGTAATTAGATCGTTAAATCTTTGACAAACTTCGGTAGCGCGAATGCAGCTGTATGAAGTTCCGGTGTATAATATTTCGTTTCGATCTCGTGGAAACGCTCTGGTGCGACTGCGAGCGGATCATGTTTTTTTGATCCGATCGTAAATGTCCACAGACCGCTCGGATACGTCGGAACGTTAGCGATGTAGAGTTTTGTAATCGGGAAGATTTCTTTCACGTCACGTTGTACATCACGGATTAACTCCGGTGTGAACCATGGGTTATCCGACTGAGCGACGAAAATACCGTCTTCTTTTAATGCTTTCGAGATTCCAGAATAGAATCCTTTTGTGAACAGGTTGACGGCCGGACCGACCGGTTCTGTCGAATCGACCATGATGACGTCATACTCATTGACCGCTTCTGCAATATGCATGAACCCGTCTCCAACGATGACTTCAACACGGGCGTCATCGAGACCACCTGCGATGTTTGGTAAATATTTTTTCGAGTATTCGATGACTTTTCCGTCGATTTCGACAAGAACAGCCTTCTCAACAGATGGATGCTTCAAGACTTCACGGATGACTCCGCCGTCTCCTCCACCGACGACCAAAACAGATTTTGGATTCGGGTGTGTGAAGAGTGGGACGTGTGCGACCATTTCGTGATAAACAAACTCATCACGATCTGTCGTCATGACCATTCCGTCAAGTAACAACATTGTACCGAACTCGTCCGTCTCAACCATCTCCAGGCGTTGAAACTCCGTTTGTTCGCTCTCATAAACGTGGTTGACACGGAATGTGATACCGTAATCTTCCGTTTGGTGTTCCGTGAACCATAACTTTAATTTTTGTTCCATTTGCGATAGAACCCCTTTCTTTCATCAAGACAAAAGTTGTTCGTATGCGAGTGGCGTTTACGGCGCTTCTTAATCATACAAATGCGAGTATACCGGACTTTGAAAGAAACTTCTATATAATTCGAAAAGATTCGACTGTTTTTTTAGTCGACGAACGTGACGATTTCATCCAGGCACCGACGCTGCTTCGACCGTTTTGGTTCATCCGCTCGGTAGCCGAATGCGACCATGACCGGTACGGTGAAAACAGACCGGTCGAGCACACCGTGCCGTTCGAGAATCTGTTCCACCGCCTGCTGATCGAATCCTTCAATCGGACACGAGTCGATGCCGATTTGCGCTGCTGTCGACATCATGTTTCCGAGCGCGATATAGGCTTGTTTCGCCGACCAATCGGTCATCGCCTTTTCATTATCCCCAATCTTGAAATCTTCTTCGAGGAACAGACCATACCGTTTTGTCCGGCCGGCTTTTGCTTCATCCGACAGACCGAGTACATCCATCATATGTTTCACGTGCGCCCCGTCCGGTTGCATCTGTCCACCTGTCCGGGCGAGGAAGATGACGTAGTGGCTCGCTGTCGGCAATTGACCTTGTGCGCCCCATGAGACGTCCCGAATATCATTTCGAACGGCTTCATTTTGCATGACAAGCAGATTCCATGGTTCGTATCCGAAAGAACTCGGTGAAAGACGGGCTGTTTCGAGGATAAATTGAAAATCATCCGCCAGTATTTTTTTAGTCGGATCAAATGATTTCGTCGCATGACGGAACTGAAAAGCATCGATAATCTGTTGTTTTGTCTGATCGTGATTCATGACTGATTCCTCCTGAGTAATATGATGACTACCTGATACGATATCAAACCCGTTTCACTCCGTCTGTTTTTTTGCTTCATCAATGTATCTTAAATGCATGTTACAAAATAGAAGAACCGGGAAATAATAAATAATCAAACTTTTTCATTCTGTCTGTTTCATCAATTCAAAGGCTTTATTCCAGGGTTTTTCTAGATTACAACGCTTTGTTTCTTGACCCCTCCCTTCCCATCATTACCCATTTTCGTTTGCCAGTCCGCTCCAACTTTGTTACGGTTAGAACTTGCGTGATAAGGTTTTGTTTTCAAATGACACGGGTATTACTAATGTCGTTGTCTAAAAGAGTTACAAAACTACATGTAAAATTCGAAAGAAGGTGTTGATCACGATGGAAAATAAACGAAAAAGTAAAATTACGAATGTCTTTATCATCTCTGTCATTTTCTGTGTGCTCTTTACCATATGGGGAATCTTGCCTGAATCACTCATTGGTGCCGCAAATCTCGGAAATGTCACAGGCATCGCCCAAAGCTTTGTTTCGAACGGCTTCGGCTGGCTTTATCTTTTTGGTATGAGTGCCTTTTTATTAATTGCTATCTTTCTCATTTTTTCCCGTTTCGGCTCAATCCGACTCGGTAAAGATTCCGATCGTCCGGAATACGGTTTAATTTCCTGGTTCGCGATGCTGTTCAGTGCCGGTAT
Organism: Exiguobacterium sp. s138; assembly: GCF_018618775.1. NCBI lineage: Bacteria > Bacillati > Bacillota > Bacilli > Caryophanales > Exiguobacterium > Exiguobacterium sp. s138. The sequence continues at coordinate 106,897 of NZ_JACSMW010000007.1, read as the reverse complement.
GGGGATTGGTTTAGTCTTTTGGGGTGTCTCAGAACCACTGACCCATTTTCATACCCCCCCGGTCGCGACAAACGACCTGACAGATGCTGCTCCACTCGCCATGCGTTATTCCTTTTTCCACTGGGGTCTGCATCCGTGGGCACTCTATGCGGTCGTCGCCCTCGCCATCGCTTACTCGACGTTCCGTAAAGGACGTCCGGCCACAATCGGTGATACCGTTGCTTCCCTGATGAAACCGAAGTACGAAGCGGCCGGTAAAGGAACGGTTGAAGTACTTGCGATTGTCGCGACAGCGTTTGGTGTTGCCACATCACTCGGACTTGGTGCCCAACAGATTTCCGGTGGTCTTCATTTCCTCGCCGACGGAATTCCAAACTCTTTCTCCACTCAGTTAATCATCATTTTGGTCGTGTCCGTTCTCTACATGATCAGTGCCGCTTCCGGTCTTGATAAAGGAATCGTCCGCTTGAGCAACGCCAATATTGTCTTGGCGATCCTCTTGATGGTTGGGGTTCTGTTCCTCGGACCGTTCAGCTTCATCATGGATCTGTTTGTTCAAACGACAGGTGCTTACTTGCAAAACCTACCGACAATGAGCTTCCGGGCGTCAGCCTTCAATCCCGATGAACGAGGATGGATCAATGACTGGACAATCTTCTACTGGGCATGGTGGATTTCCTGGTCGCCGTTCGTCGGAACGTTCATCGCCCGTGTCTCAAAAGGACGGACGATTCGTGAGTTCGTTCTTGGTATCATGCTCGTACCGACGATTTTCGGTTTACTGTGGTTCTCCGTCTTCGGTGGATCCGCGATCTGGAACGAACTGTTCAATAATGTTGATCTCATTTCAACGGTCAACGAAAAAGGGGTCGAAACCGGTATGTTCGCCTTGTTCGAAACATTCGGTGGTCTCGGAACATTCCTCAGTATCATTGCTGTCTTCTTGATCACGACGTTCTTCATCACGTCTGCCGACTCCGCGACTTACGTTCTCGGTATGCTGTCTTCCGGCGGTAGTCTGTTGCCGAGTCTCCGCATCAAGTTGACTTGGGGAATCATCCAGTCATCGATTGCAGCTGTTCTCCTGTACTCAGGTGGACTCAGCGCCTTGCAGGCCGCAGCCGTTCTTGCCGCCTTCCCGTTCATCTTCGTCGTCGGGATGATGGTCATTGCCCTGTTCATGGATCTGTCCAATGAACCGGACGCTGCGAAATCAGCCGACGAGTTGAAAAAAGAAGCCTAACTGCAGTCAGACCCTGTCTTCCGTCATGCGGAAGTCAGGGTCTTTTTGGTATGCTGAATATAAGAAAAGGGGTGAGGACTTGCGCGTCAAGAAAAAATGGTTTATTCCCATCGGCATTCTCGCTCTCAGCAGCTGGTTTTTGTACCGGGAAAATAATCAAATCGACACGACGGCAGTAACGGTTCAATCGGATAAATTACCTGCCGCGTTTAATGACTATAAGATTTTACAGATTGCCGATTTGCATGGTAAATCCTTTGGTTCCCGTCAAAAGGTTCTTTTGAAAAAAGTGAATAAACTGCAGCCGAATGTCATCTTAATGACGGGTGACTTGATTGATTCCAGACGAAACGGAGAAGAAGAAGCCCTCCTGCTGATGAAACAACTGACACCGGACTATCCGGTTTATTTCGTGACAGGCAATCATGAAGTCCGTCTGAATTTGACGATTTTACCGAAGCTTGAACGACTTGGTGTCACCGTTCTTCGCAATACGTCCGTTCCGCTTGAACGAGACGGTCAGTTCATTGAGTTGCTTGGAATTGACGATCCGACGACGACCCGTTGGAGTGAAGGACTGCAGGAGCCGGACGGCATCCGTCAAAGTCTCGATCAAGCCCAGTCGACTGCCGAGACCCGTTCCTTCCAGCTGTTGATGGCGCACCGTCCGGAATATTTGCCGTTATATGCGGAACGCAAGGTGGACCTCGTATTATCCGGTCATGCCCACGGCGGACAGATCCGCCTGCCGTTCACGGACGGGATGTATGCCCCCGGTCAAGGGTTTTTCCCTGACCTGACCGCCGGACAACATACGATGGAGAACACACGGCTGATCATCAGCCGCGGTCTCGGTAACAGTTTATTTCCGTTCCGAATCTTTAATCACCCCGAATTGATTGTCGTAACGTTACGCAAATAATCAATCAAAAAAAAGTGCCAACTCTTTCACAGAGTCGGCACTTTTATTTTAAGCGAGTGCTTCATGCAATTCCGGTTCAGCATTTTCCCACATCTCCGGTTTATGTGTCTGCAGGAAGTCACGCAATAAGTGTTTCGACGTTTCGTCCATATGATCGACGACAATCCGTCCTTTTAACGATTTATCCATCTTATTGACATGATCCGCCAAGATCTTAAAGCCGCGACGTGCTTCGACATCGACTAACAGGTCACACGCTGCGACGCCGCCGTAATAAAATCCTTCCGGTTTCCGGCCGACCGTCACCCAAACGATCCAGTACAGCTTTCCGTTTGGTGAATCCGCCTTGTCCGTCGTGAATTTAATCCGTTTCTCGATGGCTGCTTTCGCATGCATCGCACCCATATCGATATAGGCTTCACCGTCTTCCGGTGAGATGATGACCGGTGACATGCTGTTCAGACTAAGTGTTCCGACACCAAATCCACCATGCCCGTCCGTTGAGTTATCTGAAATGATATTGAAGTTAATTTTCTTTTCCATCGTTTACTTGTCCCCTTTTACTACTGTTGCTTCTATCATACCGCATCCAACAGTCGGTGCAAGCCTTCGTTTACCGTTTGAGTATCTCGAGCTGCTCCCGGGTGACACGACGGATCGTTGGTAACCGCAGACATTCGAGGGACGTGAGCTCTTCGTGAGCGGGTGGATTCAGCTCTTCCAGTTGCACCAATGCCCGGTCATACAATGTTTGCGAGGCACGACCGAACAGAACAATCCGCTCCAGTGATGAACATTTCGAACGAATCGCCCGTAATTGCTTGGCCAGTTCCCGAATCCGCTCTGCCAACTCGTCTTCGATGTCAGGTGTCGGTTTACGATTTTGAAAAATCGGTTTGAAGCGGTCCTCATCCCGAAGCAACGTCAACATCCCGTAGCGTTTTGCTTCTTCATTTCCGACAAGCGCTGCCAATTCCTTATCCGTTACGAGCCGTCCAAATGGAATATTTTGATCAAACAAAACATCTGCGACTTCGAGACCTTTTGCGCCTGATAACGGGTATGTGTTGTCTTCTGGTAAAGCGCGGTCAAAAATCAGTAGCGTATGGATTTTTTTACGAATCACCGGTTCCATTTCCATGCTCTCACCTCATCCTCATCATTTCTTAAGTACCTATTTCTTGCTTCCGACAGACTACTCCTGTTCTATACCCATCTTTTCCAATTTCCATGTACGGTTTGACGGAACCCGGGTGACGTACGGTATACTGATGGCGTATTGTACTTATGCCAGAAGGAGGAATTTTACATGCCTTACGTTACCGTAAAAATGTTAGCCGGACGCACGGTGGAACAAAAACGCGCGTTGATCGAGAAAGTCACAGCGGCCGTTTCTGAATCCGTCGATGCACCAAAAGAAAATATCACCGTTTTCATCGAAGAGATGGAAAAAACCGATTACGGTCAAGCCGGCGTCATGTTTTCTGACAAATAAACACTCTTCAGGAGGAATGATCTAATCCATCGTTCCTCCTGTTCCATATACTTATGACAGAAAGGATGAATCATCATGGCAACCTTCAGCTTACTGGGTGCGACAGGACGAACCGGTCGACCGTTGCTTGATCTTTTGCTCGAAGAAGGGCATAAGGTCCAAGCCCTCGTCCGTTCAAGACAACACGAATTACCGCACCATCCCAACCTGACAATTTTGGAAGGTGATGCGACGGATGCTGATGCTTTGGAACGTGTCATTCAAGGGACGAGCGCCGTCTTCAGTTGTTTAGGAACGGATCAAAAACAGATTCTTTCGGTCGCCGTACCGCATCTCGTCACGAAGATGAAAGAACAGCAGATCGAACGAATTGTCTTCGTCGGGACAGCCGGCATCCTTGATGCTTCGGAAGAGCCGGGAAAATACCGGTTCCAGTCCAGTGAATCCCGCCGGCGCTCGACGATTGCGGCTGAAGACCATCTGAAAGCGTATTTAACGTTAAAGGATGCGGATGTCGACTATACGATCATTTGCCCGACACAACTCGTCGAAGAAGATGCAATCGAGGACGTCTTGATTGAATCCAATCGATTCACGCATGAAACCGGACCGATTCCAAGAATGAATGTCGCCCGCTTCGCTTACGAAGTGTACGCCGAAGGACTGTTCCATCATGAACGGGTCGGTATTGCTTCACGCGGCTAAAAATAGTAGAAACCAAAAGCAGGACCCGATTTCTAGTCGGGTCCTGCTTTGTTTAAGAAATGACAGCTCTGCCAGTCGTATACGATTTAGAGTAAGATACTGACGACGATTGCCGTCAAGACACTGACGAGTGTTGCTCCGTAAAGTAATTTCAGTCCGAAGCTCGCTGCAACACTTCCTTGACGATCGTCGAGTCCTTTGACAGCACCCGCGATGATCCCGATTGACGAGAAATTGGCGAATGAAATCAAGAAAACGGAAACGATTCCAAGTGTCCGTGCCGAGAATTCTTTTGCGTATTCAGGCAGGCTGAGCATCGCGACGAATTCGTTTGTAATCAATTTCGTGGCCATGATACTACCGGCACTGACTGCTTCCGCCCATGGAATCCCCATGATGAAAGCGAATGGTGCGAAGATGTAACCGAGAATATCCTGGAACGAGATACCGAGAACCATCAAGAAGATATCGTTGACCATGCCGATCAAAGCATTGTATCCGATCAACATCGCACCGACGATGATGGCAACTTTGAATCCATCCATGATGTATTCGCCGAGCATTTCGAAGAACGTTTGTTTTTCTTCAACGATTTCCAAAATGTCTTCTTTTGGATCAACTGTATACGGATTGATGATTGAAACGATCATGAATCCACCAAATAAGTTCAAGACGATTGCTGTGACGACATATTTCGGTTCGACCATCGTCATGTATGCACCGACGATTGACATTGAAACCGTCGACATCGCCGACGCACATAATGTATACAAACGATTCGGCGGTAATTTACCGATTTGCTTTTTAACCGTAATGAAAACTTCTGATTGACCGATTGCTGCTGATGCTACGGCGTTATATGACTCAAGTCGTCCCATTCCGTTAATTTTCGAAAGGACGAACCCGACTCCGCGCATTAAGAGCGGCAGGATTTTCGTGAACTGCAAAATTCCGATTAAAGCCGAGATGAAAACGATTGGCAACAGGACGTTGATGAAGAATGGTTGCGCGCCTTCATTCGCTAATCCACCGAAGACGAAGTTGATGCCGATCGCGGCATAACTGAGCAATTTTTCGAACACTTGAGCGATCCCTTTAATGACGATATAGCCGAATGACGTGTTCAACAGAATATATCCCAGGACAAGCTGAAGCACTAGCATGACCGCAAGCGGTTTCAATTTGATGCTTTTACGATTACTGCTGACAAGGTATGCCAAACCAAACACGATGACAAGTCCCAGTATTGCGATTAAATATTTCACGAACTATCCCTCAATCCATAGTTTATTTTATCAGTTGTACATAAGTACGAGGTCTGACGTTCAATCTCTTTCCCAAGTACTACAATAATCAACATTCGAAAGAACTGCAAGGGGTAAAGTTCATTTAGTAACCGCTTTCGTCATTTTCATAAACTTTCAATACAATGTTTTCCATCCGTTCCCGAACATTGCCCTGACTGATGTTTGCCTTCCCATATGCTTTCCAACCGGGATAAACATTGAGGGTGTCCGGTTCAAAGTCAAAAACAGCTGTTAAATCCCATTTCCGATCGTACGAAAATCCACTGTATGCAATATATTCAGATAAAAATTGATCTGCTGCTTCGACCGATTTAAGCAACGCCAGATTTAATCGGCAATGGGCGACATCTGCTTCAATGGGTCCAACACAGCCACTAATCCAATCGACTACGTTATACTTTTCAGTTGATTCGTATAACACATTGACCGGATGAAAATCACGGTGGATGAATCGAACTTGTTGACTCGTTGCTAGCGGTTCTGCCACAGCCCGTTGCCACATCTCCTTTTGAACTGCCTAAAAAGGAACCGTTCGCTTTGTCACGTATGATGCATACTGGTACCGGGCTTCTGGAACCGGCAGTTGATGAATCGCAACTAACGTTTTTGCCAATTGTTTGAGATACGCTCGATTTAACGGTTCGAGTCGGACTTCTCCCGGTAAACACGTCATTTGAATCCATGGGGGAATCTCCCCCTCCCACGTCAATTGATAATTTTCGACATCCGGTCCTAATCTACCTGTCGCCCGTAACGCAAAGACCTCGTGCGCGACGAGGTCCGGTTCCTGCTCTAGCCAGGCAGGATATGAATTCGAAAAACACTATCCCACGCTCGAAACACGTACGAGGAAGTCGCTCCTTTTAAAGGGATAACCGCTTTCCCTTCCAAGCCGGCATACTTTAAGATGGTTGCGATGATATTGTTCATATTTCTTCTCCAAGTAACAATTGATCGATTTGCATCTTCTCGTTCGCAAATTCCCGTAAGTCATGCAGGATTTCCTGCGGGAAAAATAGCTTTTCATCCGTTTGCCGTGAGTTGGCAATCGCTTGAACAAGCGGTGAGACTTGCGAAATCTCTTTCATCTGACCATTTTTCATCTGCAGCATGATCGGTTGTTTACTGATTTCGCCATTATCTCCATATAAGTCGTACGGCAGACGGCTGAGCTTGTCTTCGAGCAGATAATAAGTGGGATCGAGCCCGATTTTTTCAAATAACGTACACAGTTTCTCATGGACAAGGGCGCGTTTTTCTGCCGGATAATCGACGTATTTAAATAATTTCCGGTCAACGAACCGTCGCGCCAGATCACTTAACACCGTATCCTCTTCTTCCGCCCACTGTTGGAAGTAGAAATAGACGATGGTTTCGTCTAGTGCCAGATAGTTTTTTAAGGACATCTCCTTCGTAAAGAGCGGACTTAAATGAACCGGATCAATCGTAAACGCGTACTCGCTCGTATACAGTTCTTTTGCCCGTTCAAGAATCGCTTTTAATAAATAGTCGCTCGACCGTGTGACCGGATGGAGATAGACCTGCCAGTACATCTGATAACGGCGCATGATGTAATCTTCGATCGAGTGCATCCCGGATTGCTTGACGACCATCTGATTCGGTGCCGGACGCAGGACACGCAGCATCCGTTCGAGATCAAACTTTCCGTAGCTGACACCGGCAAAATGGGCATCCCGCAACAAGTAATCCATCCGGTCGACATCAAGCTGGGAACTGATCATCGTCACAAGCAATTGATTCGGATGGGTTTTATTGATGATTGAGGCGACTTCTTCCGCAAACCCTTCCCCGACCTGATCGAGGACCTGTTTGATTTCCGTATCCCCGAGGATGATTCGTTCTGTCCATTCTTCGTGATCGACACCAAAGACGTTTTCGAAAGCATGGGAGAACGGTCCGTGCCCGACGTCGTGTAACAGGGCCGCGACCAGTGTCAGCTCCCGGTACTGGTCGTCCCAGTCCGCCCGGCCGTTAAAGACGTCAATCAGTTGCCGGGTAATCTCATATACACCAAGCGAATGATGGAACCGTGTGTGCTCCGCTCCATGAAATGTCAAAAATGACGTTCCCAGTTGTTTGATCCGGCGCAAACGCTGAAATTCCTTCGTTCCGATCAATTGCCAGATCAATTGGTCGCTGACATAGATATAGCGATGAACGGGATCTTTGAATACTTTCGTTTCCTTTAATTGTCCCAGTGACTGATACATACACTCTCTCCTTTAATGGCTCGTTCTCTGTCGTTATAGTTCATAGTTCGGTTTGAAACGGTCCGTTCCTGTTGCTTCACTGGCTTCTTATTAAAAAGTTTACATTGTCGTATGCTATAATAATGTCGCAAATCTAGAAAAAAAGGAACGAGCCTATGGGAATCGAACTCTTAAAACAAGAACATTATCGTATTTTTGATCAAACGTCACTCGGAAACACCTTTCATGCCACACAATCGTTTGCGATGGACGATACATTGTGCGCCTCCGTCGCTACAGAAGGTGCCGCCATCCGTTCCTGGGTCCACCACGAAACGGTTGTCCTCGGGATTCAAGATGCACGCCTCCCTCACCTCGATGATGGGATCGACGTCTTACACGCCCATGGTTTCCAGCCGGTCATCCGCAATTCCGGCGGGCTTGCCGTTGTCCTTGATGCCGGTGTTCTGAACATCTCGCTTGTCCTTCCGGAACGTGGCGGAATCGATATCGACAGCGGTTATGAAGCGATGCTCGCACTTGTCCGTCGGATGTTCGCCGAAGAGACCGATGCTATCAATGCCGGCGAAGTCGTCGGATCCTATTGTCCGGGATCGTATGATTTATCGATTGCCGGCAAAAAGTTTGCTGGGATTTCACAGCGGCGTGTCCGCGGTGGCGTCGCCGTTCAAATTTATCTCTGCGTGAACGGCAGTGGCAGTGCCCGGGCGCAACTTGTCCGTGATTTTTATGCTGCCGCCCTGCAAGGGGAAACGACCAAGTTCGTGTATCCGACAGTCGTTCCGGAAACAATGGCCTCTTTAGAAGAGCTATTGCAATGTCCTTTGACGGTCGAAGACTGCTTGGTACGTGTTTACCGCTCTTTGATGGAACTTGGCGCGACACTCACGCCGTCTGTCCTGAGCAAAGTCGAAAACGAACGCTTCGGTGTAAACCTGGGTCGGATGTTGGATCGAAATGAAAAAGTCCTAGGTTGATAAAGGAGAGAACGAACATGGTACGTTTTATTACTGACAGCGGTGCCGATGCACCCAAAGAATTACTCGACGCGTACGGCTTCACGGTGATGCCGTTCGGCGTATTGATTGACGAAGAAACATTTTTCGACGGCGAATCGATTTCACCGGTCGAACTATATGAAAAAATGCGGAACGGGGCGGCACCAAAGACGTTTCAGGTCGAAGTGTCACGGATGGTCGAAGTCTTTACAGAACACTTTAAACAAGGTGAACCGTTTCTCTATCTGGCATTTTCCAGTGAATTGTCCGGGACGTATCAAACGGCGACGATGCTCGCAGCAGAACTTGCTGAAACGTATCCGGATGTCCCCTATGCGATCATCAATACGAAAACAGCCTCGACCGGTCAAGGACTGTTCGTGTTAGATGTCGCTGAGTTTTCAAAGACACACAACTTCGAAGAAACCAAAGCGTATGCCGAGCAAAAAGTAAATACAATCCGTCATTTGTTTACGGTTGAATCGCTGGAATACCTGATGCGCGGCGGCCGTGTTTCGCGGGCCAGTGCCTTCATCGGCGGTCTGCTGTCGATTCTTCCGCTTTTGACGGTCGAAGACGGGAAACTGATTCCGAAAGAAAAGATCCGCGGTCAGAAAAAAGTCATGAACCGGATTGTCGAATGGATGGAAGAAGCACGTCCATCCATTGATGGACACCGGATCATCATCGGTCATGGCGATTCAATCGAACGGGCGGAACAACTGAAACAGTTGATCGAAGCCCAATTCTCACCGAGTGAAGTCTTGATTACGATTGCCGGAGCGGCGATCGGTTCTCACACTGGTCCCGGATTAATCGTCATCGGCTATGATTTACCGGCCTGATTCGTCATTAAAAAAATCCGAATGTCCCCACCTCTTCTTATTGACAGAGGGATGGGAGCATTCGGATTTTTTTGTACTTTATTCATAATCTATGATTTACGAAACCTGTTAAATTATGTTCGGTTTCATTCAGATTTTCCTGATGCGACCGGCTCTCCTTGATTCAAGTTGACCGTCAATGGTTTCGCCGTTCCTTTACCCGAGAAGTTTTCAATCAAGTCTTTTACATCGATGCCGGATGACGCTTTAAGCGTCTCCTGTAACGAGGCCATCAAGTCGGTCGCGTATCCGGTCACCCGGTTTGCACCGCCGCCCTCGCCGCTCCCTGTATCAACGACTGTAATCTTGTCGATGTTGCCGAGTGGTGCCGCGACTTGTTTCGCATATTCCGGCATCATCCGGACGACCATATCGAGAATCGCCGCTTGTCCGAACTGTTCGAACGCTTGCGCGATTTTTTCTTTTGCTTCGGCCTCTGCAAGACCTTTCAGACGGATGATATCGGCTTCTGTTTCCCCTTGTGCCCGCTCTGCTTCCGCTTTGGCCAGACCATCAAGACGAATTCGTTCAGCGTCGGCTTTCGCAGAAGCTTCAATCCGGTATTTCGTGGCATCGGCTTCCGCATATTGTTTCGCCCGGTCGGCCTGGGCCGCCTGCTCGATGGAGTAACGGTCCGCGTCAGCTCGTTTTTTCACTTCCGCATCGTATTGTTTCTCACGGCGGAGAATTTCGCGTTCTTCGAGTTCAATTTGTTTCTGACGTTCGATGATTTTGATTTGCATTTGTTGTTCCGTGACTTCCTGCTGAGCGCGGGCATTCTCAAGATCATACGCTTGGTCGGCTTTTGCTTTCGCGATATCCTGCTCACGGCGGTAATCGGCCATCTTCAGCTGGTTTTCCTTTTCCGCTTCCGCAATTTCCGTCGCCCGTTCCAGTTCAGCTTTTTTCGCATCTTTTGAGGCTTCTGCCCGTTTAATCCGTGTTTCTTTTTCTGCATCGGCTGTTGCTATATCGGCATCGCGGCGGACCTGGGCAATGCGGGGTTTCCCGAGTGATTCCAAATAACCGTTCTTATCGCGGACGTCTTTGATCGTAAACGATACGATGATCAGTCCCATTTTCGCTAAATCCTGTGACGCGACCCGTTGGACTTCCTGCGAAAACTTATCACGGTTTTTGTAAATCTCTTCAACTGTCATCGAACCGAGGATTGACCGTAAGTGCCCTTCAAGGACTTCCCGCGCTTCGCCTTCGCGGTCTTCTTTTGATTTCCCGAGAAATTGTTCGGCTGCCGTCGCGATTTCCGAAATCGAGCTGCCGATTTTGATGATGGCTGTCCCGTCTGCCATGACCGGAACACCCTGCTCTGTATAGACTTCCGGTGTCGTCACTTCGAGCTTGCTCGACAGCAGACTGAGCGGGGATGCTTGCTGAAAGACAGGTAAGATAAACGCTCCGCCGCCACGGATGATTTTGACCCGGTTGCCGGATTCATCCGTGTTGACGGTCGGACTGTTCCCGAGATAACTCCCGGACACGATCAACGCTTCTTCCGGTCCGACTGTGCGGTACTTTGTGACGAATAAGGCGATCAGCGCTAAAATCAGTGCACCGGCTATGATTGCTACAATAATAATCGGATTCATGAAAACATCTCCTCTTTCCACTGCGTAGGGTAGGTCATGACATGCGCCACGCCTTGTTTAATTTCAATGATGATGACTTTTGTTCCTTGTGCCAGAGCCGGACCTTCAAAAAGAACGGCGGATTTGGCAATTCGTCCTGACACATCATCGACGAGAATTTCACCGTAACCGTCCTCCGGAATCGGGAGGATGACGATGGCACTGCGTCCCTCAAGCGTCTGTTCCGAAAAACTGATGGATTGCTCCGCTTTCGCAAGCGGTACAAAAATGAATAAATGCAACAAAGACGTCAAGATGAGACTGATACCGGCACTGATTAGCAAAATAACAAGCGAACCAAGTAACGTCAGGTGTTCCAGCCCGAATCCGAAAGCGGACGTCAAAATGACAAAGGACAGGATTAACGTCGGATGAAAGATTTGATCGATGCCCGGAATCAAATCGGAAAAGACGACAGACAATAAAACGCCGCAGGCAGCAGCGGCAAGTGCATACAGATAAAGCGTACTAACGTCCATCTTCGGTCACCTCGATAAACGGATTCGATCCATACAGTTGCCGATAGGCTTGAAGATACGCATGTCGATTTTCTTCATATAACAATTCGGCTAATTCTTTCTCCCGTGGACTGTCTGCTTCCTGATACCGGCGGGCATACTTTTTTTGTGCCGCATAATGCCGCGCGAGCAAACTTTCGAGTGTCCGAGGGTTGTTTGATTCAGATACCGGCCGTGTATCTGAAAAAGATCGTTTTTTCATCCGACTGCTCCTCTCTTCTGTGCTGAGCTCCTCTTTATTTACGGTTTACTTTTGGAAATAGTTTCAAAATGACTGATTTTTTCTGACAACATTTTTTCCAAATACGGTCTTCAACAAAAAAAACCGATTCCCTCAAAGAGGAATCGGCTTCAGCGAATCTATCTTTTTATTGTGTTCTGCGCACAATCAGTAATGTATAGACGAGCAGTGCCAGACAATCGAGCGTCATGATGATCAAGCCCATCGGTAACGCCGACTCTTCCCCCATCACGCCGACAAGCGGTGAGACAAGTGAGCCGACAAGCATCGGTAACAAACCGAGCAACGCGGACGCACTTCCTGCTGTCGAACCATAATTCTGCATTGCCAAGGTAAAACCGAGCGTCGAAATCATCCCGACACTCGAGACGACGAAGAACAGCGGAATCATGACGAGAATCAAGGAATCGGATAACGTCAGGGCAAGAAACAGACAGATTCCGGCCATAGCGACGACTGTCAAGGCAATCCGCATCATCTTTTCACTGTCGACGCGTCCGGCCAACCGTCCGGCAGTTTGTGCTGCCAAAATGATTCCGATGCCGTTCAGACCAAACAGGAAACTGAATTGTTGCGGGCTTGCGCCGTAGATGTTTTGTAAGACGAACGGTGAACCGGAAATATAAGCGAACATCGCGCCCATGGCAAAGGCTTGGGCAAAGGCATACCCGATGAAGGTCCGGTCCGATAACAGCCGTCCAAACGTTTGGAACGTCGTCTTCAAATTCCCTTCAACCCGGTGATGGACAGGCAGGGTTTCCGGCAACCGGAACGCCACGGCAATCAGCATTAACGTACTTAAGACGGCCAGCAGATAAAAGACGATACGCCAATCGCCGAACCGTAAAATCTGTCCGCCGATGATCGGTGCCAGAATCGGTGCCGTTCCGTTGACCAGTGATAATGCCGCAAAAAACTTCGTCAGTTCGGGTCCTTCGAATAAATCGCGGACAATCGCCCGTGAAATGACGATCCCCGATGCACCGGCTGCGCCTTGGACAAACCGCAGTGCAATCAGCACTTCAATCGTTGGCGCAAAGGCACAGGCAAGTGATGCCAGTAAATACGCAGATAACGCCAGGAGCAACGGACGTTTCCGTCCCCGGACATCACTGAGCGGACCGACGATGATCTGCCCGAGTGCCATCCCGAGCATACAGGCCGTCAAGCTGAGTTGAATCGAGGACGCACTGGCGCCAAATGAACGCGACATATCGGGAAATGCCGGTAAATACATGTCAATCGACAGTGGACCGAGTGCGGCGAGTGATCCTAAAATCAGGATTAGAGTCAATCGTTTCGTTTGAATCGGTGAAGTGTTCGTCATGATTTTCCTCCTTTATTTAAGATGTCACATAATCCAAATCGTGTAAGACATACGCCAGGAAAAAGACGACGGATGGATTTTCATAGACCGTTTGGACTTTCTTCAACTGGGCCCGGTAACCGGTCTCATATTCCACACCATTCAATTTCCGTTCCATATTCATCTTGATCAACGCATCGAGCTTATCGACGACATCAACCATCTGTCCTTCGTACGTCTCGTCTTTCGCTTCGACGACGAACCGATGAAATTCTTTTCGCATTGAAGACGGCAACAGATTAATCAACGCTTCGCCTTCCGTTCGCTCATAGGCTTCAAAAGCCGCTGCCGTGACCGGCGTCGCATGCTTGACGGGACCGAGGACGTCACCTGTCGTCCCTTCGACCAAATCATGACATAACAGACGCGACACGACTTCTGCCGTATTGATGTTGACTCCGTACTTTTTGGACTCAATCAAGCCGTTAAACAATCCGAGTGACGCTGCGCGAAACGCATGGGTTGCATCATTGTCATCAATCGTATTGAATCGTCCTTTCCAGCGGCGGATCGTATCCATCATCAAGACGTTATCGATGAAACGCGACATATCATCTTTTGCCCAAACTGATGCGGTTAACGTCCGGATGGCAGGCGACGGATGGATTTCGAGTGCCGCTTTGAGCTCATTCGTCTTCGCAAGGAAAAATGCGGATCCCGTTACTTCCGCTTCCCTCTTCGCAAACAACATCGCATCAAATGTATCAATCGCTTCGACAAGCTGTCCTTCCGGCGAGTCATCTTCTGCGAACACCAGATAATTCGTAAAATCCGGTTGAAGGGACTTCGACAGCAACGCTACGAGTTTTTCACTCGCCTGCCGCTCCATCGCCTGGATGTGCGCATGCAAGGTCGGTTCTTTTTTTGTCCGGTGTTTAATCGGTCCTGTGATGACCTCATTCATATCGTGGAACAGGGCTTTCCCGAGTAACGTCAACCGATCGTATTTGATGTCTGTCGCCTCTTCTTCAAGATAACTCGCCATCAAACTGAATAACGCGACGCGGAAGCTGTGACTTGCCGCATTATCTGGAAAACGTGGTGCGTATTCATCCCAGCGCGGGACATTTTGCATCCGTGTCAGCATACGAATAAAATTACCGTTTTGCATTGTCATCTCTCCTCATAAAAAACGGACAGAGGAATGATGACCCTGTCCGTTTCGAATTATTATTTGTCTGTTTTCGGACCGCTTCTGAACCAACCGAGTACTAAAATCAAGGCGAGGACGACCCAGAAAATCGTCTGCCAAAGCGTACTTTCCGGAAATTCATGCGGTAAAACGTGAATCGACGGATGCGCAAGCGTCATAACGACCAACTTGACGCCGACCCAGGCAACAAGCCAAAAGGCCGCTTCTTCGATACCTGGTCGTTTTTGTAACAAGACAACAAACCAGCTGGCAAAGTAACGCATGATGACAAGTCCGATGATTCCGCTGAAGAAGACAACCCAGAATTGTCCTGTGTTCAAACCGCCAATTGTTCCGCCAATCATCGGTAACGTCGTTGCCATCGCAACGGCTGCAAGCGTTGAATCGACCGCAAACGCCAAGTCGGAGAATTCGACTTTGACGACTGTCCACCAGAAATTCGGTGATGCTTTTTTAGCAGAAGCGGACTCCGGAATCTGATGTTTGTTCGAACGGGCTTCAACAATCCCCTTGAACGCCACATAGAACAAATAAATGGCGCCGAGCGCCTGCAACTCCCAAATCGTCGCTAAGTACGACGCAAAGAAAATCGCCACGAAACGCAGGACAAGTGCTCCGATCAATCCATAAAACAGTGCTTTTTTACGTTGATCGTCCGGTAACGGACGCACGAGAACAGCCATGACCATGGCGTTATCGGCTGACAGCAGACCTTGTAAGATGATTAAAACAAGTCCAACCGTCGCATACTGTGTAATTAATCCAATATCCATAAAAACGAATCCCCTTTTTGTTCAGTAAGTTTATTATAAGGCCGCTTATCTAAAAGCAAAAGACTGAACACTTGAATCTGACTGTTCTTTTTACCCGAACTTCCGGATGATTAGACAAAAAAAGACTCCCCCGGAAGGAGAGCCTGATGAAGATTACAGATTTTTTTCGACTTTCTTTTCAGCATCGGGATTTGATTTCGTCTTTGGAGAAGAGAACCAGCCCCAAAGTGCGAGACCGACCATGACGGTCCAGAAGAAGATCTGCCACGGTGTACTGTGGGCGAATCCTTCCGGGAGTTTCATCGCTTCAAAAATCGTTCCTTCGATGGATGCATGGTATTTCGGATGCTCGAGCGCGAGGACGGCAAGCTTGACCCCGACCCAGGCGACGATCGCGAAGGCTGCCGTTTCAAGACCCGGACGTTCCGCCAGTAACTTGACGAAAACGCGGGCTGCAAAACGCATCAGGACGACACCCATCAGTCCACCTGTCAGGATGACGACGAAGTGACCCGTGTTCAATCCACCGATTTCACCGGTTCCCCAGTTCGGAAGGGCGACGGCAAGGGCGACGGCTGCCAAAATCGAGTCCACCGCAAACGCAAGGTCAGCGAATTCGATCTTCGCGACTGTTTTCCAGAACTCGCCTTTCGAGACCGGCTCCTCTGATTTCGGCTCAGCGTCGAGCTCGTTTTCTGCTCCGTGATTCTCACCGATCCGCCGGGCCTTAACGGTTTTATAAATATGCCGCAGCCCCATGATCAACAGATAGGCGGCACCAAGTGCTTGGATCTGCCAGATATCGACGAGGAATGAGATCGCGAACAATGCTGCAAATCGAAGAACGAATGCTCCTGCCAATCCATAAAATAAAGCCTTTTTCTGCTGTTCGCCCGGTAAGTGTTTGACCATGACGGCCAGGACGAGTGCGTTATCCGCCGAAAGTAGTCCCTCTAAAGCGATTAAGACGAGGACAACCCAGGCATATTGAAGTACTAACTGCCAATCCATCTACTTCATTCCTTCCTGTTTACGATTTTTCATTGAAAATCAATTTTCATTAGATACGTCATTTACACGTTCACATGAACACATACTATATTATAATATACCCGATTGCAAGCAAGTTATACCTGTAAATACGTAAACTGTTTCTTCCGAGTCTTGTAAGTTTTATTTTTAGGAAGGTTCGTGATAAAATTCATAGCAACGATACGTCGCGACAACACATTCACGGAATCACCAGACTTGCTCGTCTCTAGCATTCCTGTCATGTTATTACTACTTGCACTACTACAAAAGGACAAAGGGGCCGATACGAATGTCTACCTACCCGGTTACACTGCCAACCAAAGAAGAGCGCCACAAGCTGTTTGGCTCTGTTCCTCCTATTAAAGGAACGAAGCCGACTGAAAAAGATAAAATGATCGACTTGCAGAACACACCGAAGAACTTCCTCTTCGCACTCGATGCTGTAGGAATCTCAAACGTCAAACACCCGGTCGTCATTCAAGACGGCGAAACAACACAAGCAACGATTGCGACATTTGAACTTTCGACTTCACTTGTCCAGGACCGTAAAGGGATCAATATGAGCCGTTTGACGGAACAACTGGATCAGTACCACAACGAAGGTTGGGTCGTCACAAACGAATCACTCATCCAATTCGCCCGCGAACTGGCGGAGCGCATGGAACAATCCGAAGGACAACTGACAATCCGTTACCCATGGTTCTTCACACGCAAAGCGCCGGCAACAGGACTCAGCGGATTGATGAACGCGGAAGTCTGGCAGACGGTCAGCGTCAACACAGAAACAAACGAAGCAACTTTATCAGTCGGTCTGACAATCAACGTCACGACACTCTGCCCATGTTCAAAAGAAATCAGCGAATACAGTGCACATAACCAACGCGGTTACGTGACAATGGAAGCTTCATTACGCGATGAAGCCGATGATTTCAACTGGAAACAGGAACTTCTTGATGCAGCGGAATCCAATGCATCAGCACCTCTGCACCCGGTCCTGAAACGTCCGGATGAGAAGCGTGTTACAGAGATGGCTTATGAAAACCCGCGTTTCGTAGAAGATATGGTGCGCTTAATCGCTGCCGACCTTTACGAAATGGACCCGATTGCATCGTTCTTCGTCGAATGCCGTAACGAAGAAACGATTCACCAGCATGATGCGATCGCTCGAATTACATTCGATAAAGATGCTCAATAATAACTAACGAAACTCCAGACGATCTTCGGATCGGTTGGAGTTTTTTTCGTTGTCCTCCTTTTCGGTAACGTTTACACTTAGGACGAATGGAGGGATGTCATGTTTGAACTCATACCCTTTTTACTGGAACGGCTCGGCATCATGATCATTTTAGCGTTCATCCTCGCCCAGTGGGGACCGACGCGGCGTTTACTGAAACAGCCGGAAGCCGGCTGGCAGTTTGGGTTGCTGATTCTAATTTTCGCCACCTATGGGATTTTGAGTAATTACACGGGAGTCAAGGTCGATTTAGCCAAGTTCTTACCGCACACTTGGCTCGAACAGGTTGACGGTACATCAGCAATCGCCAACACACGGACGATGATTGTCGTCATCAGCGGATTGCTCGCCGGTCCGATCGGTGGAACGATCACCGGTCTCCTCGTTGGGATTCACCGCTATACACTTGGCGGGTTTACCGCTTTCGCCTGCGCCCTCTCGACCGTCGTCGCAGGCGGTGTCAGTGGATTACTCCGTCCCTACTGGCGCGACCGTCTCGGCAGTCGGGCATTACTGCCGATTTGCCTGACGGGTTTTTTAATGGTTTTCGAAATGTCATTGATTCTTCTGTTTTCCGACCCGTTCCCGGCCGCCCTCGAACTGATCCAGTTCATCTTTCTTCCGATGACCGTCGTCAACGTCCTCGGCGTCTGGCTGTTCTTATCGATCATCCGTCTCGCCGCGCGGGAAGAGGAACACGTTCGGGCCCGTGAAGCGGAACGGTCCCTGCATATCGCGGATTTGACCTTACCTCATTTGACACGCGGCTTAACTATCCAAACCGCGGAAGCCGTGGCAGATATTTTATTACAACAGACACGCGCCGATGCGGTCTCCTTGACGGATCAATCAGTCATTTTGGCACATATAGGTGTCGGCAGTGACCATCACCAATCCGGCGGGCACTGGACGACCCGTCCGACGGAGCATGTTTTGACAGACGGACAACTGAGGCTTGTCACCGATCGGGATGAGATCGGTTGTCCAAAAGCAGATTGCCCGTTACAGGCGGGCATCATTGCTCCGTTAACAATCGGCGAAACGACAATCGGGACACTCAAAGTGTATTATCCTCATCCTGAATTGCTCGACGCCGTCGAAGTCGAATTGATCGAAGGACTGGCCAAGCTCTTCTCGACCCAACTCGCCCTCGGGAAAGCCGAGCGGCAAGCCGGTCTGTTAAAGGATGCTGAAATCCGGGCCCTCGAAGCACAGATCCATCCACATTTTTTATTTAATGCCATCAATACGATTTACGCGTTATGTCGGACAGATGTCGAACAGGCACGGACCTTATTGCTCAAACTGTCGACGTTTTTCCGCAGCAACCTGCAGGGTGCCCGCTCGACGAAAATTCCGCTCCAAAAAGAACTGGAACATATCGAAGCCTATATCTCACTGGAAGCGGCCCGTTTTCCGAGCCGCCCGTTCGTTGATATTGATTTAGAGGACGGGACGGAACAATTACTTGTTCCGCCTTTCGTACTCCAACCGTTGATCGAAAATGCCTTCCAGCATGCGTTTAGTCCTGGTCAAACCGGATATGTCGGCGTCACGGCCTGGTTAACCGCGGATCAACTCGTTTTGGAAGTCGTCGATAACGGACGCGGGATCGACGCGGAACGCCTGACACGCCTCGGTCGGGAAGTCGTTGAATCCAACGGTACCGGCACTGCCCTTTTCAATACAGCCGAACGGATTAAAAGTCTGTATGCTGAAAACGGGTCGTTCCGGTTGACTAGTCAACCGGGAGAAGGTACGACCATCACCATCCATCTGCCCATCGAAACAGGAAAGGAGGTTTCCCATGCGCACGATCCTAATTGAAGATGAGCCGCTTGCCCGGGACGAGTTGCGGTACCATGTCGTCCGGGCCGGACTCGACGTCATCGCAGAAACGGGCCACGTCGGTGAAGCCGAGCAACTCGTTCGGACGTTGCAGCCGGATCTCGTGTTTTTGGATATCGAACTGATTGACGGGAGCGGACTCGATGTCGCGAAACGCCTGCAATCGATGCCGCACCCACCTGCGATTTTATTCGTGACAGCGTATGATACCCACGCCCTCGAAGCCTTCGAACTGAACGCTTACGATTACATTCTCAAACCTTACGATCCGTCACGGATCAGCCGGGCCATTGAAAAAATCATGCGCAAACCGGCGCCGAAAACACCGCGGATTGAACGATTGGCCGTTGAATCCGGGGATCAGTTAAAATTACTTTCCCCTGAAGATGTCGACTACATTGTCGCGGAAAACGGAAAAACGAAGCTTGTGACGCGTTCCGACGCCTATCCGTCGAACGATACGTTGCAGGAACTCGAAAAAAAATTATCGGGTCACCGCTTTCTTCGTGTCCATCGTTCCTACCTCGTCAATTTGGCAGCCATCGAAGCGATCGAACCGTGGTTCAACGGGGCCTATACAATCAAGATCCAGCAGATTGATGTGCCGGTCAGCCGGACGTATGTCAAAGTCTTAAAGGAAGCTCTCGGGATTTGAGAGCTTTCTTTTTTCCGTTCACCGCTCTTTTTCGACATGTCATCGGTCAAAACGAACGGTTCATCCGACAAACAAAAGAAAGCGCTTCCAAATCAAGTACACTTTTCTCATACCAGTTTATGAGGAGGTCCACGCATGAGCGCTACACCTATTGTTATTGCCGTCATTTGTATTTTATTGATCGTTTATCGTCTCTATGGCACATTCATGGCTGTCAAAGTCTTAAAAATTAAAGAGGACCGGGAAACACCGGCCCATAAGTTTGCGGACGGAAAAGATTACGTCCCGACCAACAAATGGGTTTCGTTCGGTCACCACTTTGCAGCAATCGCCGCTGCCGGTCCGCTCGTCGGTCCTGTCCTTGCCGCTCAGTTCGGCTATTTACCGGGCCTCTTATGGCTTTTGATCGGTGCTGTCATCGGTGGTGCCGTCCACGATATGGTCGTTTTGTTCGCTTCCATGCGTCAGGATGGGCAGTCGTTATCGGAAGTCGCTAAAAAAGAGCTCGGGCCGGTTGCCGGTTTTTGTGCCGGTCTCGCTATGCTCTTCATCATCACGATTACGATGGCCGGACTTTCAATGGTCGTCCTCCATGCTTTGGAACATAATCCATGGGGCACGTTCGCTGTCTTCTCGACCATTCCGATTGCCATGGGTGTCGGTATCTATTTACGAAAAGGCGGCAATCTCGCCTTGGCTTCCGTCGTCGGTTTCCTATTGATTCTTGCTGCAATCGGTTTCGGTCCCCAGTTGACTGACACGTTCATCGGAACATGGTTCGACCTGTCGTCACGTCAACTCGCGATTGCGTTACCGATTTATGCCTTCTTCGCTGCAGCACTGCCGGTCTGGTTGTTGCTTGCACCGCGTGATTACTTATCAAGTTTCATGAAAATCGGTGTTTTCTTTGCCTTGATCGTCGGTGTCTTCATCATCAATCCGGATATCCGTTTCCCGGCGTTCACGAAATTCGTCAACGGTGGCGGTCCGATCATTGCCGGTCCGGTCTGGCCATTCATCTCGATCACGATTGCCTGTGGCGCGATTTCCGGTTTCCACGCTTTCGTCGGCTCCGGAACGACACCGAAGATGATCAATCGTTGGAGTGATATCAAACCGGTCGCCTTCGGTGCGATGCTTGTTGAGTGTCTCGTCGCTGTCATGGCGTTGATTGCCGCAACGTCTCTTGAAGTCGGAGATTACTTCGCCATCAATTCGACACCGGAAGTCTTTGCGACACTCGGTATGAGCACCGTTTACCTTGATGAATTATCACGGGAAATCGGACTCGATCTCGCCGGACGGACCGGTGGAGCCGTTTCACTGGCCGTCGGTATGACGTTCATCTTCCGGGCCATTCCCTGGTTCCGTGAAATTGCCGGCTTCTTCTTCCAATTCGTCATTCTGTTTGAAGCGGTCTTCATTTTGACGGCGATCGATGCCGGAACACGCGTTGCCCGCTACTTGATCCAAGATTTCTTCGGTGAATTCTACAAACCGTTAAAACGGGTCGACTGGATCCCGGGTGCGATTTTCGCCAGTGCGCTTGGTACGTTCTTCTGGGGGTACCTGCTCTTCTCCGGCGACATCGGTTCGATTTGGGCCTTGTTCGGTGTCTCCAATCAGTTGATGGCGTCGATCGGCTTAATTATCGGAACGACAATCATCCTGAAGATTGCCGACAAAAAAGTGTATGCCTTGACGACATTCATTCCGCTTGTCTACTTGCTTGTAACAGTGACGTTCGCTGATATCTGGATGGTCGCCAATGTCTATGCGAATCCGGCTTCTGCCGGCTTCAGTATCCTGAATACGATTCTGTCGGTCACGATGGGGATCTTAGCTATCGTCATCACGATTTCAGCGGTCCGGAAATGGATTGAATTGCTCAACTCACCGCGTTGGGAAAAAGTGAAAAAATCAGCTTAATTAAAACCGCCTGGATTGTACATGGATTTCGTGTATCCATCCAGGCGGTCTTTTTATCAAAATCAGACGAGAATACTCCCACTTCTAAACGTTCAGGGCGAGGCCCTAGTGCAAGTGGGGGATGAATCGTCTTCGGGCAAGGCGTGTCTTGCGACACGTCAATTGCCCGACACTCTTGGTTTGAAAACAATTAAAATCAGGAATAAAAAAATAGTCATGTTCTTTGAAAACTGAAGATATAGGGTTGTGACAGGAAGTTCGTCTGTCACGTAAAATCTTCAACGTTCACCTTGCGGATGACCGAAGTAGCGAAAACCAAGCAGAGTAGGCATCCGCATAAAAGAAACGGACAAGATCAACGTTCAACCGTCGGGACGACGGGGTTAGCCTGATAAATTTTTGACCGCTAGGTTGAATAACTCAGGAATCCTCCACCTCTTAGCGAAGCGTAGGTGGAGGTAGTTCAATTTCGAACACTCAAATCGGTTGCCCGAACCGTACCCCACGGCGAGACATCGGCTTTGACGACTAATTTTTTTGCATCCTCGTACCCTTTTCCTGTTCCCTGTTCCACATAATACTGGTTTAATTGGGGAATCGTGACGTACTTGTCGTAATAATCTCCGGCAACGGAACCGAAAAAGCGGTCATTTGAGATACGGTCGATCTTGGCATAACCATCAGAATCCGTTGTAAACGTAACGTAGACCAATCCTTTTTTGACGGAATCCGCAGGTTTCAAATCAGGATACTGCAACATGACATATTCACCATAGACCGGGCTGAACGGATCATACGGTTCCGCCCGAAAGCGGTAACTGTCACCGAACCAGGAAATGGAGTAAAAACTGAGGATCACACCGAGGACGACGATGATTTGCAGGACTGGAAACAGATACCGTTTCATGACGGAACCCCTCCTTCATGACGTTTTCGAATCCACCACAGGACACCGGCAATCAGGAAGACGAGCAATGCACCAACGAGGAAGAACAACGACATATCGAGGCGATCCCAGGCATAGATGAAATAAATCGTCAGTTGGACGGCGATGAAGTAAACGAATGGAATCGTCAGGCGACGACCTTGGCGCTCCTGCACAATCAAATAAACAAAGGCAATGATTTCGACGAGCGCAGCAATCAAGATGGCCTGTTCGTCCAACCAAAGGAATCCGAACAAACCGAGCGGTAAAATCCAAAGTAACGGACGGAATTTTTGGTAAATCAAGTAGCCGATTGCGAGACCGAAAACAGCAAGTGCGACGGCTTCTCCTAAAGGAATGACGGAGTCCGTCGTTTCGGCACGGACCGTTAAATAAACCAGTGAATTGATGGCAGCGACAATCAGATACAGATGGTATAGAAAATGACGATCGCTGTCTTGTTTAACGACGAGTAACAGCGGGACAAGCACGAATAAGGTCCAGATTGGCCAAAGGACACCGTCGTAAGAGACAAGGGCAAACAACTCAAGTCCCGACAGATAAAGAAATAACCAACTGAGAATCAGGGACGGGAAGGACTGGCTGAAATAGAACCAGGCAAGCGATACGATCACGACGAGGACAATCGATGTCCAGTCGAGAAACGTGGCATGCTCCGTTCCAAATCCGCCGACTCCGGTAAAGATATTCAAACCTGAGATGAAGGCAACAATCGCATAGGCCGGATGACGCCACGTAAAGAAATGGGCGAGCGCGGCGAGGAAGACGGCCCAACCGATAAACGAACCTTGCATGGACATATGAAAACTCTGGACGGTGACGATGAGCGCTCCGGCAAAGGCAACCAGTCCAAGAATCCGAAAAGCAACCGGATTCCAAATCGTCCGTCGTTCCGATACATCGGCCAACACATAACAACTGACCATGATGACCAACACTAAACCAATTTTAATGAGGGCAGGAATCGCTTGCCAATTGGCAGCCAAGAAACTGAGCAAAGCTAACCCGACAAAGGTCAATCCGACAATCAACAACAACGGCACACGTTTCTTTTTTTGACGGTGACCTTCATACGCTTTAATCCGGTCGACTGTCTCTGCATCAATCAAACCCGCCTGTTGCCACTCCATTAATTTCGTCTGTCGTGCCATCACCAACACCTCCCGATTACAAGCTGCCAGTCTACACTTGTATTTTCCCGTTTCTTATTTTATTCAAGCAACATTCATTAGAAATCTGGTTGAAGATCGCGTCTTTTTCCAAAAAAGACGACCATCCTCGAAAGAGGACGGTCGTTTTTAAAATCATATTTTGAATCGTGATACGAGGACTTGCAATTCTTCCGCCATATCAGACAAGGTTTTAGCCGATTGTGAAATATCTTCCATCGAGCCAAGCTGTTCTTCCGTCGTCGCTGCGACGCGCTCGGATGCTGCAGAATTTTCATCTGCGATATGAGCGATTTCCGTTGCGGATGCCGAGACTTCCTGGACGTTGGCAGCAATCTCTTCGACCGTTGCCGTGACATCTTCGATCCGCGGTGTCATTTCTTGCGTCCGCAACATGATTTGTTTGAAACGAACGGCTGAATCTTCCGTCGTTTCGAGTCCCGCTTTCGTATGATGCGAAACTTCTTTCATCAGGAAGACCGAACGTTCCGTTTCCTGTTTGATGTTTTGAATCAGATGGGAGATTTGTTTCGTCGATTCCTGCGACTGTTCCGCAAGCTTCCGCACCTCACTGGCAACGACGGCAAACCCTTTTCCGTTCTCACCCGCCCGTGCCGCTTCAATCGCCGCATTTAAGGCCAGTAAATTCGTCTGGGTCGCAATGCCGTTGATGACATCAACAATTTTCCCGATTTCGTTCGAACGATGGGCCAGCGACTGGATGACCTCACCAAAGTTCTCGACCGATGAATCGATTGCTTTCATCTGTTCGACGTTTTTTGTGACCGCGGCCGTTCCGTCTTCTGCTTCTGAAGCGGTCGCCCGTGATAGTTCCGACACATTCGTCGAGCTCTCGGCAATCCGCATGACACCCGATGTGATGGCTTGCAGCGAAACCGCATTCCCGTCGAGCTGGCGTTTCGATTGACCGGCTCCGGCCGCCATTTCCTGAATCGAGCCGGCAATTTGTTCCGAAGCTGCCGTCGTTTGTGCGGCATTCGCCATCAGTTCCTCGGAAGAAGCCGCGACCTGACCGATTGATTGATCAAGATTTGAGATGATCCCGCGCAGTGACAGAATCATCGTGTTAAAGCTTTCCGCGACTTTTCCGATTTCGTCGTTCGATTCGACGACGACTTCTTCCGTTAAGTCACCTTCCTGAATCCGCTCCGCACTTTTCGTCAAGCGGTTCAGCGGGCTGATGATCGAACGCAGGATAAAGAACAGCAGGAGTCCAGCCAGGAGAAACGTACCGGCAATGACACCTAATGTCGTCCATAAAATACTGGCTGTTTCGTCCGTGATTTCACGGTCGTACAACGTACCGGCGACTTTCCAGCCGGTCAGACCGTTCGTCATGAAGTCCATCTGTTTGTCTTCATCTTCAAATAAGTAAGAGAAGCGTCCTTCTTTCCCGGCATAAAGAGGTCCGACCCAGTTGCCAGTTGCTGTTTCACCCGGTTTTAACGTCGGATGAGTGACGAAATTTTTCTTTGAATCTAAAATCGTGACATATCCTTCTTTCCCGATTTTGATTTTCTTGGCGATGTCGGCAATCCGGTCGACATCGACGTCGATTGCGATGACACCACGTCCGTTTCCACCTGTTTGCGAGAGCGTCACCATCATCTTGCCCGATGCAGCGTCAACGTATGGATCCGTGATGACGACTTTTCCACTGGCGTCTTCGGCTGCTTTGTACCATGGACGCTCACGCGGATCATAATCATCCGGCATCGACTGCTCCGGATAAATCGTCATCTCGCCGGATGTCGTCGCATAATAAATATTAGCGGCTTGCGGATGCGTATCTAAGTATTCGGTCATTTTTTCTTTTAAGTCGAGATTCTGTTTGCCTGATTGATACAACGTCCCGTCAATCCGGTCCGCAAAAAAGGCGACATCCCGTCGCATCGGATCGATGATATTCATGATTTCATCATTCATCCGATCGACACCGGCATGAGCCGACTGTAAAATTTCATTCATGATTTTTTGTTTGGACTGGCTGTAAGAAACAAAACCGATCAATAAAGAAGGAATCAATAATAAGAGCATCGATGTCAGGATCAACTTTTGTTTAATACTCAACGTGCGTTTTTTCTTCTGTTCCATATCCAACTCCCATTCTCGAGCTACGTACTCGCCGTTCTAGTTTCTTTATCGGTTAAAATGTATACTTTTTCACAGAAAATCAAAAAAAAGAAGCAGATCCGTTTAGGAATCCGCTTCCAATTTTTCAGCAATCACGCTTCTTGATCGCCTTTCCAGTTCATCATCCCGCCTTCGACGTTGATGACGTCATAGCCGTACTGTTCGAGGAACCGTCCGACGTTTTCGCTCCGGCCGCCTGCTTTACAAATTAGATAGTACGTTTCGCCTTCCTGCAACTCGGTATACCTTTCTCCGATTTCAGACATCGGCATAAAGCGGACATTCGGAATATGACCGGCATCGTATTCGTCCTGTTCCCGGACATCTACGACGTGTAATGCTTCACCCGCTTCAAGCTTTTCTTGCAGTTCATCGACATGAATCGTTTTCATAATAATCCTCCTCTTATTTCATCTTTGTCCAGTGTAGCAAAACTGACGTCGAAACAGAACAAAAGAGACCAGCCGAAGCTGATCTCCAGTTCTTATTCTCCGGATGCCCGATCCAGTGGTTGACGCTTTTGTTTATGCATTCCCCGTGCATAATACACAGCAATCAAAATCACGTACCAGAGCGGTCCGACAATCAGTGCAATCCGTGTTCCGGCATCAAATGCCATCAGGACGATGACACCCACGAGTGCGGCTAACGCAAGATAGTTCGCAATCGGGAAGAACGGAACTCCGAATTCAGCTGATCCGTGCACTTTACGTGCCCGCATCTGAGCAATCAAAATCATCGCCCATGTCCAGACGGCTCCGAATGTCGCAATACTTGTGACGATTGCAAAGACATCGTCCGGCAAGAAGTAGTTGAGTGCGACACCAACCAGCAGGGCAACGCCAGAAAGGATCGTCGCAAGTGCCGGCACACCGTTTTTAGAAATCTTCGCAAAACGTTTCGGCGCTTCCTGATTTTGTGACAAGTTCATCATCATCCGGGCTGTTGAGAAAATCCCTGAGTTACATGACGATAAAGCCGCCGTCAAGACCACAAAGTTAATGATTCCGGCAGCTGCCGGAATGCCTAGTGAATCAAATAATAAGACGAATGGACTGCTGTTATTCTGTCCGACTTGATCCCATGGATAAATCGAAAGAATGACGAACAGAGCACCGATGTAGAAGACTAAAATTCGTAAGAAAACATTGTTGACCGCTTTACGGATTGTTTTCTTCGGATTTTTTGCTTCACCTGCTGTGACCCCAATCACTTCAATCCCTAAGAAGGCAAACATGACCATTTGCATCGCAAGTAGAACACCGCCGAACCCGTTCGGCAGGAATCCGCCATGTGACCAAAGATTTGAAATCCCGACCGGCGTACCGCCGTTCCCGAATCCGATGACAATCGTCAGCGTTCCAAGAATGATCATTGCGACGATGGCAACGATTTTGATTAATGCAAACCAGAATTCGAATTCCCCGTAAAACTTAACGGCAATGAAGTTGATGCTCGTCATCAAAATCAGTGCACCAAGCGCCCACATCCAAGTGGGTGAATTCGGGAACCATTCCTGCATATAAATCCCGACGGCCGTAATTTCGGCCATACATGTGAAAATCCAGAGCAACCAATAATTCCACCCTGTCAAGAAACCGGCAAGCGGGCTGACATATTTTCGGGCATACTCGGCAAAGCTGCCTGATACCGGTTCACGGACTGCGAGTTCCCCAAGAGCCCGCATGATAATGAAGATAATGAGACCACCGATTAAGTACCCGATCAGTATTCCTGGTCCAGCTAATTGAATCGCTTTTGCGGATCCGAGGAACAGTCCGACACCAATCGCCGCCCCCAGCGACATCAGTGTAATGTGACGTTCTTCTAATCCCCGATTCAGTTCTGTCTGTTGTTTCATCTGTACGACGTCCTTCCCGTCTCTGTTTGTTTCTTAGCAGTTCCCCTAACCGCTACGTTGTCAGTATAAAGAAATTGTGTCCGTTTTGTAAACGTTTTCAAGAGATATTTTCTCCGAATCCCACATACTCGAAATATTCTGATTTATGTAACGGTACATAAAAGGAGCAACCACCTATACCGAATAGTATACATGACTGCTCCTTTCATAAGGGTTACAAATCTTATTCAACCTTTGCCAAAGGTGTTTTTCTCATCGCTGTCTTCTTTTCCGTCAAACGGAACAACCCGTTTAACAGCAGGGCTGTTACCGATCCTGCGACAATCGGACTGTCTGTCAGGACACGGACCTGATCCGGAAGTGACGCGACAATCGCCGGATTCATGCTGATGCCGAGTCCGACACCAAGTGCAAGCGCGACCGTGATCACATTATCGTTTTTAGCAAAATCAACACGGGATAAAATCCGGATTCCGCTCGCTGCGACCGTTCCGAACATCACGAGCATCGCTCCGCCGAGAACCGGTTTCGGAATCAGTGTCGTAAAGGTTGCGACTTTCGGCAAGAAACCGAGCACGATCAAAAAGAATCCGGCAAAGACGATAACTTTCCGTGTTTTGACACCCGTCAACTGGACAAGACCGACGTTTTGACTGTACGTCGTATATGGGAAACTATTGAAGATTCCGCCGATGATCGTTGCGGCTCCTTCCGCCCGGTACCCACGGGCTAAATCTTTATCCGTCAGTTTTTTGTCGGTGATTTCTCCGAGCGTCAAGAAGACGCCTGTTGATTCGACCATCGAAACGAGTCCGACCAGCGTCATCGTCAGAATGGCTGTAGCATTAAAGGTCGGGACACCAAAATAAAATGGTGTCACCATTTGGAACCAGGATGCTTCAGCGACCGGGCTGAAATCAATCATTCCCATTCCGAATGCAACGAGCGTTCCGATCAGGACGGCAATCAGCACAGCTGCCGCTTTTGAAAAAACCGTTCCGTAACGGTTAAAGACTAAAATCAGGACAATCGTCAGTCCGGCAAGTGCCAAGTACCGCATATCACCAAAATCCTTCGCGCCTTGTCCGCCGCCGATATCATTAATCGCCGCCGGAATTAACGAAATGCCGATGATCGTCACGACAGAACCGAGCACGACCGGCGGAAACAAAATCGCAATCCGGCTGAACCAACCGGAAATCACGAAGATAATTAAACCGCTGGCAATCAACGCACCGTAAATGGCCGTGATGCCCTGCAAACTGCCAATCGCAATCATCGGACCGACAGCTGTAAATGTACAGCCGAGGACGACCGGTAAACCAACACCGGTATATTTCGTCACGAACACTTGCAACAATGTCGCTACTCCACACATAAATAAATCAATCGCAACGAGATACGCCAGTTCTTCACCGGATAACCCGATTGCACTGCCGACAATCAGCGGAACAATCGCGGCTCCCGTGTACATCGCGAGTACATGTTGCAGACCTAGACTCGCCGCTTTGACGTTCGATAACGTCTTCATACTGTCACCGGGTCGACGAATGTCGCCTCTCCTGCTTCGAGCTTTTTAATACGGGCAAGCGATTCAACACGGAATCCGGCATCCAGCAATTTCTGACGTCCCGGTTGGAATGATTTTTCAATGACGATACCGAAGCCTGCGACTTCTGCTCCGGCCTGTTCGACGAGTTTTGCTAATCCGAACGCCGCTTCCCCGTTTGCGAGGAAGTCATCGATGATCAGGACGCGTTCTCCGGCCTGTAAATATTGTTCTGCGACCGTAATCGTACTCGTCTGTTGTTTCGTAAACGAATAGACTTCTGCTGAAATCGTTCCTTCGTTTAACGTTAACGACTTCGTTTTCCGGGCATAGACCATCGGGACACCAAGACGAAGCGCGGTCATCATCGCCGGTGCGATGCCACCTGCTTCAATCGTCAAGATCCGCGTAATACCGGCATCTTTGAACCGGTCCATAAATTCATAGGCAATTTCCCACATCAAGGTCGGATCGACCTGGTGGTTTAAAAAGGAATCGACTTTTAATACTTGATCCGATAAGACTAATCCTTCTTGTTTAATCATTTCTTCCAAACGTTTCATAACTGATTTCTCCTTTTTGAACGAAAAAAAACGTACAGTCGCTACCCGGGGGCAGCCACTGTACGCTAAAAAGAGAGCAGTAACTCACCACCCGTAGTCGGATCGTTACGGCGATCCGGTAGAGACTCGTGGGCCAATCCCCACTATTATACGAGCGTTGCTATACGTTTATTCGTTGATGCGTTATGTGTTCCATTTTACGGAGTTCACTGAAAAAGTAAAGTCTTTTTCGAAAATGGATTACGCTTGGCGTTCTTCGACAGCTTGTGCCGCTGTAATGATCGCCAGTTTGTAGACGTCTTCTTCGTTACATCCGCGCGACAAATCGTTGACCGGTTTGTTGAGTCCTTGCAGAATTGGTCCGATTGCTTCAAAACCGCCAAGACGCTGGGCAATCTTATAGCCGATGTTTCCAGACTCAAGGCTTGGGAAAATAAAGACGTTTGCTTGACCAGCAACATCTGATTCCGGCGCTTTTGATTTTGCGACACTCGGGACGAATGCTGCGTCAAATTGTAATTCACCGTCGATTGAGAGTTCAGGTGCACGTTCTTTTGCCAAACGTGTTGCTTCGACAACGCGCTCTGTTTCCGGTGATTTCGCTGAACCTTTTGTCGAGAAGCTGAGCAACGCAACTTTCGGATCGATTCCGAATGTTTTTGCCGTTTTCGCAGACGCGATTGCATTTTCAGCTAAATCGTTAGCGTCCGGTGCGATGTTGATTGCACAGTCGGCGAACACATACTGCTCGTCGTCACGAACCATGATGAAGACACCTGATGTCTTTTTATAGCCTTCTTGCATTTTGATGATTTGAAGTGCCGGACGAACCGTATCACCTGTTGCGTGCATCGCACCGGAAACTAGACCTTCTGCTTTTCCTGTGTGGACGAGCATCGTACCAAACGTGTTGACGTCTTTCAGGATGAGGGCGCGGGCTTGTTCTTCCGTTGCTTTTCCTTTACGACGCTCAACGAATGAAGCAACGAGTTCTTCGATTCCTTCATATGAAGCCGGATCAATCGTTTCAAGATCTGCAACATCAATGTTGTTTGCTGAAGCTGTCTCTTCGATTTGAC
The DNA here is from genome assembly GCF_018618775.1 of Exiguobacterium sp. s138. NCBI lineage: Bacteria > Bacillati > Bacillota > Bacilli > Caryophanales > Exiguobacterium > Exiguobacterium sp. s138. The sequence goes on along the minus strand of NZ_JACSMW010000007.1, from coordinate 75,396 downwards.
CGCGTGGTCCGATGACGATCGGTGTAACTAAACCGTCTTTTTTCAAACGTACAGCTGCACCGAGAACACGTGCATCGATTCCTTCAGGGAAAACGATCGTCGGCTGGTGGGCTTTGACTTTTGTCTCAAGCATTTCGAATAATTGCATGATATTAGCTCCTTTTGTGGCGAATAAGTGTCGGTTTTTGTTGTTGTTCCATTCCATTGTTCATTATACACAGTTCTGTTTCGTTGTTAAAACAATTTGCAAAAAAGTGTTTTTTCTATTCTTATACCTGACTTTTTGAATACTATTACAGTATCTTTTTTAATATAGTACAGGGAAAAACAAAACCTCTTTATCACACCCTTTTACCTCATACCCCCCTTTCCGTTTTTGTATGTCGGGTCCGCTCCAAAAACGAACCCGTTTTCTTACGGGGAAACCAAAAAGATATGGTAAGATTGAACATGGATTAACACGTTCACCATTACAGATTCAGGAGGTTTTCATATGCAACATCAATCATCCGAACCAACCGTTACGCAACAAGCCGCCGAAACACTCGATGGCTGGTATACATTCCATGATTTCCGCCGGATTGACTGGGCCCGTCTGAAACAGGTCGATGCTTCCGTCCGGACGAAGATGGTACAGGAGTTCCAGGCATTCTTGGGCGAACTCGCACAAGTAGAAGATCAAAAAGAAGGCAGTCATGCCCTCTATACGATCATCGGTCAAAAAGCGGATCTCGTTCTGATGGTTCTGCGTCCGACAATGGAAGAGATTCAGGACGTTGAAGTGAAGATGCAGAAGCTTGATCTATACGACTATCTGATTCCGACGTATTCCTATGTGTCTGTCGTCGAACTCGGTACATACCGCGGTTCAGGAGAAGGTAACCCGTATGAAAACCCGTACGTCCGCGACCGTCTCTATCCGATTCTGCCGAAATCGAAACACATCTGCTTCTATCCGATGAGCAAGTCACGCCGCGACGGCGACAACTGGTACACGCTTTCGATGGAAAAACGAAAAGAACTCATGTACCGTCACGGAATGATCGGTCGGAGCTACGCCGGCAAGATTCAGCAAATCATCGGTGGATCAACCGGATTCGATGACTGGGAATGGGGCGTCACGCTGTTCGCCAATGATATTCTGCAGTTCAAGAAAATCGTTTATGAAATGCGTTTTGACGAAGTCAGTGCCAAATACGGTGAGTTTGGTGAGTTCTTTATCGGGAACCGCCTCGAAACAACAGATCTCGAAGCACATTTCGCACTTTAATCTGCTAAATCACGTTTCATAGGAAAACCCTACGGGAATATACTCTTTGCGGCCACAAAAACTGTCAGATTTGTACCTGAAGGAGGAATTACCATGGGGAATGCTATGAACCGATCAACGCGATCGCGTGAATTGCAATTCGCTGTGCTTTCAAAAGAGCTAAAGCCAGTCGCGGAACGCGTACTGGACCGCTATGAGCAAGCATTATCGAAGTTAAATAAAACACAACCTGCCAAGCGCTGAAGCTATTGCTTTTGTCGCTCTATCGTACCGGTAAACAGATCAAAATCTGTTTACCGGTTTTTTTGCGAACAAAAAAATCTATCCGTTTCACGTTTCTCTGCTCGAGTCGCGTGAAGCGGATAGATTCTTATTGTCTTTACAGCCCTTTATAAGCCCCGATTGCAACAAAAATCCAGGCTGCGATGAACAGGACGCCACCGATCGGCGTCACAGCCCCAAGTTTCGTCACACCCGTCAGCGCCATCACGTACAGGCTGCCTGAGAAGAAAACGATTCCGGCAAGCATCAGCCAACCGGCCAATGAGAACTGAGAAATCGATACTTTCAATAACATCCCGCCGAGTGCGAGAATTCCGAGCGAGTGAACCATTTGATACAAGACACCCGTCTGCCAGTTCGCAAGCATCCGCTCTGATAACATATCTTTTAAGGCATGCGCACCGAAAGCTCCCAGTGCCACGGCGAGCATCATCGATAATGCTCCGATCATGATGAAAATTTTCATTCCTTATCTCCCCCTAAACGTCGTGCTGGTAAATTCCATTCATAATAATAGGATAGCATACGTAAAATTGTGATCAGACCGAGTAATGTGAACAAATGGAGTGGATTCGTCAATTCGAACCGGTCAATCACAAGTGCCGCCATGACGGCCCACATCGCATAGATTTCTTTATGCAGGACAAGCGGTTTACGTCCGGCGAGTAGATCGCGGATGACGCCACCACCGACTCCTGTTAAAACAGCTGCCGAGATCGTTGCCGATAACGGCAGGCCTTTAGCTGAAGCCATCAACGCACCTTGAATCGCAAAGGCGGATAAACCGAGTGCATCAGCGAGCACCCCCCACCGCGTCCAGTGCGGTAAAAATAATTGCGGTAAAATGAAGATCAGCAACGCGACCAAAATCGCGATTAAAAACAGTCCGCCTTGCGACCAAAGCGCAGAAACCGGGACACCAATCAACAGGTTGCGGATGGCACCACCGCCGAAGGCCGTGATTAAAGCAAGCAGCCAAACGCCAAACAAATCATACTTTTCTTCCATCGCGACAATCGCGCCACTCATCGCAAACGCCACCGTGCCGATGATATTCAACAAGTCCCAGGACATACGCACATTTCACCTTTCCCATTAGAAATTCCAATACTTACTATACGCTCTTTTTCGATTCCGGCAAGCTTATTTTTTCTGTCACCGATTCGACCGTTTGCAAGTGTCGTTTTTAGGTAAAGTAACCTATACTGAAACAAACTGTACAGGAAGCGTAGGTGGAGGTATGAAACGTTGGGCGCTTTATCGGATTTTCATCATCGTAACGATGTTCGCTCGTTACATCTGGACGATTTATCGATTCACCCGGAAGAACCGACCCGGTACGAATAATGAAGAATTTGAGCGCATCATGATTACGATTGCGCGTGACTATAAGAAAAAAGCCCTTCGTCTCGAAGGACTCCTCATTAAACTCGGTCAGTTCCTGTCGATTCGGGCCGACCTGTTTCCTCCATCCGTTTTAATGGAGCTGACGGAACTTGTCGATAAAGTCCCGTCAAGCAAACTCGGTGAATCCCGGAAAATCATCGAAGAGGACTGGGGAACAGCGATCGAAGATATCGTCGATGATATTTCCCCCCGACCGATTGCTTCTGCTTCGATCGGTGAAGTCTACAGCGCAACCCTGAAATCCAATGGACGCAAAGTAGCGATTAAAGTGCAACGGCCGAACATCGAACAAATTATCAAAACCGATTTCCGGGCGATGCGACTCGTCATTGCGATGCTCCGCCGGACGTCGCTCAATAAATCAACCGATTTGCAGAGTCTGTACCGTCAAATGGTCTTCGTCATCGGAGATGAGCTGAACTATCGGACAGAATTAAAAAACGGTCTCTATTTCAAAAAAATGTACGAAACGAATCCGGTCATCTATATTCCAGATTACTTTGAAGAACATTGTACGAACCGCGTCCTTGTCATGGAATGGATTGAAGGGACACGCATCACGGATCTTGATTACTTAGCGGAACATAACATCGACCGCGATGAACTGGCCCGGAACCTGTTCCTGAATGCCGGGGAACAGTTATTGTTCGGCGGAAAATTCCATGCCGATCCCCATCCGGGTAATGTCCTTGTCCAAAGTGACGGCCGGATCGTCCTGCTCGATTTCGGGATGATCGGCGCGACGACGGCTGATGATATGCGGGCGATTCAACGTATCTTGCAATCCTTCGTGACGCTCGACTATGATGCCATCGTCGACGGACTCGAAGATCTACGCTTTTTATTACCAAACGCCAACAAACAAAACATCCGGCAAGCGATTGAAAAAGCCGTTACCTTCTATCTTGAAAGTGACATGGAAAACGTTGATACGAAGTTGATTGAAAAAGTATTATCCGATATTGAATTACTGGTCAGAAACGAACCGATCCAACTACCGGCAGAGTTTGCCTTTTTCGGCCGGGCAGCCTCAACGATTCTCGGAATTCTGCAAATCCTATCACCTAAAATCAATTTGCTCGAACTTGCTAAACCGATGGTCCGGAGATGGCTCGATGACGAAGGGAAAAATCAAAACCGTTACTTGCAAGTCGCTGCTTCCTACGGGGCACGATTACTGGCTTTCCCCCGCCTCGTCAACGATGCCTTGAGTGAGCCGACGCGGTGGCGACTGTTTGAACAACAGAAGTTTTCCCGTGTCGCTAACATAGAATCGTTGAAAATCCGGCAATGGACCAGCTCCCTTGTCGGGATCGTCAGCCTTCCGGTCAGCTACACCGGCTATTTTCTCGCTCATTATGATTTGATGGGCATTTCGCTCGCCATTGCCGTCGTTGCTTTATGGAACGGTCGACGCATCGGACGGCAAATTGTCCGGATTGCCGACGAACCGTTTAAATAATGACTGAAACGTCCTCTTGAGAGGGCGTTTTTTTATTTTGAAATAATTTTTTTTCGTTCTTCTATGTTTTTCGGATCTGTTCCCGGGGTACAACTTCAAGTAGATAGAAAGAAATTTAAAAGAGGTGAAACACTTGATTGATATCTTAATTGCGCTCGTACCTGCCTTGATGTGGGGGAGTCTTCCATTGGTTGTCTCCAAAATCGGTGGTTCGACGGAACAACAAATTATCGGAACGACACTTGGGGCTTTAGCGTTCGCCATCATCACGTTCTTTTTCGTCAGCCCTGAACTTTCGACGACAGCCTGGGTCGCCGGATTCTTCTCCGGTGCTTTTTGGGCCCTTGGCCAAATGAATCAGTTCGCAGCTTTTAAACAGATGGGCGTCTCGAAAACGATGCCGATTTCAACCGGGATGCAACTCGTCGGGACGTCTCTGTTCGGTGTTCTTGCTTTTGGTGAATGGTCGAACCGGACTGCTTTGATCCTCGGTATCAGTGCACTCGTCTTAATCGTGGCCGGTGCCGCTTTCACTTCTTATAAAGAAGATAAAAGCAAACAGGATGAAAATATCGGAAAAGGTTTACTGTTGCTTCTCGTTTCGACAGTCGGTTATGTCGGCTATGTCGTCATCGCCCGCTGGTTCAACATCAACGGCTGGGAAGCTGTCTTGCCGCAAGCCATCGGTATGGTCATCAGTGCCGTTCTATTGTCTTTACGTAAAGGAAACCTGTTCACGAAAAAAACAGCCGGCAACACGATCGGCGGTCTCATGTGGGCAGTCGGTAACATTGCTCTGCTGTTTGCTACCGCCAAAGTTGGTGTCGCAACGAGCTTCTCGCTGTCACAAACCGGTGTCGTCATCTCGACGATCGGTGGTGTCGTCTTGTTAAAAGAAGCGAAAACAAAAAAAGAAATGGCATTTGTCATCATCGGCTGTATTTTAGTCGTCGTCGGTGGCATTATGATTGGATTTACGAAGCAATAATAAGGAGGAGTTCATATTATGTACAACAGTCTAAAAGGTAAAGTCGCGGTCGTCACCGGTGGATCAATGGGGATTGGTGAAGCCATCATCCGCCGCTATGCGGAAGAAGGAATGCGTGTCGTCATCAATTACCGGAGTCACCCGGAAGAAGCGAAGAAAATTGCAGAAGACATCAAACAAGCGGGCGGAGAAGCCCTTACCGTTCAAGGGGATGTCTCGAAAGAAGAGGACATGATCAATCTCGTTAAACAGGCGGTCGACCACTTCGGTCAGCTTGATGTTTTCGTCAATAATGCCGGCGTCGAAATGCCGTCACCTTCTCATGAAATGTCACTTGAAGATTGGCAAAAGGTTATCGACGTCAACTTGACCGGTGCCTTCCTCGGTGCCCGGGAAGCTCTTAAATACTTCGTTGAGCATAATGTCAAAGGGAATATCATTAATATGTCGAGCGTACACGAAATCATTCCATGGCCGACGTTTGTGCACTATGCTGCGAGCAAAGGCGGCGTCAAACTGATGACCCAAACACTTGCAATGGAATACGCACCAAAAGGCATTCGTATCAATGCGATTGGACCGGGCGCGATCAATACACCAATCAATGCCGAGAAGTTCGAGGATCCGAAACAACGTGCCGATGTCGAAAGCATGATTCCGATGGGGAATATCGGAAAACCGGAAGAAATTTCTGCAGTCGCCGCATGGCTTGCTTCCGATGAAGCAAGTTACGTGACAGGGATTACCTTGTTTGCGGACGGCGGCATGACACTTTATCCATCATTCCAAGCTGGACGCGGGTAACCCCGCGTTTCTGCTTCTCTTAAAAGGGAGGAACCTTCATGTCGAACTTTTTTACTCTGCTCAGGCGTGGGAATAAATCGGCTCTCGCTGCTGCCATCGTCAATACGGTTATCGCTCTTATCAAATTCGTCGCTTACATCTTGACGGGAAATATCGCCATGTTTGCAGAAATGATGCATACAATCGGTGACGCAGCCAACCAGTTTTTTGTTTATGTCGGATCGGCATTAAGTAAAAAAGCACCGACCAAGCGGTTCCCGAATGGATTCGGTCGACTCGTCAACCTTGTTTTACTGGCCGCCATCCTTGTGGTTGCCATTCTTGCTTACGAAACCATCCGTGAAGGTGTCCTGCACATCCTGCATGCTCCGGGTGAAAAAACCAGCGGCCTTTGGATCATCCTGACTGCACTCGGAATCGGTGTTGTGCTCGAAGTCGGTGTGTTCTACAAAGCAATGATTGAAATTGCCCATGAGACGGGATTAAAATCCCGTGGTCTGACGCTGGTCGGTCAAAGCTTCGCCAACTTATCGCAGGCAAAACCGGCGACACGACTCGTCTTCATGGAAGATTTAGTCGCGACGCTCGGTGGTGTCATCGCCATCATTGCCGTCCTGATTTCGCATTATACGTCGTTTTATCAGGCAGAAGGAATTGCTTCGATTTTGATCGGCTTGATGATGTTCTATGTCGTCTATAATGTCTTTATTCAAAATGCTGCCGGTGCGCTTGGTGAGATTGATGAAGTACTGACTGCAAAAATCGGAGAAATCCTGATGCGTGATCCGGACGTTCGTGATATCGAAAAACTTGAAGTCATCAAAGAAGGGGATCATTTCCACGTCGAGATTGAGATCGAAGTTGATCCCGGACTGACAATTGCTCAAGCAGATGATATTAAAGATCGTCTTGAACTACAGATCCGGATTCTCAAAGGAATCACGGATGTGACGATTTCCTTTGATGAAGATGATAAGATTCAACATTATCAGCCGCCTACACAACCGTAATGCACAAAGAAGCTGACTCAAAATTCAATCTCTACAAAGATAAGGAGGGCAGAATAATAATCTGCCCTCCTTATCTTTTTGGCGTCATCCTCTTTTCAGTCAGTTTGCCGCCCGGACGAATCCGGCTTCTTTTGCTTCCCGTTCACTGCAAAACATCTCTTCCGGGTTCACTTCATCATAGGAACGTCCCCCTCGGATATGATAGATTTTCTTTCCTTGGCGGTTGATATTACCTTTGATGTCGGCGCAGTCTGTTGGCTCTGCCGGTGTTCCTTTCATGACCGAAGTATCGAATCCGCGGTCCGTCGCATATCCGTCTGTCTGCCAGATTCCTAACTTTTCCTCTTTTGCTTCGTCTTCGATTTCCTGAAATGTCTCGACGTACCGGGTGTCCGGTTCATAAATGTAGGCGACCCGTGCCAATCCTTTTCGCAATAATTCCTGATTGATCATCTTCCCGTCCGCCCAAACGTACGCCAGCAATCGACCATACCGGTCTGTTTTCGATTCATCGCGTTCGAGCAATACCTCACTGCCTGCCGGTAACGCTTCTTTTGTGAAGCGTGATGCTTCCGGACCATACGGTTGAACTGGCTTTTCCGGATTCACGGTTTCCGGTGTGTCGATCAATAAAAAGCGGACATCTTCCGTTTGACCATTCTTCAGCCGGACTTTCACCGTATCTCCGTCGATGACACGCTCGACGGTCGCTTCCGTCACTTTCGCTTCATCCGGTTGCGGGATGCCCGTCTGTGGATCATCCGGTTCTGAATCCAGTGCGCATCCGCTCAAAAATAGGATCGTCATTACTAAAAACAGTTGAGATAATATTCGTTTCATAAGTTGCCCCCTCTCATCGGATTCAAAAAGGCGCCGACATCAGGCGCGTCGACGCTTTCCAGTCTAAATCGTATCTCCTGTTACTTGTGCTGCTTCCCGATTACTTTGCTTCGAGGACCTTTTCGACATCCGTACGGTTCGTATACAGCGTATAAAAGGCTTCGGCAACATTTTTCGGATCCAGTGCCGTTCCGCGTTTAACTTCACCGGCAATCGTCACGGTCCCGACATAGACATTGTCGTCTTTCAACGTATCATGCAACATATGCGTCAGTTGACGGACACCGGCTTTCCCGATCGACAGACCCGGCAAAGATTTAATCGCATGTAGTGCTGCTCCGCCGCCTGTGATTAAGATGGCTCCGTCTTTTCGTGCCACCATATCCGGTGCGACGATTTGTGCAGCATGCAATGCTCCGAGAACATCAATTTCAAATTCTTTCGTAATCTGCTCTGCTGATACCTCAAGCACAGAAGCTTGGTGCAGGATCGACGCGTTATAAACGAGGACATCCACTTGTCCGTACTGTTCTTTCGTCCATTCCACGAGCGATTCGAGATCGGCACGGCGTGAAGCATCACATTCGACACCAACTGCTTCGATCCCTTGTTCTTTCAGCTCCGTGATGACGGCTGCCAGTGTTTCCTGTGTCCGAGCGGCACAGACGACTTGGAAACCTTCTTTACCGAACCGCTTACTGATTTCGGCTCCGTTTCCCGGACCGGCTCCGATGACGATGACTGTTTTCATATTCTGTTCCCCCTTATTTTTCCTTTTACTCTATTCCCACATTTGATTTGATTTACTCAAAAATCAAGCAGCGAGGGCCCTTTTTCTTCTTTTTCCGGAGCGACTCCCATGAAGCGGGCCAACATCGGATCGACTTCGGGCGGTTTCGGTTGAGTGGTCGGCGTGATGACCGAAGGCTCCCTAACGCTTTGCGGTTGATCCAGCAATAATTCACAGTAGGCCTTCATCGCCGCGATTTGTTCGATTTGTCCCGTCCCGCTCGACTGCTCGATTTTTGACATCGTCTGCCGCATTTTTTCAATGACTTGTTGTTCTGTAATCATCTTGCTCACCTCATATGATAGATTGAATGTATTAACTGAAAAGGAAGTGTCCTCCATGATTCGTACTGCTCTAATTGGCTTTGGACTTGCCGGTGAACATCTGCACGCCCCGTATCTCACAGCACCTGATTATCAACTGGTTGCGGTTCAGTCCAGTCGTCCGGAGGCAGTCGCTACGCGTTATCCGGATGTGCCGGTCTATTCTTCGCTTGAAGAGTTGTTGGCTGCTGAAACGATTGAACTCGTTGTGATCGCGACACCGAACGCCGAACATTATCCCCTCGCCAAGACGGCACTTTCAGCCGGCTGTCATGTCCTCGTTGAGAAACCATTTACGGTCACGTTACTGGAGGCCGAACAGTTGACGGATCTTGCCCGTCAACAAAATCGATTACTGACAGTTTACCATAACCGCCGGTACACAAAAGACTTCCGGACATTGCTCGAACTGGTTCAAGCTGATGAACTGGGTGTCGTCCAGACCTTCGAGGCGCACTATGACCGCTATCGTCCGACCGTTCGGGCACGCTGGCGGGAACAGGACGTCCCGGGCGCCGGTCTGCTTTACGATTTAGGTTCCCATTTAATTGACCAGGCGTTGATGTTGTTCGGTGAACGACCGGATCGCGTCTTTTGTGATCAGACGATCCAACGTCCGGACGGTCCGGTCGAAGACTACACGCATCTGATTCTCGCTTTCGGAACGCGCCGCGCCATTCTGCATATCGGATCACTCGTTCCGTCACCCGGTCCTTCGCTCGCCGTCCACGGTACAAAAGCGAGTTATTTCGTCGACAGCGTCGATACGAAACGGTCGACTTATACGTGGGGAAGACCTGAACAGCCTTTGGAAGAACGCCCCTTCGTCGATTCCGGTTTTGCCGACTACTATCATGATTTGGCACACGCCTTGCGTCAGGAGTCCCCTCTTGCCGTCACAACGGAACAAGCTCTGCTCGTCATGAAAATTATTGATTGTGCTCAAAAAAGTGTAAAAGAGGGTACATGGATAGAAGTAGATTAAAATAATCCATTTCAGACGAACAGGGGGAAATATGCATGTTTTCAAGTACGGAACGAACCGCATGGCTGGAAGAGATGGGACAGGAATTGCTTGATGTATTAGTCATTGGTGGTGGCATTACAGGTGCCGGGATTTTACTCGATGCTCAAAGCCGGGGTATGCGGACCGGGTTGATTGAGATGCAGGATTTCGCAGAAGGGACATCAAGCCGCTCGACGAAACTCGTGCACGGGGGCTTACGTTACCTGAAGCAATTTGAAATCAAGTTAGTCGCAGAAGTCGGGAAAGAACGGGCCATCGTCTATGAAAATGCGCCGCACGTCACGACACCTGAATGGATGATGTTACCGCTTGTCGAAGGCGGGACATTCGGCAGCTTTTCGACGTCGATCGGTTTGCGGGTCTACGACCAATTGGCAGGTGTCAGACGCCATGAACGACGGACGATGTTATCAAAAGAAGAAACACTCCGATATGAACCGCTGTTACGGTCGGAACATCTTGTCGGAGGCGGACGGTATGTTGAATATAAAACAGACGATGCCCGATTAACGGTCGAAGTATTAAAAGCTGCGGTCGGATACGGCGGACGTGCCGTGAACTATACGAAGGCTGAGTCTCTCGTCTACCATAACGGGAAAGTCGTCGGTGTCGAAGTACAGGACGTCTTAACCGGTAAGACCTATACGATCCGGGCGAAAAAAATCATTAATGCAACCGGTCCTTGGGTCGATGAATTACGCGAAAAAGACGGTTCAAAATCCGGCAAATCGCTTCATCTGACGAAAGGAATCCATCTCGTCATCGATCAAGCCCACTTCCCGCTTCAACAAGCGGTTTACTTTGATGTTCCAGACGGCCGGATGATTTTCGCGATTCCCCGCGAAGGAAAAACGTACGTCGGTACGACAGACACGAACTATCAGGGTGATATTCTCGAGCCGGGTGTAACGGAAGAGGACCGCGATTATATCCTCGATGCGACCAACAAGATGTTTAACGTTGATCTTCAGCCGAAACATGTCGAGTCCACTTGGTCTGGTCTGCGTCCGTTAATTCACGAAGACGGAAAAGATCCGAGTGAACTGTCACGAAAAGATGAAATCTTCGTTTCGAAATCCGGTCTGATGTCGATTGCCGGCGGAAAATTGACAGGCTACCGTAAGATGGCGGAACGGATCATTGATATGGTCGCAGATCAGTTCAAGGAAGAAGAAAACCGGATTTACCTGGCTTCCCGGACTCATGATATCCTGCTTGGCGGCGGTCATCCTGACGGCAGTAAAGGATTTGCCCGTTACTTGAAAGAACAGCAGCCGAAAGGTGAAGCGCTTGGACTCTCTCCAAAAGAAGCGACCTGGTTGATTCAACGTTACGGTACGGATGTTGAACGTGTCTTTGAATTGATCCGTTCGCGCGGCAGTGAGGCGGAACGTTATCAACTTCCCCTTCACTGGTTCGGAGGATTATTATACGGACTCGAAGCGGAACTCGTCATGCAACCGGGTGATTTCCTGAACCGGCGTGCCTCTGCTGTCTTCTTCGACTTCCCGAATGCTGAAAAATATGCCGACGGTGTTCTCGCTCTAATGCGAAGCGAACTCGGCTGGTCAGCGGAAGAAGAAGCGAAAGCCAATGCCAGCATCCAACGTGAGTTTGATGCCGTTCGAATCAAAACGTCTTTACCATCTTAATCTTCTGTTTATCACAACAAAAAATGCGACCCCTCACGGGATCGCATTTTTTTATTTGTCGTCTGAAGCTGCGAGTTCGGCAGCCGGCATATTTCCAGGTTCCAGATTCGAGTTCTTTCGGGCAAAGGCGAAGTACAGGACAAGTCCAATCGCCAGCCAGATGAAGAAAGCAATCCATGTTTCGAGTTTCAAGTTGAACATCAAGAAGAGACAAGAAGCGATTGCTGCGATCGGCACGTACGGCATTCCCGGGCATTTGAATGCACGTGGAAGATCCGGTTGTGTTTTACGAAGGATCAAGACCGCAACAGAGATTAAGACGAATGCTGCGAGTGTCCCCATGTTAACGAGGTTTGCGATGACATCGAGTGGAACGAGTCCTGCGACTGTCGCACTACCAAGACCAATCATCCATGTTGCTTTGAACGGTGTTTTGTATTTTGGATGTACTTCCGAAAATACTTTCGGGAACATGCCGTCACGTGAGATGGCGAACGCTAAACGTACCATTCCGTATGTCATGACGAGGATAACGGTTGTAATCCCGAGGATGGCACCTAAATCGATGAATCCTGCAACCCAGTTTTGTCCAGCCATTTGAATGGCGAGTGAGACCGGGTGATCGACACCCGCAAATTTTTGGTACGGGACGATTCCTGTCATGATGGCTGCAACGATGACGTAAAGAACTGTACAGACAGCAAGGGAACCGATGATACCGCGTGGCAAGTTCTTTTGCGGCTCACGTACTTCTTCTGCTGCCGATGTAACAGCATCAAATCCGATGTAAGCAAAGAAGACGATGGCTGCTCCAGAGAATACGCCGCCCCATCCGAACGGTGTAAATGGTGCCCAGTTCGTAGGTTCAACATAGCCGACACCAACGACGATGAATAAAACAACGACTGCCAATTTAATGATAACCATGATGTTGTTGACACGTTTTGTTTCCTTGATTCCCATTGATAAAAGACCTGTAATTGCGAGTAAAATCAGGAAGGCCGGTAAGTTGAAGAATGTTTTAGCACCTTCTACCGCGCCAGGAGCTGCTGAGAGTGCTGTCGGAAGATGAATACCGAATCCACCGAGTAAGGACTGGAAGTAACCTGACCACCCTGCCGCAACGGCACTCGAGGCGAGTCCATATTCCAAGATTAAGTTCCAACCGATGATCCAAGCGAAAATTTCTCCCATCGTGGCATACGTATACGTGTAGACGGAACCACTGACCGGAATCGTCGAAGCGAATTCCGCATAAGCGAGTGCTGCTAACCCACAGGCAATGGCAGATAAAATGAATGAGACGATAAGACCAGGTCCTGCTGTCAATGCTCCTGTTCCGGTTAGGACGAAAATCCCTGTACCAATGATGGCGCCAATTCCTAAAAACGTTAAATCCATTGCGCCAAGATTTCGAGCAAGTCCACTGTTACGCTGACTCGCAGCAATCATAGCGGAAACATCTTTTTTCCGCGTCAAACTCATGATGATACTCCCCCTGTTGTGTGTTTAGTTCGAATTACAAAAAAGTTTTGCAATTACTTAATCCAAAATTTACGAAGTTTTCAGATAAATTGATATAGGTCATTAGACCCATTTGTAAATTGCGTTTCGCTTACATAATTATTTATCCATAAAAAAATCCCTTCGCAACCCAGGATGAACTGGTATTCAGAAGGAATCTTTGCCTAAAAAAAGGTCTTCGGAAATAGTATTCAGCGGGTAGCTAACCAACTTAAAAACACTTGAAAATCAAGCGTTGTCCGCGCTGCATAGGTACTTGACCACCGTTGAATTTGACGGGTGAATTCAGCGTCCGATACACCGATTGATTCGATGATGACGACGTCTGCATGATGATGCAGGATATCGACATCAATTCCCGCATCCATGTCGGCCCGTGCGTGAATTTTGGCGGTAATTTGACCTTGAATCGCAAGGACGTTTTCGAGATCATCCTGGCTTTTGATATGCTTGGCTTTCAACTTTTTTTTGTACGGAGAACGTTCCCGGACATAATATTCCTTCCCTTGCATCGTCACATAACCGAGATACGGATCTTCATGTGCCTGCATTGCCTTTTGTGAAGTCACGATCCGACGACCTTGGTGAACCGTTTCGACTTCCTGCAAATAAACCGGTACAAACAGTGACGGAACGGACGACTGGGCTTGTTTCATCTCAAGAATCAGGTCCTCATGCTCTCCGCCTGTTCCTTCGACCAAAATATAGTAGCGCTCAAGACCAATCGAAGCCGTTCCGCTGTCGAGCTTATAAACGATATCCTTGATGGTGTAGAATCCCTCTTCCTGCCGGTCCTCAGCATCGATCGATGCGATATACTCCGGCCAAACCGCTTCAATCGCTGCGTACGTGGAAGAATCAAGCCGCTTCATATCCGGCAAGTCGGCGAACCGGCGTTGTCCGTCGACAATCGTCGTCCGCTCTCCGAGTAATTCCGCCTTCTTTTTCTCTGCTTTTTTGATCAGTTTACGGATCGGTCCTTTTGTATTGTCGGTCGTAAAACAGACTTTTCCCGGATTTTTCCCTTTCGCATATTGGCGTAAGTCATCTAAGTAGTGTTGAACATAGGCGGCGATGGCCGGCTTGGCATCATACCCGGCTTCTTCCGCAAACAGTTGGACCGATACGGCCATCCGGATTAAATCGTACAGATAGGATCCGAGATACCCTTCGTCAAAGTCATTAACGTCATAAATGATTTCCCCTTTGGCATTGCCGTGGACCCCGAAATTTTCGAAGTGAAGATCGCCTTGAATCCAGGTCGGTGTCTCCGGCGGCGTATCAAATCCGAGCGGAATCCGGGTCACGTCATAATAAAACAGGTGGGAACTGCCGCGGAAAAAGAGAAACGGACTGACACTCATCTTTTGATACTTCGTTTGCCGTGCCGCTTCATCGAGTCCGCGGACTTCATGATCGTAGAAATCGAGTACTTTCGAGATGGTCAGCTGCCGAATTTCCTCATAGACTTGCGTGAACATGGAAAACCCTCCTTTGTCTAGAAAAAAAGACAGCAAAACGAATCCGCTTTGCTGTCTTTTACCTTCATTCGAAGTGCTTTTTATATTCCCCGTATCCAGCCGAATCAAGCTCTTCTACCGGAATAAATCGGAGTGCTGCTGAATTGATGCAGTAGCGGAGACCTCCGAGTTCAGTCGGACCGTCATCAAAGATATGACCAAGATGACTGTCGGCATTCGCAGAACGGACTTCTGTCCGCGTCATGCCGTGACTCGTATCGAGTTCGACTTCCATCTTGTCCTCTGAGATCGGCTTCGCGAAGCTCGGCCATCCGCAGTTCGAGTTAAACTTGTCTTTTGACGTAAAGAGCGGTGTCCCGTCGACGATATCAACGTAGAGACCCGGTCGCTCCTCATCCCAGTATTCATTGCGGAAAGCGGGCTCTGTCCCGTTCTCCTGCGTAACTTTATACTGGATCGGTGTCAGGCGTTGTTTCAACTCCTGCTCCTTGCCTTGATCTTTCCAGGCTTCCTTGACGAATTTGGCACGTCCCGATCCGACACTGTACATCTGATAACGGAACGGATTTTTTTTATAATAATCCTGATGATACTCCTCTGCCGGCCAGAACGGTTTTGCCGGACGGATATCGACCGCTACCGGTTTCGAGAAACGACCGGACGCATCAAGCGCCGCTTTCGAACGTTCTGCCGCCTGCTTTTGATCTTCGTCGACATAAAAAATGGCCGGTTCGTAAGACTGACCGCGGTCGTTGAACTGTCCGCCGCCGTCCGTCGGATCAATTTGCCGCCAAAAAATTTCAAGCAACTCATCATATGTGATGACCGACGGATCATACGTGACTTCCACCGCTTCTAAATGTCCTGTCGTTTCAGAACAGACCTCTTTATAAGTCGGGTTTTCTGTATGACCACCTGTATAACCGGAAATGACTTGTTCGACACCATCATATTTATGAAATGGTTTGACCATGCACCAGAAACAGCCACCTGCGAATATTGCTTTTGCCATCTAGCTTCCCCTCCTCTGTATAGGTCTATTTTAACGCGTTCCGTGCGGCTACCCTACTATCTTGCTCAGTCAATCTTCGGGGTTCGCTTTTAAGCGGCGCATGACAAAATAAATCGCCGCAAACACTAAAATCAATCCACCGAACGAATACCACATATTATTCATGCGGTACAGCATCTGATAGATCGCTAACGTCACAAGTAAAATCGCAATCGGGATGAATGCCCGTTTAAAGTGATACCAATAGTTC
This sequence comes from Exiguobacterium sp. s138, assembly GCF_018618775.1. Classification (NCBI taxonomy): domain Bacteria; kingdom Bacillati; phylum Bacillota; class Bacilli; order Caryophanales; genus Exiguobacterium; species Exiguobacterium sp. s138. The sequence goes on along the minus strand of NZ_JACSMW010000007.1, from coordinate 59,274 downwards.
ACTGAGGTCGCCTCCATTTTTCTTTTATCTTAATCGATTTCTCACCGTTTGATACGTTTTCCGAATGATTCTTTCTCAAAAGACACAAAAAAAGTCGACTCCGCTTGAAACGGAATCGACTTTTTCAATTACGGACGCGGATGCTCCGGGAATTCCATTTCTTCATAAGGAACGACCGATGTCCGGTTTTTAAATTTATGACCTAACCAAAAGGCAAGGAATAACGGGATACCGACATATGTTGCGGCAATTCCCACCCAGTCAATTTGATCCGCGAGGAACGCGGCGTAGTTTTGACCGACGATGACGAGGAAACAAAGTCCGAACGCAAAGAGCGGTCCAAACGGGAAAGCAGGTGCCACGTACGGCAAATCACTGAGCGAATGACCTTGCGCAAGGAATCCTTTGCGGAAACGGTAATGGCTGATCGCGATACCGAGCCATGCGATGAAACCGGTCATCCCTGATGCATTCAACAGCCACAGATATACTTGACCGCCGAACATCGATGTCAGGAAGCAAAGTGCTCCGATGGCACCGGTCGCAAGCAACGCATTGCGGGGAACACCGTTTTTTGAGACCTGTGCGAACAATTTCGGTGCATCCCCTTGGCGTGCCAACGTATACAGCATCCGTGTCGACGCATACATACCGGAGTTTCCTGCCGATAAGACAGACGTCAGGATGACAGCGTTCATCAATGCAGCTGAGAACGCAAGACCGGCTTTTTCAAAGACAAGTGTAAACGGACTGACTGCTACATCGGTAATATCATTCGAAACGAGGTTCGGGCTTGTGTACGGAATCAACATTCCGATGACGAAAATCGCAAACACATAAAACAGAAGAATCCGCCAAAAGACTTGTTTCACGGCTTTTGGAACGTTTTTCTTCGGATCTTCCGACTCACCGGCTGCGATTCCGACAAGTTCTGTTCCCTGGAAACTGAAACCGGCAACCAGAATGATACCGATGACGGCCGGGATGCCTCCGACGAACGGCGCATCACCTAACGCAAAGTTTTTAAAGCCGACCGGTGCTTCAGATGTGAAGACACCGAAGATCATCGCGACACCGACAATCAGGAAGATGATGACAGTGACTACTTTGATCATCGCGAACCAATATTCCGCTTCCCCGAAACCTTTAACGGAGAAGTAATTTAAACCGATCATCAATAACAGGAACAAAGCACTGAAGTAAAATCCGGGAACATCCGGGAACCAGTAACTCATGACGATTTGCGCCGCAACGAGTTCTACAGCGATCGTAACTGCCCAGTTGTACCAGTAGTTCCAACCGAGTGCAAAGCCAAACGACGGATCGACGAATTTTGCGCCATAGGTTGAGAAGGAGCCGGCGACCGGCATGTAAGCTGCCATCTCACCAAGACTTGTCATCAGGAAGTACACCATGATTCCGACGACCGCATACGATAACAGGGCACCGCCCGGGCCGGCAGCCGCAACGGACGCACCGGAAGCAATGAATAAACCGGTTCCGATGGCACCGCCGATCGCAATCATCGACATGTGACGGGCTTGCAGACCGCGTTTTAATCCTTCTTCAGTTGAATCGAGTTTTCTTTGGGGTTGTAAAGTATTCATCTTATTCGCTTCTCTCTTTTTTAAATTTTTGAGAGGACACTTTTTGAATCGAAAAAAAACAAAAAGCGCCCTCACCTTCCAGAAGGAAGATGAGAACGCAACATAGTAAAATGGATGCGCCCCATTCTACCGTCGTGAAAGATAGCTCCCCACAAGCCAAATCTGACCTGTGACAGTATTAGACCTGTTCGATCTAATCCCAATCGATCATCTTCAAAGCGATGATTGATTTCGGCAATTCTTCCTTTTCAGTCACCTCATCTGCCGCTTGACGACATCCGTGACTGTACTTATAAGAACTGCAACCTCCATCCCACTGGTTGAGTGAGAACTAATTAAGTTAGTTATAATTTCGTTATTACTTCGTCATGTTACACAAAACGTCTTTAAATTGTCAATTCTTTTTTTGAAATGTCGGCTATTCATGGTAAAAATCCGTAATTTTTAGTACACTAAATTATAGAAGTTAACCGAGAGAAAGGATGTTGCTTGAATGCCACAAGAACGTGATCAACTGACCTATCGATTAGAGGAACAAATGCGGGTCATTCTCCGGACATTACGCCGCGAACTCAACCGACTGTTTGAAGGAACCGCGACGCGGAGTGAATTTTTCATTTTGCGCAGCCTGTCCGAAAATGGTCCCCAACGTCCGACTCTACTCGCAGAACAGTTTGAGCTTGCGACAAGTCAGGTAACGGCTTTGACTGATCGTCTGTATAAAGCCGGATTCGTCACGCGGACGCGTTCGACGGACGACAGAAGATCGATTGTTTTAGCATTGACGGCCGAAGGTGAAGCCGCTTTCCGCGAACTTGAAATCGTCCGCCGGAAATATCTCCAAGACCGTTTTGGTACACTCACCGAAGAAGAGCTTCATGCGATGGTCCAGGTCTTCGATAAGATCCTTTTAACGATGGATGAAGAGGCTGTTTCTTCCTAAAAATTGTTTTAAAAAAATATTTATTTTTTCCGCCGACAAAGTTCACTTGACTGTGTACTTTGTCTTTTTTGTTGACTTCATCATCTTCCGCTAAATATTTTTCCATTTCTTGCCGTTATTAAAAGGGGTATATTAGAAGTAACTTATTGAAAATGCGTTTATGAGGAGTTGGGAGGATTTGTTGTCCATCATGAATAATTTCATCATCAATTTTTGTCTACTGTTTACAACGATTACTCTTTTGTTTCTGCCTTTTCGAAATCATCCGCGGATTACACCGAAAACGAACCTGAACGTTCGACTCGTGTTAGGAGGCATCGCCGGCCTGATTTCTGTCCTATTAATGCTCAACAGCATCCAGATTGATGTCGCCCGGATTGATTTACGGATTGTTCCTGTCGTCATCGCCATGATGTTCGGCGGTTTACCGAGCGCTCTCGTCACCGGTGCGATGATTATCGTGACACGTTTTATACTGACACCGGTCGAACAAATGGATGCCGCTGTCGTGTCAACAATCGTCATCGGAGTGTTCATCCTGACGATTGCCGTCGTCCGTCGCTATATCCGGTTGACCTTCTGGAACTTCGAACTGATGATCGGCATCGGTATCGTCTATTCGTTACCTGGCATCTATCTGCTGACGAACAGCTGGACGACCTTCATCGAGATTTCCCTGGCTTACATATTCTTTAACCTGATTGCCGGTTTCGTGACCTATCATCTGTTGACAGAGTTACGACGACACTTTGAAAATATCCAGTACCAGCAAAAACTGGCCATGACCGACGCCTTGACAGGGCTCGCCAACCGCCGCCGGCTTGATGACTCCCTGTCACTCGTCGGTTCAGCAGAAGAAGGCTACTCGCTGATCCTGATTGACATTGATTTCTTTAAGCACGTCAACGATACATATGGTCATGACGCCGGTGACGACGTCTTGCGGCAACTCGGGACGACGTTAGCCTCACTGGCACGACCGGATGATCTGGTCGGACGTTACGGCGGCGAAGAATTTTTAATCATTCTCCCGAACACCTCACTCGCCGATGCGAAGAGCATCGCGGAACTTGCCCGGACGACGGTTGCCCGAAATCTGTTTCCGACGACAGCCGTCCCTGATCTGCAGATTACGATTTCTCTCGGCATCGCGCACTCGAGCAGCTCGCATACGTCTCTTGAAGCCTTACAGCAGGCAGATAAAGCGCTGTATCATTCGAAGGACAGTGGACGCAACCGGAGCACGACCTATACCAAACAATTGCAAGTCGAACAGGCCTGATTCCCGCCCTTTCCCGTCATCCGGTGAAAGGGCGGTTTTTTGACATCACTTTAAGTCGATTGTTCCGGAAAACCGATGCTCTTGACTGTTCCGAAAACAATCATCCGGCTGAGTTGATCTGCCATGTAGGCCGCCGAATAAGGACGACCGTTTCGTAACCAGGAAATCAGTAGCCCGAGCTGTCCGCCGATCACGTAATTCAACAATAAATCACGATCGACCAGTTGGGTTTCCGTTACCGTGTGCGCTTCGAACACCCGCTGATAATTTTCCTTTAACGTATCGAGAAAACGCGAGATGAACGTTTTGACCGGACCGTTCAGCAACATCGTCCGGTAAAATTGTTCATGTTGTTCAATATGGATGAACAGTCGTTCGAAGTAACGGCTGACCCGATCGAGCGACGGAGCAGCCGGTGCTCCGGTTCCCTGAATCCGGATTGCTTCCATCAGAAGCCGCATATGATCGTCTACAATCTGATTCATCAAATCATATTTATCCGTAAAGTGCGCATAGAAGGTCGATCGATTGACCGCCGCACCGTCCGTTAACATCTTGACGGTAATCGTCGAAAAAGGATGACGGTCCAGCAAACGAAATAATTCTTTTGTAATACGGTCACGTGACCGCTTTGGTCGTGGATCTTGTCCTGAATTCATCTTCTAGAACCACCTTTTTTTGATATTGTATCCGCTATCATTGACTTTTCCAACACTTTGTCGGAAATTGTCGGTTGTATATTGATTCCTTCTCCATATAATTAACTATATTAACTACTCCTCCCCCAGAGGAGTATTTTTTATGTTACGACTGGGGAACTCAGAGTATACGGAAGAAAGGATGCATTTCATATCATGAACATGAAAAAAGTATTATTGATTAACATTTTGACACTGGTTGTTTTAATCGGTGGAGGCGCGATCGGCTACTACTATTACGATCAAGCGACAAGTTACGTGAAAACAGACAATGCCAAGATTGACGGAAAAATGATTACCATCGCAAGTCCCGGTGCCGGTAAACTGACGGACTGGACAGCCAAAACAGGTCAAACGCTCGACAGTGACGCAACACTCGGTCACGTCATGATGGCGCAAGCCGGTCAAAAACCAGTCAGTACAGCGATCTCTATGCCAACAAAAGCAACAGTCGTTCAGTCGATGGCGACAGAAAACGGCGTTGTCGGAGCAGGAACACCGCTCGCTTACGGTTTTAACTTAAATGAGCTTTGGGTAACAGCGAACGTCGAAGAAACCGACATTGATGAAGTCAAAGTCGGACAGACTGTCGATGTTTACGTGGACAGTTATCCGGACACGACGTTATCCGGTGAAGTCGAACAAATCGGTATGACAACAGCTGGAACATTTTCGATGATGCCGTCTTCAAACGGAACTGCCAACTACACGAAAGTTGCGCAAGTCATTCCGGTCAAAGTCTCACTGTCACAAGAAAAATCACTCGACATTCGACCTGGTATGAATGTGACCGTCCGCATTCATAAGGATTAAGGAGGGACGTCTATGTCTACGACCTTCCTCTTCGGATACATCGCTTTTATGGTTGTCACGATCATCGGTGTCAACCTGATTGCACGGCGTTCACGTCCGGCCCGTCTGGCGGGTGCTGCTGATGCCCCTGCTCCTCTCGATGAGGTGCAACTCAACAATCCGGACAGCGCTCCGATGCCTGCACCGCAAGTAAAAACGCAGGAGCGGGCGCCGCTCGTGACGGCAGATATCAGTATTCCAAAAGTCTTGACGGTACTCTTGATCGGGATGTTCATCGCGATTTTGAATCAGACATTGATCAATGTCGCGTTACCCGTCCTAATCAATGATTTTAACGTCTCGACTTCGACGGCACAATGGTTGACGACCGGGTTCATGCTCGTCAACGGCATCCTGATTCCCATCAGTGCCTTTTTGATGCGGAGTTATACGTTCCGCCAATTGTTCCTCGTTTCCATGACATTGTTCTTCTTCGGATCAATCATTTGTTCGATGGCGATGAACTTCCCCGTCATGATGATCGGCCGTGTCGTTCAGGCAGCCGGTGCCGGTATTTTAATGCCGCTCGGTTCAAATGTCTTCATGACTTTGTTCCCGCCTCATAAACGCGGCGCGGCGATGGGGATGCTCGGAATCGCGATGATTCTTGCTCCTGCAGTCGGTCCGACGATTACCGGCTATGTCATTCAGAATTATGATTGGCATGTCATGTTTTACGGAATGGCCTTTTTCGGTCTTTTGACACTCTTACTCGGTGTCGCCTGGTTTAAACTCGTTCAGCCTTTATCAAAACCGAAGTTTGACGCACTCGGTGTTGTTTTCAGTACGATCGGCTTCGGAAGCCTGTTGTACGGATTCAGTGAAGCCGGTAATGACGGTTGGGACAGCCCGCTCGTCATCAGCACGATTCTGATTGGTATTTTAGGGATCGCAGCGTTTGCGCTCCGCGAGCTTTCCATGGATGATCCGATGTTAAATATCCGGGTCTTGAAAGTACCGGAGTTTTCGTTCACTTTATTCATCAACATCATCGTCACGATGGCTTTGTTCGGCGGGATGCTCCTGCTTCCGATTTACTTGCAGAGTATTCGCGGTTTCTCACCGATTGATTCCGGTCTCTTGTTGTTACCCGGATCACTGATTATGGGAATCACGGGTCCGATCGCCGGTCGACTGTTTGACCGCTTCGGTATCCGGCCGCTCGCTATTTTCGGTTTGACGTTAATGACCTACGGTACGTGGGAACTGACACAACTCGATATGAATACCTCATATAATTCGATCATGGGTATCTATATGCTCCGGTCGTTCGGAATGGCTTTCATCATGATGCCAATCATGACAGCCGGAATGAATGCCTTGCCGATGAAAATGATTCCACACGGGAATGCAACACAAAATACGTTGCGTCAGGTCGCCGGTTCAATCGGAACAGCGATTCTCGTCACGGTCATGACACGTCAAACGACAGCTCACCTGGCAGATGACGCCAATCAGTTTACGACACTTGATCCGACCCTTTCACAGCATTTAAATGAGTTGGGACAACAGCTCGGCAGTTCGCAAGCCGCTTCTGTCAGCTGGATGACGCAGTTGACGAAACAAGCGACGATCAGCGGAATCACGGATGCGTTTTGGGTTGCGACCGTCTTGTCTGCACTCGCCCTGATCTTGTCATTTTTCCTACACGGAAAAAAAGAACCGAATCTCGATTAAGGCTTTTCCTGAACCCGTTGGCGGCACATCGTCAACGGGTTTTTAGTTGTTTGCCTTTGCACTTCTTTCCTAAAATCGCTACACTAGGGTCATTGAGTTTCATATCTAAAAGGAGATGCTTTATGGTTGCCTTTCTGCAATTTTATGCGTTCATCTTTGCCTGCTGTTTCGCCTGGCAAGTCGGACGCCCTTCATCCTGGTCTCAAAAGGTCACACGTGCCTTTTTGATCAGTATCAACAGTCTATTCATCTTTTTCCGTGCGTCCGTCTCCATCTTCCTGTTGATCGGACCGTTACTGCTCGTTTCTTATGTCTTATTTCCACACTTATTATACTTCGCAGGACCTTTGTCCATCATCATCAGCATATTAGTGATCGGTCTGCTGGATCGTCTCGTCAGCTTCGTGATTTTGCCGATTATCCGGTCGTTTTTCCTGAAGAAAAACCGGATGATGCCGCAATTACTGGAAGCTGCCCTTTATACTTTCTCGATGGGCGTGCTTCTTTTTGTGAACTTAACGGTCGTGCCCGGGGTCCAGATTAATATCATGATAGCTGTATTCTTTGGCTTCACGCTCTATTTCGCACATTACTTGTTCGCCTTATTCCGAATTCGGCAACTCAAGAAAAAAATTGCTGCTTCACCCGACAAACGCTGATTCGAACCAGCGTTTTTTTAATTAACCGTTGACAATGATAATCGTTATCAATTATATTCTAAGAGTACTTACGTCAGGAGATGATCACCATGAACACCCGACAACTGATTTTAGAACGACGATCCGTCCGTGCTTACACCGATCAGCCGGTTCCAAATGAAATGATTGAAGAAATTCTCGAAGCCGCCATCTATGCTCCGACTCATAAATTGCGTGAACCTTGGCGATTTGTCCTCGTTAACGAAGAAAGCCAAGAGCGGTATGTCGACCAATTGATGACGCTGCTTGCCAAGCGGGGACAGCTGGATCAAAAAACAGACGAACAACGCCAGATGATGCGTCAAAAATTTGCAGATGTTCCTGTTTATTTGACCATTTTATATGAAGTAAAAGGAACAGAGGATCAGCAGATGGAAGATCTGCTCGCGACTGCTGCCATGATTCAAAACGTTCAGCTTCTCGCGACTGAACTGGGTCTCGGCTGTTGCTGGAAAAGCGGAAAACATTGGTTCACGGAGGAATATGCCGAAATGATCGGCGCTTCCGAAAATGAACGTGTCGCAGGAATCATCCAATTCGGATGGCCCGCCTTAATTCCTCCGCTGAAAAAACGAACGGCAGCACGTGACAAGTTAACGCACTTCTAAACCGGTGCGCATTCTGCGGACTACCCCTGTCCGCGCCAATCAAGCCCCATCATAATAGTTAAAGCGTCCTTCTTTTCATTCCCTCCCCAAACGGAATCGTAAAAGACGGACGCTTTTTTTGATGTTTGATTCCGAACGACAAACAAAGGTGGCGGATTTAGTATCCACCACCTTTGTTTCGTTTCATCCGCTTCGATTAAATCAAACGGTCTTCCGTTCTTCTGGACGCATCGGTGCATCCGGGAGCGCTCCCGTCAATATATGATTGACGATCCGTTTTGTCGCCAGTCCGTCTTGATACGTAAAGAACCGTGCCGCGAAATCTTCAATCTGTTCCGGTTCGAACTGACCTGCCTTGATCCAGGAAATGACGTCATTGAATGACGAAACAATTGGTCCCGGTACAAAGGATTCGTATGGGAAGTAAAAATCACGTTCTTCCCTATACGCGTTCAAATCGTTCACGAGGAAGATGATTGGTTTTTTCAGTAAAGCAAATTCAAAAATAACGGAAGAATAATCGGTCACTAAAATATCCGCTACCTGCATCAAGTCATTGATATCCGGATAATCCGTCATATCAATGATTTGGTTTGAAAATTCTGCCGGTACGACCGGACGGTTCAAGACAAACGGATGCATCCGTAACAGCAGGATATGATCCGGTCCCAACTGTTCACGAAACTGCTGGAAATCCAGTTCCTGATCGTAATGCGCTGTCGTTTGTCCATTTCCTCGGAATGTCGGTGCCAGTAAAATCAGCTTTTTCGACCGCCACTCCGGATACCGGTCATAGAGTTTATGCTCAATCTGAACTTGCCGCTCCCGGTTCAGTAACTGATCGGTCCGCGGAACACCCAGCGGATGGATCCGGGTGGAATCCATCCCAAATGCTTCAGCAAACGGTCCAATGCAGGCTTCTCCGGAAACATACACTTTCGAATAGTTCCGGTGGATCGCCACCATCTTCAAGTAATCGTCATCCGGTGAATAGGACTTATCGAGGACGCTGTAGCCGAACTTCTTGAAGGCGCCGCAGGCATGCCACAACTGAATGACTTCCGTCCCCTTGCGCAACTTCGAGACATAGACCGGATAGTAATAGTCATCAATGATGAAGTACCGGGCCGTCGCCAGTTCGTATGTTGCCCGCATCATATGAAAGACGTATTTGATTTGTCCGATCAGATTTTGTGGAAAACGTTTCAATAAAAAGACATATTGAAAACCGAGTTCACGACTTTCAAGTTCATCATAAACGGCGCGAAAGTTATCGACGAGCTTATCCGAACGATAGGTCGCAAAGACGACTTTTTTTGTCTGTACCGGAAAGAACTTCGAGATCCAATACGTCACGACAAGCAAATAGTGGACTGTTCGCCGCTGAATCAAACGTAATTTCTGTTTCATAACGTGATCCCTTCTCTTTCCGCTTTCATTCTTACATGCACCATTCCATGACGGTTTTACCGAAACGATTCGTCAAATCACTTTCAAATGCTTGATGAATATCTTCGATTTGTCGAATCTGGAAAACACCGGACACGAGATTCGACAAATAGGCCGGAATATCCGGATACATTTGATACAATTCCATCGTCCGTGCAAAATCAGCCGGTGTACTCCGGCTTGATCCGTAGACACGTAATCCTTTTTCAAGAATCATCCGCGTATTGACGGAAACCGGGTCTTCGGAAACGCCGAGCAGTGCCATCGTTCCTTCTGGAATGATGTAATCAATCATTTGATTAATCGCATACTGACTTCCGATTCCACCAACACATTCAAATCCGTGATTAAATGATACGTCGTCCGGAATTTGATCAATATGATATGTTTCATCAGCAAACGAGAAGTAATCGAGCTTCGATTGCGTTTTTCCGAAGACAAGCAATTTTGCTTCCGGATACAGTTTGCGTAACATCAATGCTGTAATGAATCCGAGGTTCCCGTCTCCCCAGACACCGAATGTTTCCCGACGGCTGTGGGCAATCTGATCAAAACGTGTCATGGCATGAACGGATACACTGACCAGTTCCGTGAAGGCTGCGACTTCCGGGTCAAGATCAGCCGGTACTTCGACAAGACGATCGGGCTGAATGAAGACATAATCCTGCATATAGCCGTCATAACCGCTCGAGCGGAAACGGCTTGTCCGCAAGTAGTTTTCTCCGATGATGTCATCTGTTTCCGACGGTGTGTTCGGAACCATTGCGACCAACGTACCGATCTTAAACGTTCCAGACGGGTCATGCACTACTTTCCCGATGCCTTCATGAATCATCGCCATCGGTAACTTCTTTGCCAATACTTCTGCACTGCGGCTGCCCGTAAAGTAACGTTGATCCGCGTGACAAATCGATAAATACGTCGGACGAACGACGACCCGGTCTGAATTGAGTGACCGTTCGTCGTACGTCACCTCGATTTGGCGTGGCGCCACGAGTTGATAGACTTGGTTAATCATTGGTGAATCCGCTCCTTCAAAATAGCATTGGCGATGCGGAGATCGTAAGGTGTCGTTACTTTAATATTAAACAACTCACCTGTGACGAGAGCCACCGCTTCCCCTTTAAGCAAGAGAATCTTACAGGCATCCGTCAAAATTGCCCGCTCATCGCTTGATAATGCTTCGTAATGATTTTTGAGTTTTGTGATTTGGAAACTTTGCGGCGTCTGTCCTTGATACATCTGATCGCGGACCGGAATATCGGAAATCGTTTTTCCGTCCGTCGAAGCGACGATCGTATCAATCGCCGAGATGACGGTATCACATGCTCCGTACTCGAGTGCCGTTGAAATGTTTTCTTTGATGATCCGGTGCGTCAAGAACGGACGGACTGCATCGTGTGTAACGATGACGTCTTCGTCTGTCAAACCGTTTTTATTTTCAATCCAGTTGATCGCCGCCATGATGGACTCGTTGCGGTCGCTTCCGCCTGCCGTGATGACGATCCGCTCATCGGTTCCGATATATTTCTCAAGAATATCACGTGTATAGTTAATCCAAGCCGTTGGGGTCACAATAATGATTTGATCAAAATCTTCGTGTAAAAGAAACTTTTCAACGGTATGCACGATAATCGGACGTTCTCCGATTGACAGGAATTGTTTAGGACGATCGACATTCCCCATTCTCGTTCCTTTTCCGCCTGCTAAGATTGCTGCATAAATCATCTTGTATCGCAAAGGACCCATCCATAGACAATGGCGCTGTCATGGGTCACTCTGCTTCCCTCCCTTAATAAAAAAAGTTTTTTGTTTCCACTTACCAGCGATGTGGGTATGTTTAAAAAATATGATCTTTTTCTAATGACTCTATCCGCCAAAAGCAAAAAAAATAGACAAAGTTCTATTTTTTTTGCTTCGTCACGATATAATGATGGATGATTTCTAATATCACTATACTATGTTCATGATGATTTTAAAAATCTGTCATTGTTGTGTAAATGCATTGTAATCATTTAAGCGAGGAGAGATTGTTTTGACAGAAGAAACACAGATGCCGACGTTACAGGCACACGTTAACTATCTAGAACTGGCGGGAACCAAATTCCGCTTCGAGGCACGTCTTTTCGGATTAACTGATTTCCTTCAGGCCGAACAGCTACTTTTTGAGAATCCTGCCGCTCCTGAAGACACAGAAGAAACACAACCGGACGATGGATACGTCCAGTCCGAGGCACCAGCGGAACCGATTCCTTTAGAACGGGCCGTCATTTTCCGCAACAAACGGAACAAGCGGACATTCATTCTTCGTTTCCCGTTCGAAGGTGACTGGACAGAAGAAACATTCAGCGGTGAGCTTGATCTCAATCACCTGACTCCGACCGGACGCCCGCTCCCAATGGGTTACTTCGATGCTTTCTTCGCAATCGTCCAAGGAAAGTCCGTTTTACATGAAGCACCATTTGGAGACACACGTTCCTTGATTCCGGTCATTTATCGTGTTGACACAAAACATAGTAACGTCCTGCTCAAACTTGAATATGAACTGGTCGTCCAGTATTCAGAATACAGCAATACCTTAGGTTTCCATTCCCTTAAGCAGGGAGAGACGAAACGGTTTATCCGCTTGATTGAAAAATTCAATAAATCCAAGAAGAATTGGCGGAAGCGTGCGTTCAAATTCCGTCGTTTTACATTCAAGAGCATTTACAATGTCACGAAGTGGACACAACCGATTCAAGACAATAAAGTTGTTTTTGCTTCCGACTCGCGAAGTGACGTCAGCGGAAACTTCGCCTATATCTTAAACGAAATCGAGCGCCGGGATTTAAACCTGGACGTGAAGACGTTCTTCAAACCGAACTTACAGTCCCGCCGTGATTGGCGCGACAAATTTACATTGCCTTACCACCTCGCGACGGCGAAAACGATTTTGGTCGACGATTTTTATCCGATGATTTATCCGCTCAACATCCGAAAAGGAAGCGACCTGGTCCAGGTCTGGCATGCTGTCGGAGCTTTCAAGACATTCGGATACAGCCGTCTCGGCAAGCCGGGTGGTCCAAGTGCCAACTCGCTCAGCCACCGGAATTATACGAAAGCCATCGTCAGTTCGCATAACGTCGCCCGTCATTACGCGGAAGGGTTCGGCTTACGGGAAGATCAAGTCATCGCAACCGGGATTCCCCGGACCGACATGTTCTTTGATCAAACGTATATCGCCGAAGCCAAAGAACGGATTTATGAAGAATACCCTGTCTTCAAAACCAAAAAAGTCATCATGTTCGCCCCGACTTTCCGTGGGAACGGCGCCAAAAGTGCCCATTATGACTTCAGTCAACTTGATTTGGATGCTTTATACGAAGCGTTCCATGAAGATTATGTCTTCGTCTTGAAGATGCATCCGTTTGTCCGCCGCCGGATGGAGATTCCGGAAGTATATGCGGACTTCTTCCTCGATTTGACGGACCACCGGGAAATCAACGAATTGCTGTTCGTCTCTGATATTTTGATTACCGATTATTCTTCGACTTGTTTTGAATTTTCACTGCTCGACCGTCCGATGTTATTCTTCGCTTACGATTTGGAAGATTACATCTCAAAACGCGACTTCTACTATGACTTTGAAGAATTCGTCCCGGGACCGATCGTCCGTACGTCGGAAGAGTTGATTGAACGGATCAAAAACGAAGATTTCGAGATGCAGAACGTCAAAGCCTTTGCGGAATATTTCTTCGAACACCAGGACGGAAAATCGAGCCAGCGTTTCGTCGATCAAATCATTCTTGGAGAAGACAAATGAATCCAACACCAAAACCAATGACCTTTTCTTATGATCATTGGCTCGGGAACTACAAAGTATTATTGATTTTCATGGTCGTGTTCGGCCATCTGATTGAAACGTTCCGTAATCTTGAGCAAAATGATCCGGTGCAGATGGTCTACAACATCATTTATTTACTGCATATGCCGGCGTTCATCTTCATGAGCGGGTACTTTTTTAAGGAAGTCAGACCCAAACGAATCATTTCGTTTGTCGTCCTCTACTTCATCTGGCAGTCGATTCATGAAGTCTATCTCGCTTACGTCAATGAAAAGACGGTCGACGGCTTGATTGACGGGTTGCTTCATCCGCTTGTTCCGAGCTGGACGCTCTGGTATCTGCTCGGGATCATCATTTGGCAAATCGTGACGCCTGGATTCCTGGCCTTACGTTATCCGTTGTTAATCAGTATTGCGTTTGCCCTGCTGATCAATGCCAATCCGGGTTCCATCACGAACTTCCTTTCCTTACAGAAGGTCGTCAGTTTTTATCCGTTCTTTTTGATGGGCTATCTCATCAAAGAGCGGGGATGGCTCGCGGACGGGCAGATTCGTGACCGGCTGACGTCACCCCTCGGTCGTTTGACCGGATTGATCATTTCCGTTGCCATCGCTGTCGCTATGGCCGTTTGGACTAAAAATGGATTTGATACAGTCTGGTTGTTCTACCGGGATACGTACGGTGAATTCGATGTACCGGTTCTCAAAGGTGCCTTGATCCAGCTCTTTTTATATGCGGTCAGTACCGTGATGATCTTCTCTGTGCTGATGATGGTCCCGCATCGCTCCTTCGGCGAACGGTTTGATCAAATCGGAATTCAGACGTTGGCGATTTATCTATTACATTCGTTTATCGTCCGGCTGTTCCGTGATTTTTTTCCGCCGTGGATTGCCGAATCACCGGTGCTATTAATCGGTTCATCCTTCTTGCTTGCGATGTTCTTCGTGTGGATTTTATCCAGTCGTCCGATCGTTCGATTGTTCCGACCGTTGTTATCTCCAAACGTCAACTGGCTTTTCAAGAAAACACCGTAACCGTTCACTTAATAGTTGATACAAAGACCGACTCCAAAAAGAATCACTCGTTTTTTCACGCTCCATCCTGCAGGAGTGGCGTGAAGCGAGTGATTCTTTTTTTGTAACGGGCGGTAAAATTGACAGGATCTTTCTCTTGAAACTAAGATAGTAAAGGTAGATTAAATAAACGCTTACACCAGCGTGTAGAAAGAAGGGATCCCCTTGCAAGCGGATCAACGAAAAAAATTAACGGTTCTGATGATTAACATGTTCATTGCCGTCGGGAGCTTCGGGATCATCATTCCGATTCTGCCCGCTTACTTAGCTTCCATCGGTCAAGGTGGTACGGCAGCCGGTCTGATGATTGCGATTTTTGCCGGTGCCCAGCTCGTCATGTCACCGGTCGCCGGGAAATGGGCCGATCAATACGGTCGACGGAAGATGATCATTTACGGATTGATCGGATTGACGTTATCGATGTTCGTCTTTTATTTCTCGAACTCTGTTACGATTCTCTACATCTCCCGGGCGATCGGCGGTTTCGGTGCCGCGCTGTTGATCCCTGCGATTTTTGCCTACGTCGCAGATATCACGACGATGGATCAGCGTGCAAAAGGTAACAGCTTCGTCTCTGCTGCCATGTCACTCGGTATCGTCATCGGTCCCGGAATCGGCGGTTTCCTTGCCGAGTTTGATTTAAAATTACCGTTGCTCGTCTCGGCACTTGTCTCACTCCTTGCCGTCTTATTTAGCGTTTTACTGTTGCAGGAGAGTGATGTCCATGATGCGACGGCGATGGCACCGGATGAAGGCTCGATGTGGAAAAAGCTTGGAGCATCGTTCCATAAGCCGTATTTCGTTCCGCTCGTCATCACTCTTGTCATGAGTTTCGGCTTGATGGCATACGAGTCTGTCCTCGGTCTGTTCGTCGACAACCAGTTTGGTGCTTCACCAAAAGATATTGCCATTATGGTAACGTCGACCGGTATCATCAGTGTCATTGCCCAGATTTTTGTCGTTGATAAGTTATCACGCAGTCTCGGCGAAGGAAAAGTCCTGAATATCTTCCTGTTGATTGCGACACTCGGATTCTTGTTGTCTCTTTTGACGGCGAGCTACGGCGGATTCTTCGCTGTCACGCTGGTCATTTTCCTCGCGACTTCAATCTTACGTCCGGTCCTGAATACGATGATTTCAAAACTGGCCGGTAACGAGCAGGGATTCGCGATGGGGATGAACAATGCCTACATGAGCATCGGGAACGTCCTCGGTCCGACCCTGGCCGGTCTGTTATATGATGTCAACATTCTGTATCCGTTCATGCTCGGACTCGTTTTCCTTGCCGTGACATTGGTCGGATCCGTCATTTGGCAACGTCGTCAGTCCCGTTTAATTAAAAAGATTGAACAGACATCTTGATTCCGATGTCTAAACAAAAGCAGGAGGTCGCCCGATTAAATAATCGGATGGCCTCCTGCTTTCTTCATCTGGTAGAGAAATATCAGCCGTGCAACGTCGTCCGGTCCCACCAGAGCACTTGCAGGAAGCGGAGCGTTTTGACAAGCGTTTCGACGACCAACAGGACGAGTAAAAAAGCCGTCATCCGCAAATCCAGTACATGATTCAGAACCAGTCCAAATAAAAGGGTCGTCACAAAGACACGCCTAGTAAGCTCAAACGAAGACACTTCGAACGTCGCGACGATGCTGAGTCCGATACTGTATATCAGTAAACCGATCAAAATGCTGACAGGAACGGTTTCCACTGTATAGTCGACCAACAGATACATACTTATAATCAATCCGATCAACGCCGCCCAGTACGTATAACGCATATATTCTCCTCCCTTTTAATCCCATCATAGCAAATTTTGAATCCTTCATTTCCAGTGCCAAGAAACAGGCAAATGGAAAACTAAAAATCCGTTCATCCGTACTGTTTTTGATGAGCTTTCTTTAACTTCAAGTACTCTTCATCCGCCCGGATCAAATCCCATTTTTCCTGAAAAATTTCTGCTGATTTCGCTTTTTCCGGATCAATTTTCCGCTCGTTTAATTCACCCGTCTCTTTGTTTTTATACTTACGTCCGCCTTTATAATTCGTATACCGACGTGCCCGTGTATGTCCCATCTGGATGAACTTCCGCGCCATGTCCATTCCGACGAAGTCTCCGGCCTCTTTATAGTCGAGATACATCTGATAGATTTTTTCGGAAGATTCTTTGGCAATTTCCGGTGTCTTGAACCGCCAATGCGGCAAGATTTCCCCTTTATACGGTTCGACGAGCAACACACCCTGTTCACCCCGTCCGACCCGGTATTTTTCCGGTTCCTTCCGAAAATCGGTTGTCTTAAAATCAAGGTCATAATCAAATGCCATGTGCAACGCCCCCTTCTCCTACAGGTTTCCCGGGAACGAGCTTCTTTAACCGTGTTCGTACAGTCCGGTCGTATACACAGCGGTTAAGGTTTTGGCGATTTCTTCGATTGACGCGGTCGTCTCTTCGCGAACGACTTCGAACAGATACATTTCATTGGCAAAAAACCAGCCGCGGGCAACGAGTGCCGGATTTAAGTCCGGACGAGCCAATCCGGTTCTTTGCGCATAGCGGATATCGCAGCTGATCCGTTCAATAAACCGCTCACGAATCTGTTTCCACTTCGTCCGGATGACGTAAGAGATGCCAATCGCCTGCTCGACGACCCGTAACATCTCCCGCTCCTGCTCAGCCAGCTGTAAAAAGGCCATTGCCTGTTGCTCGATTTGTTTTTTCGCCTCTTCAGCCGTTCCCGGCTCAAACGGCTGTTCCGCCACTTGATGGAAACGATCCATCACGTCTTCCATCAAGACAATCAGCAGTTCATCTTTTCCTTCAAAATGGACATAGGCCGTTCCGTAGCCGACACCTGCCCGTTTGATGATTTGCGAAATCGTCGTCGTCTGAAAGTCATTTTCAAGAAAGACAGCCCGTGCTGCGACCAGCAACTTTTCCCGCGTCCGAACGGTCCGTAAATGCCGTTTGTCCATTTTAAATTCATCTGCTTTCATCGTGATCAACCACCTCTCCTGATTCTCTATCCGATAATATTGACACAGTGTCAATTTGTTTGCTACGCTTTTCTCAAAATTGATTACTGATTCATTTAAGGAGGAACGGACATGACATTGAACGCATCACGCAAGCATGCCATCGAACAGGATCAACAGGATATACTCGCTCCGTACCGGAACGAATTTTATCTGCAGGAAGGTTCGATTTATATGGACGGCAATTCGCTTGGTCTGTTGTCGAAACGGGCGGAAGCGACGTTACTCGAATCGCTCGCCGATTGGCGGGAACTCGGGATTGACGGGTGGATGAAAGGCCGGCACCCATGGTTCGACCTGTCGGAAAAACTGGCTGCCTTGAACGCACCGCTTGTCGGTGGAAGTGCGGATGAAGTCATGGTGACCGGTTCGACGACGGTCAATCTGCATCAACTCGTCGCAACCTTCTTTGCACCAAGCGGAACACGGACAAAGATTTTAGCAGACAGTTTAACGTTCCCGTCTGATATTTATGCGCTGCAAAGCCAACTCCGGTTGCGCGGACTTGATCCGGCAGAACATCTCGTTCAGGTCGAAAGCCGCGACGGACGGTTTCTCGATGAAGCCGATATCATCGACGCGATGACGGATGACATTGCCTTGATCGTTCTGCCGACGGTGCTTTACCGGAGCGGACAAGTTTTAGATATGGAACGGCTGACCCGGGAAGCGCATGCCCGCGGTATCCTGATCGGCTTTGACGGGTGTCATTCCGTCGGCGCGATTCCCCATGCGTTTCACGACTGGGGCGTCGACTTTGCTTACTGGTGCAACTACAAACACTTAAACGGCGGTCCCGGAACGGTCGGCGGTCTGTTCGTCAATGAACGGCATTTCGGAACATTGCCGGGTCTGACCGGTTGGTTCGGTTCCCGTAAAGACAAGCAGTTTGACATGAATCATACGATGACACCGGCTGAAAACGCTGCGGCCTTCCAAATCGGAACACCCCACGTCTTAAGCCTCGCGCCGCAAATCGGGGCACTCGAACTGTTTGCGGAAGTCGGCATCGATGCCGTCCGGACAAAATCACTGGCACTGACCGACTACATGATGACGCTTGTCGATCAGGAACTGACAGCATACGGTTTCGTCATCGGCAATCCGCGTGACGCGAAACGACGCGGTGCCCACCTGAGTCTTGAACATCCGGAAGCGGCGCGGATCTGTAAAGCGCTGAAAGCCCATCACGTCATTCCTGATTTCCGGGCACCAAATATTGTCCGCCTGGCACCCGTTGCCTTGTATAATAGTTTTGAAGACGTTTATGAAGTCGTTTCGATTTTGAAAACGATCATGGATGAAAAACAGTACGAACAATTCAAGAACGAACGCGAAGTCGTCGCGTAAGGAGGCATTATGAAAGAACATCCTACTGAATTACGGCGTGATTTAAAAACACGCCAACTGACGATGATTGCGATGGGCTGTGCGATCGGAACGGGACTTTTCCTCGGAAGCGGTCTCGCCATCAGTCTGGCCGGACCAAGTGTTCTTGTCAGTTACGCCATCGGAGCATTTATCGTCCTGCTGTTGATGGGATGTCTCGCGGAAATGACCGTTGCCCATCCGACGTCCGGCTCATTCGGAACGATTGCGGAGAAGTACATCGGTCCTTATGCCGGCTTCCTCGTGCGTTATTCCTACTGGGTCGCGAATGTCCTCGCGATCGGCGTCGAAGTCAGCGCCATCGCCATCTACATGAAATACTGGTTCCCGGATGTGCCCGGGTACATCTGGATTTTCGTTTTCGCAGCGGCGTTGATTTATATCAATGCCACGACCGTCAATACGTTTGCGACATTCGAATACTGGTTCTCCGTCATTAAAATCAGTGCCATCCTGATGTTCATGATTCTCGGCGCGTACTTAGTCTTCGGCAGCAGCTCACCGGAGATTGGTCCGCAAAACTTTACGAATGACGGCGGCTTCATGCCGTTCGGATTCTCCGGTCTCTGGATTGCCGTCTTCATCTCGCTGTTCAGTTTCCTCGGGACCGAATTGATTGCCGTGACAGCCGGTGAAGCAAAAGATCCGGATGTCGCAGTGCCGAAAGCACTGAAGGCCACCGTCTTCCGTCTGTCGACGTTTTATGTCATCACGATTGCCTTGATGCTGATGATCGTTCCGTGGCAACAGGCCGGTGGTGTCGATGAAAGTCCTTTCGTGAAAGTCATGGAGATGTTGTCGATTCCCGGTGCAGCCGGCATTATGAACTTCATCGTCCTGACAGCCGCCTTATCGGCGATGAACAGTCAGCTCTATGCTTCGACGCGGATGATGTATTCGCTATCGAAAGCCACCTATGCCCCGCGGATGTTCAGCCGCCTGAATGCGAAAGGCGTACCGCTGTTTGCCCTGGCTGTTTCGACGCTTGGGATTTTCCTCGCTGCCGTCATCAGCAGCCAATCGAGTGTCTCTTATCCATTTATGATGGGGATTTCGATGTTCGGTGCCATCTTCACCTGGTTCATGATTTTCATCTCCCATCTCTACTTCCGCAAAGCCTGGGAACGGGACGGCGGACGAAAACTGCCGGTCCGGATGATGGGATATCCGTATTTGACCGCACTTGGTGCGCTCTTGTTGTTTGCGCTTGTCATCACGACCTGGTTTACCGATTTCCAAATTGTCTTGAAGTTCGGTATCCCGTGGTTGATTTTCCTGACAATCGCCTATGTTTTTTGGAAACGAAATCATCCGCCGCAAGCGGATCAGACAAACCGTTCACAATCACTTTGACGTAAAGGGGATCGATCGGCATGAAACAGACGGATGCGACGAACATTGAGGAGTCGATTCAAACCGACTTTAAAAAAGACATGTCTTACGGGGATTATTTACAGCTGGACTCGCTTTTGACGAGCCAACAACGGTTATCGGATCACCATGACGAGATGTTGTTTATCGTCATTCATCAAACAAGTGAACTCTGGATGAAACTGATTTTGCATGAGATGACGGCTGCCATTCAGGCAATCGCCGATGATCAACTCGAACGGTCGTTTAAGATGCTCGCCCGTGTCTCAAAAATTCAACAACAGCTGATCCAGTCGTGGAGCGTCCTCTCGACACTGACACCGGCCGAATATCTCGAATTCCGGGACTCACTCGGACATTCCTCCGGGTTCCAGTCTTATCAGAACCGGCAAATCGAATTTTCGCTTGGCTTTAAAAATGCTCAGATGTTACGGGTCTATGAACATGAAACGGCGCTGTTTGCTCAATTGAACGATGACTTACAGACACCGAGCATCTATGATGAGACCGTCCGGGCGATGCACCGGCGCGGCTTACCGATTGACGAGGCGGTTCTCAACCGGGATGTCACGCAAGACTGGGAAGCCGACGCGAGTGTTGAAGCGGCCTGGGCCATCGTCTATCAAGACGTCGAACAGTACTGGGATTTATATGAACTTGGTGAAAAGTTACTCGATATCGGCAGTCAGCAACAAATGTGGCGCTTTAACCACATGAGCACCGTCGAACGGATCATCGGTCAAAAACCGGGCACAGGCGGTTCATCCGGTGTCAGTTACCTGCGCCGGGTGCTCGACCACCGGTTCTTCCCGGAACTCTGGTCGGTCCGGACAAAACTTTGAGGAGGAATGTGAAATGAACCGTTGGATTGATGTCTCACAACCGTTAACCTCGTCGATTACGACATGGCCCGGCGATACGAAATTTGACTATACGATCAACTGGAGTAAAGCCGATACCGGCTCCGTCAATGTCGGGCAGGTCACGATGAGCCTGCATACCGGTACCCATATTGATGCACCGTTCCACTTTGACGATGCCGGTCAAAAAGTCATCGATTTGGATCCGGATCTTTATATCGGTCATGCCCGTGTCATTTACTTGCCCGGCCGGACCGAACTCGTCGCACGTGATCTGGAGGCGTTTGATTTAACCGATGTCCGCCGGTTGATCATTAAAACGGACGGATGGGTCGACAAGTCCGTCTTTCCGGAAACCATCCCGGTACTGACACCAAGCCTTGCCGAACGGCTCGGCGAACTCGGTATTGAATTGATCGGACTTGATTTACCGTCCGTTGATGCAATCGACAGTAAAGAGATGGCGGCGCATCACGCGCTCGCCGCCCATGGCGTTCACATACTCGAAGGGTTGGTCCTCGATACGATCACGCCGGGTGATTATCATCTCAATGCCGTTCCGCTTCCGCTTGTCGACGGTGACGGCAGTCCCGTTCGTGCATTGATGCGACCGTATTAAAAAAAACCGACAGAACGCTCTTCCGAGAATGTTCTGTCGGTTTTCAGTTTTCCTTGACCGTTACGGGGAACAATACGTCTTCAATGCGTTGCATGATCTGTCCGAGTACTTGCAGGGACGGCTTGACATCAAAATCGATATCGAGTGAATGGTTGGCTCCTGTTACGAGTTCCAGTACAAGATTCGAGTTACCGAACCGTTCCAACGCTTCCGGACTGTACTGGCGGTCCTGATCACCGATGACGAGTAATCCGTGATGCCGGCTGTTCGCAATCTTTTCGACGATAGCCGGATCTTTTAAGAGTGGCGTCAGGAGGACGACACGCGCTTCCGGAAACATCCCACGGTACATCATTGAAACCAGCGGCACCGTCCCAAGCGATTTGGCAATGAAGTGAATCGTCTGATACGACCGCGCCCGTAACACGTCCCCGATGACCGCTTCGATCCGCCGGCTCATCTCGGCGTCCCCTTGCTCGTCCGGCATACTAAATAAATCATCTGAGACATATTGAATTTCAATGACGTTCACTTTTCGCTTCAACAACATCATCCGGCTGAAGTAAAAATACGGATGATCATAGGCGTAACCGGCTCCGGACAACATAAAACAGATTTCGTCTGAATCGGAGTAGTAATGATTATAGGCAATCGTTTGATCTTCCAGTTGCGTCTCGCAACGGCGAATTCCCATCATGGCTCACCTCTTATTTTTTCCTTACTTTACCATTCCTGCAATCAACCGTCCATTTGAATTCTGTTCAATCAAAACAGCCACATCCTTCGCCGACAGAGCGTTGGATGTGGCTGTTTTCAATTCAGCGGACCAGTTGATCCGGTGTAAAGACGGATTGTTCGACCTGTTTCAAGGCATAAAAGGCACCTTGCTTGGTCATTAAGTCCGCGTATGTCCCGACTTCGACGACCTGCCCCTGCTCCATGACAACGATTTGATCCATCGTCTCAAGTCCCGCCAACCGGTGGCTGACCAGCAACAGCGTTGCGTCCACCGCGCGGGAAAACAGATGGCGTAAAATCATCTGTTCCGTCAACGCATCGACCGATGAGGTCGGCTCATCGAGCAGATAAAGCGGTGTCTGACGTAAGAATATCCGGGCAATCGCCAGCCGTTGCTTTTCACCACCGGACAGGTTCTCCCCTTTTTCGAGCACCCGGTCGTCGAGTTCAAGTAACGAAAGACCGACGTGTTCCAGTGCTTCGATCATTTGTTCATCCGTTGCTTTGCTGCTGGCGAGCTTCAGATTGTCACGAATCGTCCCGTAAAAGAAATGGTTTTGTTGCAGGACGACGTTCGACTGTTGCCATAACGCTTCCGGATTAATTTCTTTACCTGGAGTTCCTTCAATCCGGATTCCGTCTGCCGGATACATCCGCAACAACAGTTGCAACAGCGTCGATTTTCCGGAACCGCTCGCTCCGACAATCGCCGTTTTACTGCCGGCAGGGAACGTCACGCTGACATCGCGTAAGACGGGACGGTCCTGTCCGGGAAACGTAAAGCTGACATGTTCCGCACGGAGTTCCGGAGCCTGCGTCAACGCAAACGGACGATAGTCCGGTTCCACCGTCGCTTCGACGACATCATCCAGCCGGCGTGCCGCATGACGGCTGTCTTCGAAGAAGCCAGGTAAAATCGCCATCGGAGCGGCATTTTCAAACACCGTCAACGAAGTCATGACCAACAAGGCGAGGAAAACGCCGTCGAGTTGTCCGTCAGCGACCAGATATGCCCCGAGTCCGAGGACAATCCAGGAAATGATCAACGTCGCCAGTGTATTCAAGGCAAGGTTCGAGACCGCATGCAGTCCGTTCCGTTTTTCTTCCGCCACGTAGCGTGCGGCGACGGCATTCAGTTCCGCTTCCTTATTGCCGAGTTGTTGATAGATCTTTAAGTCGCGATACCCTTGGAACAGTTCTGTCACTTCCGTCGACAGTTCCCCGCGTCGGGCCCGGACGGACCGGGCAAACCGTTGTTCCCGGTAGGCAAACCAGCCGGGAATGACGAATCCCGTTAAGATCAGACCAAACACAAGGACAAGCGCGACACTGAGTGAAAAGAAACTGACAAAAAAGATTGTACATAGGAAAACGAGCACCAGGATAATCGGCGGATAGACGACGCGTAAAAACGTATTTTGCAGACTTTCGACGTCCCCGACGATCCGGGCCAATAGGTCTCCACTCCGATACTTGGCAAAGATACCCGGTGCGAGCGGTTCAAGCCGTTTATAAAACGTCGTCCGCAAGTCACTGAGGATCGTAAACGTCGCCCGGTGTGAGTAATACCGTTCGGCGTACCGGCTGACAGCCCGTGTCAGACTGGAGATTTTCTGTAGGGCAATCAGGACGGCAAGTGTCTGAATCGGCGGCAGCAAGGCCGCTTTTGAAATCAGGAAGCCGCTCGCGGCAAACAGTCCGACCGCCGTGATGCCGGCCAATACACCAAAGATAATCGAGAGCACGATGTCCCGTTTCTGGTGCAGCATCAAACGAAAAATTCCCATCAACTCTTTCATCGTGTCTCCTCCCCTCGTTGAACGGCGCGCATCATCGCATATTCCGATTCACGTCCGAGTAATTCTTCATGTGTTCCGCGGTCGACGATCCTTCCGGCTTCCAGCACGACGATTTGATTTGATTGTTCAATCGTATGCAGACGGTGGGCGACCGTGATGACGGTCGCTTCACGTCCGAGAACAGTCATTGCTTCCTGCAACACCCGTTCCGTCTTCACGTCAAGACCGGTCGTCGGTTCATCAAACAAGATGACGTTCGGCCGTTTCAGGAAGGCACGTGCCAGCGCCACGCGCTGCTTTTCCCCACCGGATAAGCCGCGTCCGCCTTCTCCGATGACCGTGTCGAGTCCGTTCGGCAACTGTGCGATCAATTCGGTCAGACCGGCGTCAGATGCCGCCTGTTCAATCGCAGCGCGCGACGCTTCGCGCAATTCACCAATGGCAATATTATCCGCCAGCGTCCCGGCATAAAGATACGGATGTTGCGAGATGTAGCTGAGCTGGCTGAACCAACTTGTTTCCGTAACCGTCTGACGGTTTTGACCGTCAAGCAACAGCTGTCCGTCCTGCGGATCGGCAAGACCCGCCAGCAATTGGAGGACCGTCGATTTTCCGGCACCGCTGCGCCCGATCAAGGCCACCTTTTGATACGGTTCAATCGTCAAATTCAACTGTTCCATCGCAAAGCGGGCATCCCGGTACGAAAAAGCGACGTCTTTCAGCTCAATCCGCGGCGGACGGGCCGCCGGCAGATCCGTTCGTCCGAAAGCGACATTCCGGTCATCGTCCGTCAGTTCGGCCGCAATCTGTTTTGCGGCGGCGACACTGCCCCGACCGGTATGGAAAGCGGCTCCCATCTCTTTTAACGCCAGATAGTATTCCGGTGCCAGGACCAACATCAAGAAGGCCGGTACAAAGGTGATGCTTTGGAATAAAATCAACCGGAGACTGACTTCCAGGGCAATCATCCCCATACTGAGCATCGAAATAAACTCAAGCATCAACGACGACAGGAAGGCCAGTTTTAAAACGGTCAAGGTCGCGTCCCGAAAATCGAGACTGCTTCGTTCGATCACGTCCTGTTGCGCCTTCGCCCGACCGAATAACTTCAGCGTCGTCAGTCCCTGTAATGTGTCAAGGAATGTACCGGAAAAGGCATTCATCTTCTCAAGCTGCGTATCGGCCCGCTTTTGCGTCATGATTCCGATGACGATGTAAAACAGAGGAATGAACGGCGCCGTAATCATCATGACGAGTCCTGTCACCCAGTCGTAGCTGAAGGCGGCAATCAAGACCATCAACGGAACGATCGACGTCTGAATGACTTTCGGCAGGTACTGGCTGTAATAGCTGTCCATCTCATCAACGGAATCGAGCAGAATGCTGACCTTTTGACCCGATTGTCCTTCAAGCATCGATTCGACAGAGTTTCGTGTATATTTCGCGACAAGCGCCTGGCGCAAGTCCTGTTTAACCCGTGCCGCAAGACTCGTTCCGAGGCGGCCGTTCCAGTAGGTGACGCCGACGCGTAGCATCAGCATTAACAACAGAAAACCGAGCAACGGCATGACGGCCGCGAACGGATCACCCTGCAGGAAAATCCGGTCGACGATGATGACGATCAGATAAGATTGACCGATGACGGCGACGCCCATCAGGACGGCGGCCAACATCAGTTGTATAAAAATCGTACGTGGAATCGTGATGATTCCTTTGAGTGGATTCATAAGAAAACGTCCTTTCACTAAGTGTGAACGACTTTTAGTGAATATTTTCACATATCGTACATTCAGTATACCGAATCCATTCTGTTGATGCCACGGGTATGCAGTCGAAAAGGTGTGACGGTTTTGTGAGGAACCTTTTGTTGGACAATTCATTTATTCGGATGTATTGTAGACAATAGTTATCCACGATATACAGAAAGGAGAATGTTTCATGCAAATGAAGACAGGTGTCGAACAATCGGTGTACGCGATGCTCTTATTGACGTTTTTACCGGAGAAAGGTGTTCTACCGGGAGAATTCATCAGTCAGCAGCTCGGGGCTTCGCCGTCCTACTTCCAAAAGTTGCTCCGAAAACTTGTGAGTGCCGATCTGCTGATTTCTGTTCCCGGTGCCAAAGGCGGCTTCCGGCTCAAAGCGTCACCGGAAACGATTCGCGTGTTTGATATCTATGAAGCAATCGAAGGCAAACAGTCGTTATATGCCTCAAGCGGCGTCTTTGAAGACTTGATGGGCATTCAAAATCAGAATATCTGTCTGTTGTCCGATCTGATGACAGAGGCGGAACAATCCTGGCAGTCGACGCTTAAACGCGAGACGATTGACTCGATCCGCCGGGAAATTTATTTGAACTGTCCGCCCGACCACCTGACAAAACTGCAAAGCTTAATCGAAGAAAAAATGATTCGCAACTAAAAGGAGAATGAACCATGACTATATCTACACTTGGCCGCTATTTTGATTTATTTGATGCTTCCCGGACTGATGAAAAAGCTTTTGATGACTTGATTTCCCTATTCTCGGACGAGATTACGTTTGTCTTAAACGGACAGGAACAGCACGGAATCGAAGCCTGGAAACAGTTTGTCCGGATGGTCTTTACGGCTAACCAGGACATCAAACACATGTACGCCGGCTGGGTCCCGTCTGCAGCAGGCGATACGATGGAAACACGCTGGGCCGTTTGCGGCAAACGGGCAGACGGATCAGTCTTCACGCAGGACGGCACGGACATCGCCCGGCTTGATGCAGACGGAAAGATTGTTTATCTCGCCAACGTCCCCGATGATACAGCGATGTTTAACCAGTACAATGGATAATCTGATAATCTATAGAAAAAAGGCATCACTTCGGTCATGAAGTGGTGCCTTTTGACGTTTCTTATAAATTTTTCGCTTTGAATGTGTCGCCGCCTTCGATCGTTCCGTTATCGAATCCTTTTTGGAACCACCGTTCCCGTTGTGCCGAAGTACCGTGTGTAAAGCTTTCCGGTACGACATACCCTTGGCCTTTTTTCTGAAGTGTATCATCACCGACCGCATTGGCCGCACCGAGTGCCTCTTCGAGATCGCCTTCTTCGAGCAAATTTTGTCCTTGTGCGTGATTTGCCCAGACACCGGCATAATAATCCGCCTGTAATTCAAAACGGACCAGATACTTGTTGAACTTTTCTTCGCTCATCTTTTGGCGGAGCGGCATGATTTCGTCAGATGTCCCGAGCAACGTTTGAACATGGTGTCCGACTTCATGGGCAATGACGTATGCCATCGCGAAGTCTCCCGGTGCCCCGTATTTATTTTGTAACTCATCATAAAAACTAAGATCGATGTATAATTTCTGATCACCCGGACAATAAAACGGTCCAACCGACTTTCCGGCTTGTCCACACGCTGAACTGACTTGATCGGTATATAAAACAAGCGTCGGTTCTTTATACGTCATACCGTCCTGTTTAAATTCCTTCGTCCAGACTTTTTCCGTATCCGCCAACACGACAGATACAAAGTCCGCTGCTTCTTTTTCCTTGGCCGTTTCCTGATATTCGCCCTGGCTGTCGCCCTGCGAACCAGACAGCCCTCCAAGGATGTCTGCCGGATTCCCGCCCATCAACGTAACGACGATTAAAATGATGATCCCGAGTCCGCCTCCGATGCCGGCGACCCCTTTTCCACCCATTCCCCGCCGGTCTTCAACGTTCGAACTTCTTTCTCTACCCTTCCATTTCATACACAGTTCCTCCTAAGTCTCAATGCACTTCTATACCCCATATCGTGTCTGTTTAGCCATGATTTTCTATTTTAAAATTTAATTTTGTTTTAAGTATCTTGAAGCTAAACAATCTCATTTTTCCGACCGATAGTGGTATACGTTTAGCATGTTTATTCGTGATTTGTTTCAGTTTCTACTAAAAAACGGGGGAATTTAATTTTATGAAACGTCAAAATCAGCTTATGCTTTGGATTAGTTTTCTTGTCGTCTGTTTATCGTTAATTGTCCATGGTTTACACCAATTTACCAACTTTGCAGACGATTATCAACTCATTCACGGAAACGTGGCCGCCGCTTCACCAGCGACACTTGCCTGGATTGCCTTGTTACCGTTTGTCTGTTGGATTGCTTCCTCGGGCCTTTACCGGATTCGCCCCAACAGCCCGTCTGTTGCCCTTCTTTTAACGTTGACGTTGACGTTTTCCAGTATGTCGATTGTTGCCGGTGGGAACGGACTGGTCGAGTATCATTTTTCCATCTTCATGGTCCTGGCTTTGATTGCTTATTTCCGCCGGATTGACTTGATTCTCGTCAGCACCGTCCTGTTTGCCGTCCAACATTTCGCCGGCTTCTTTTTTGCTCCGTCTCTGATTTGCGGAACAACCGGGTATCCATTCAGCATCCTCATGATCCATGCTGTCTTCTTGATTTTGACGAGTGTAGCTCTGGTCATCCAAATTGCCGTACAGAATCAGGAACGCTCTGCCTCTTCCCGACGTGAAGCGGACGCGACGACGCTGATGACAAATGCCAGTCAGCAAATCGAAACTCTGGTCGGTAATTTAAAAACGAATACGAAGCAATTGCGACAGGCAGCCAGTCAGTCTGTTGAAGCAACGAATCAAATCGCGACGGCAATCGCCCCAATCGTCCAGTCCGCTGATGGTCAGCATCAATCGATGCAACACGGAACGGATCAGTTGCATCAGGTCAATGCATCCATCGCATCGATCCAGGCGAAAATGGCGCAGACCGTCACGACGACGGAACATATGACGAAACGCGCGTTGACCGGAAACGAGGAGATGAACCTGATGGATCGCCGCGTCGAAGAGATGGTCGAATCGACGAACGGTCTGCATACTTCGGTCACGGCTATGGCCAGCCGATCCGATAAAATCCAGAAAATCCTCGCCAGTCTGGAAGCAATCGCCGGACAGACCAATCTGTTGGCGCTGAATGCGGCGATTGAAGCAGCGCGTGCCGGTGATGCCGGACGGGGGTTTGCCGTCGTCGCAATGGAAGTCGGGCACCTCGCCGTCCAGTCCCGGAGTTACGCGAATGAAGTGACGGAAGTCTTGCAGGCCCTGATTGCCGATACCGACCAAATTAAGACGACGGCTGCCGGTTACACGAAAACGCTGGCTGAAAATCAGAAGATGACCAGCCGCGTCCGTCAGACTTTTTCCGATATCACACATCTCGTTCAAGAGGTCGAACAGAGTATCAGCTCGATTCAAACAGCCCGTCAAGGAGTCGGTGTTCAAATGCTCAACATCGAACAACGGATGGAAACGACCCGAACGGCTTCGCTCGAAGTCCGTCACGGCATTGAATCGACGGCCGTCTCACTTGAACAACAAACAACCGTTCAACACGAATTTGAGTCCATGACAGAATCTCTCAGTACGATGACGGCGTCGCTCGAATACCTCGTCGATGAATTAACACAACATATGACCCGTTGAAATAACGTTCCTCCCCATCAGGAGGAACTTTTTTTGATTCTTTCGAGGAGTTCTTTCTACCTGTCTCGAATAGACATACAAAAGAAATTCAGTAAAGGGGACGAGTCAAATGCGTAAATCTTTACTGTTTCTAACTTCCTCTGATGTTCAGAATCCGGATGCTGATTTTTCAGATTACCTCTTACATGAACTTTTTAAGCGGATGACGGATGAATATGACGTTACCTGTCTGACCCCGGCATTTTTTGGCGGGCGTGACGTCGAGTCAATCGGCGGCGTGACATATATTCGACGTGGAACGTCTGGCAGTTTTTTGTGGCATGTCTTCTGTCAGATCCGGTCTCGTCCTGAGGCATTTGTTTTTTTAGCCAATATTCCGTTTCTTGAATACCTGTTTCAATGGGGTCCCGTTCCACATGCGCGATTTCTGACCCGTTCTTCAACATATCCGATGGCATCCCCTTCTCAGACCAGCTTTGTATTCCACCCCTCCGTTCTGACGGCAGAGAGCGCACAAACAGACCAACCGTTCGTCCGTCTTCCGGAAGGACTGGATTTACTGTCCCCTGAGTCGGCTTGGCTCGAAAAAGAAAAACGGCCGACGTTTGTTTACGTCAGCCGTCCTTCTCAACCAAAAGAATTATTTGATGCCCGCCAAGCTTTCATTGCCGTTCGCCAGGAGTTCCCGAAGGTTCAACTCTGGATCATCGGACATTGTCCGACCCGGTTCGACTCATCGATTCCTGAAACGATGCGGCCGCATCTCCATTATCTCGGTGATATGGAACCGGCCGCGCGCAACCGGTATATCAGCCGGGCAACCGCCCTGCTCGTTCCGTCCCGCGAAGATAACTGGGGAATGATCGTCTATGAAGCGGCTCGTGTCGGCACACCGGCAATCGTCTATGAGACACCGGGTCTCTGTGACGCCGTTCAGTACGGCATGACCGGTTATCTGGCTAAAATCAATCACCCCGGCGGTTTAGCTGCAGAAATGCGTTCTTGTCTGCTCGATCAGACAACGTATCAGATGTTACGTTATGCTGCTCATCAATTCTCGACAACGAAACATCATCACGATCTGGAACCACACTTCCGCGAATGGTTACGCACACAACTCTGACATCAGAGCAACTTAATCACTGCTGACGGATCCGTCCGTTTCGTATAATCGTCCGGGACGTCGGCAAATGAAATTTTTCCGGACGGCTGAATGATGAATGTCGCCGGTTTCGGCAATTGCCAGTCTTCATTCCCGTTGTGTCCGGCCACGTCGAGCCCCGATGCTTTGTACACATCGATTAAATAGTCGGGCATGTTGAACACGAGATCAAACTGGCGGGCAACGACGTTCTCAACGTCACTCAGCACTTGAAATGCCAGATCATTTTTTTCCTGCGTCGACAGCGAGTGGTCCGGTGTTTCCGGACTGATGGCGACAAGTGTCGCTCCGTTTGCCTCGATTTTTCCCAACTCCCGTTGGTAAGCCCGAAGTTCCAAATTACAGTACGGGCACCAGCCGCCCCGGTAAAATGTCACGATGACGGGACCGTTCTGCAACAGGTCTTCAAGCGACACAGATTGACCGGATGCGTTCGGTAATGTGAAACGCGGTGCCTCGTCTCCGACGGTTAATCCTTTTGCTCCGTCTGATGCGGCAAGCTCCGCTGTCGCTTGTGCCATCAACCGTTGTTTTTCTTCCGGTGCTTTTTGACGGAATTGTTTCTGATAGGCTTGAATTTCTTCTAACAATGTAGACATGATCTATCCCCCCTTATGTTTGTCTTACAGCATAACAGGGACTTCATAATCCGTCTGTCATTTTGCTCCGTCCGGCTTTTTACGGAATTTCTTAAGGAAGCCCATCAGACTTTCCGGTGTCAGTTCCAATTTGTTCTCATAAGCATATTTTGTCCCGTATCCGAGGGCGAGTGTCGCCGTCGAGGCGACCCCTGCCCCAATGACGGCGCCATATCCCGGAACCATCTTCGCCAGTTGGCGGAATGCCGTTTTCCCGGAGTTGCCGACAATCGTCACGACCAGCAACTCTTTTGCACTTTCTTTTGAGAGATTCCGCTCGTACAAGTTCGACAGCTTCAGCATTAGTCCGATTTGAATCGACGTCAACGGAATGATGTCAGCTCCCGGAAACGGTACAGCTCCGATTGCCCCGGCGGCCGTTCCGGCTCCGACAATCCAGTTGTTCGCAATTTTCCCCCGCAACGCCGGATCGATCTCGCGAACAAACAGATTATCCTTGTTGAACTTTTTTAAGATATCGAGCACCTCACGCCGCAGACGGTCAATGTTCGTTCCGTCCAGTGCTGAGACCGGTACGACTTTCGGACCCGGCAGCTGCGACTCGATATGGGACAGAATCGTCGCGAGGTCATTTGTCGCATCAATTTTCGTGACGACGATGACGATGTTTTTATTGTGGGCATAAATCTTCTTGAAATTTTTAGTCTCCGTTTCCGATAAGACGGTTCCGGCGGCGTTCAAGAAGTAAAGGATGACGTCCGCACTCTGGTAAAACTTCCACGTCGTATCCGAGTTCAGGCTGTTTGCATCATTTAATCCCGGCGTATCAACGAAGACGACCTTGTCTTCCGGATGTTGCCGGATTTGATCGATCCGTGTCGTTTCCCCCGGCTTTGCCCCGACGGTCGCGACTTCCCGACCAAGGATCGCATTCAGCGTCGAGGATTTGCCCGCATTGACGTCCCCGATCAGCGCAACGGTCACTTCCTGCTCGAGTGATTGATTAAAGTCGCGCCGTTCCGACTCAAACGACTGGTCGAATACTTCTTCAAGTTTTCGTTTTCGTTTCTGCTCATTGGTCTCAAGACCTTCTCCAAAAAAATCATCCATCTTTATCCCTCCTGAAAATACCTACTGCCGGTCTTTTCCCGTTCTCCATTGAAATCATCCAACAAAAACGATACGATTAATTATGGATAATGTTACCAAAAAATGAAAAGAGGTGCTTTTTATGAAAAAATGGTTCTACATACCACTTGCTGCCCTTGTCTTGACCGGCTGTAACCAAGAACAGGCGCAGGAACCGGCTACGAAAAAAGCAGCATCGGCTGACTATACATCGAGTCTGACGATTTCTCCCGTCTCCATCACCGAAGGCGAAGAAAAATTTGCGGCTCTCGGTAATCAGCAAATCGGCAGCGTTAAATTAAAAGGCACGTTAAAGACTACGCACTGGCTTAAGGGAGTCGAATATCTGCCGAACAAAAAAGAACGGACCCTTTTTACACTCGAACTCGAACCTAAAAAATACGATACACAAGTCCGCTTCAGCCAATCGTTCTCGGACGATAAAATTCATCTTGGTTTGGACGTGGATGATACAACCGTGCAAGGAGACGATTCTTTCAAGCATCTGGATGACTACATGATCCAGGGAGCCGATTTCCGCTCGCGTGCTTCTGCCGCTACACCGTATAATCTGCTGATGGTTTATCATATGACAACAAAAAACGGAATCCGCGGCTTTAACTTAAACGAAGTGACACGTCCGGCTGATGTACCGCTCAAAAAAGGTGAACGGATTTTCGGCATCGTCCTGGCAAATCAGAAGTAAGGCTTTGGGCGTCTTGTCTCTCGACAAGACGTTTTTTGTTTGTTACCTTAACCCTTTAACTAAATTTAGCGAGAATTCTCCCACCTCTAAGCGTCTCAGGGCGAAGCCCAGCATAGGTGGGAGATGAATCGCCCTGTTTTTCAAGCCTGAGATTGTTTGATAAAATCAGTGTAACGAATCAAAAGGAAAGGTGTGATTGCGTTGCTGAAGGCGTACAAGTTTCGACTCTATCCGACGAAACCCCAACAAGAATATTTCGCGAAGACGTTCGGTTGTGTCCGTTTCGTCTACAATAAGATGCTCGAAGAGCGGATCCGATTGTATGAAGATTCGAAGCTCAATCCTGACGCGAAGCAGAAGCTCCCAACCCCAGCAAAGTATAAGCCCGAATTCCCTTTCCTCAAAGAAGTCGACAGCCTGTCTCTGTCGAACGCTCAGATGGATTTGAACAAAGCGTATAACAACTTTTTTCGAGATCCGTCTGTTGGATTTCCGAAGTTCAAATCGAAGCACAACGTCCGTGCCTCTTACACGACAAATAATCTGAAGGGTAGCATATGAATCGAAGATCGTAAGGTGAAGCTTCCTAAAATCGGTTTTGTGAAGTTGAAGCAACATCGTTCGTTCGATGGTGTGATCAAGTCCGCTACGGTCTCGATGACGAAGACCTCAAAATTCTTCATCTCCATTCTTGTCGATCAATCCGAAGAGCCATGGGTTCCCGCTAAGAATAAAGTAGGAATTGACCTTGGTCTGGAACACTTCGCCATCATGACAAACGACGAGTGGACTTCTGAGAAAGTTGCCAATCCTCGTTTCCTTCGAAAGTCCGAAGAGAAGATTAAGAAAGCACAGCGTGCCTTGTCCCGCAAAAAAAAGGGAAGTAAGAATCGAGACAAGGCGAGGATGATCCTCGCCAAGAAGCATGAAAAGATTGTAAATCAACGTCAAGATTTTCTTCATAAGCTGTCGAAACGGATGGTTGACGATAACCAAGTCATCGTCGTCGAGACACTGAAGTCGAAGAACATGATGAAGAACCATAAGATCGCCAAATCGATCGGAGACGTCCGTTGGTATGAGTTCGTTCGGCAGTTGGCCTATAAATGCACCTTCTACGGACGAACACTGATCAAAGCGGACCAATGGTACGCCTCGACGCAAATCTGTTCTTCTTGTGGAACGAAAGGCGAGAAGAAAACGTTGGATGTGCGGGAGTGGACATGTACTTGCGGTGCGCATCATGATCGAGATATCAACGCAAGTATCAACTTGTTGCTGTTAGCAGACTGAAAACCCTTCAGGGTGGGAACCACCCAATGAGCTTGGTCAATAATCGTAGCTCGTAAAAGTACGGTCTTCCCAAGAAGCTCCCCCTTCAATTTGCGAAGCAAATAAGTGGTGAGTAGTTCACGAAAGGATGTTTTTTCCATGAGAAAATTTTGGATGATCTGCTTACTGACTGCTTTCTCCCTCAGCGGTTGCCTGGCACCTCAAAAAGAAACGGTGACGGTGACACCGCTCAAACTAAAAGCTGGTGAACAAGCTTTTGCTGCTATCAATGATCAGGAGATTGCGGCCTTTCACTTGAAAGGTAAACTCAAGAAACCATATCTTTTGAAAGGCATCGAGTACTTACCCAATCATAAAGAACGGACGCTCTTTTATATGGAAATTCCCGCGAAAACCTATGACTCGACGTTGCGGATCGTCCAATCTTCCTCAAGCAAATCCGTCCGCTTCGGTGCCAATTTGGACGGAGGCAGTTTCCGGGCGCATGAAGACTTAAAGATTAAACCGGATGCCGTCAACACACAAAATCCGTCAAGTGAGTTCACACTCACGGATTATAATGTCCTTTTTCTCCGCCAACTATCAGCAGACGGAAAACTCTCGTCGAATCCGTTTAATGACATTCAGGGGCCCGAAAACGTTACCGTAAAAAAAGGTGAACAGGTTTTTGCTTTCGTTCTGACAAAACAAAACTGATGAACGAAAAAGGAAGACGGATTTGACATCCGCCTTCCCTTTTTACAACTGCTGTTAGATCCGACTTCTGCGCTCCAGTAAAATCGTATCCCGCCAGACGCCGGCCAATTGTCCGATCCGTTCCCGCCGGCCGACTTCCCGGAAACCAAACCGTTGATGGAGTTTCAGACTGGCCGTGTTTTCCGGAAAGATTTGCGAATGCAGCGTCCAGATGCCGGCTGCTTCACTCGCTTCAATGACAGCTTGCATCAATGCAGTACCGACGCCTTTTCCGCGGACCTTTTCGTCAATGTATAAACTGACTTCCGCGACTCCTCGATAAGCGGGAATCGACGAAAACGGACTGATTGCGACCCATCCGAGCAACTTTCCGTCTTCTTCCGCTACCAGCCGACTGTGCTTGTGGTGATGGGCATCCCAGTAATCAAACGGCGGTACTTCCGTCCGAAATGTCGCATTTTGGGTTTCGATTCCCTGTTGGTAA
Source organism: Exiguobacterium sp. s138 (assembly GCF_018618775.1). Classification (NCBI taxonomy): domain Bacteria; kingdom Bacillati; phylum Bacillota; class Bacilli; order Caryophanales; genus Exiguobacterium; species Exiguobacterium sp. s138. The sequence continues at coordinate 23,228 of NZ_JACSMW010000007.1, read as the reverse complement.
ATCCGTCCGACTTCCGGATAATCGGTTGCGGTCATTGCCCGTACGTTCATACTCTCCCACTCCTTATTCAATTGCTATTCGTTTGGAGTTCGACATCGGGTCCGATTTTCCTGTTAGTCGACCGTAAACGGAATCGGTTGTAATTCAAGTGGTGTATTGACGAGGGTATTGCTGTAACCCGTTTCGAGATAATATTCTTCCCGCGTGTGTTCAGATGGTTCCGGCAGTTGGAACGTCGCCCGGAACGTCTGTTTGTCCGCATCGAGAACCGTGACTTTTGCTTTGATTTCCCGACCGTCCGGTGGTTCTGTTCCCTTCAGTAAATACATCGAGTTACGGATATCAAGCTTCGTATCAAATTGAGACGAGCGGGAATTCGTTGAAAATTCAACGACGACTTGCTCGGATGTTGTCTCAATCGATGTGATTTCCATCTTGAGCGGATGCGTTTCCGACTGCTCGCGGTATGGTAACGGCTTAGTTAGCGGAATTGGTTGTGTCTTTAAATCAATTCGCAAAGAAGGCTGCAACAGATAGCTCCCTTTTGGAATCACATAGTTCCCGAGAATTAACCGTGACTGTTCGACGGCTTCCGTTGCCGTTTTCGTCCGTTTGACAGATTGAGTCGACCATGTCCAGTTACGGATGATTTCCTTACCGAACTGATCGAGCAACGTCAGCTCAACACGGGCGCGTTCTTTTTTCGGCGAGCGAGTCGTGTAGTCGAACGAGGTGCTGCCTTTGCCCTGAATCAACCGATCCAACGTGATATCTGTCCGGTATATCGGATTTTTGACCGTTGTCCCGTAAACTTGTTCAGTGACAGGAAGCCGCTTGACCGGAACGTTGAACGTCCAGTTTCCATGGACGCCGAATACGTCTGTCAACACGACCGGAATCTGGATTTTATCCTGCAGTTTAATTTCACCGAGTGTATATTCAATTCGTGCTTGCCATATCCCTTTGACCTGCTTGAACTGAACCACTTCTTTCGTCTCCGTCCCGGCAAAACGTTGATCTCCTTTAAACAGTTCATATAGCCCTGACCGAATTTCTGGCTTCACATCCGGGACCCCGGTTGCTGTCAGGTTCATCCCAATCGTTGCTCCGTCGTAATACGCATCGATGACCTGAATCTCAATTCCCTGATCACTTGCGACTTGATTGATTTTGGTCGCGAGCTGTTTTTGACCAATCGCAGTACCGGTATTTTCCTGTTCAAGGAACGGTCGGTACATCTGACCGAGTAATGGAACTTTTGCCATCGCCGTCGCAAAGGACGGGATGACGAATGTCGATGTGATCAACAGTGATGCCGCCAGTCCCGTCGAAACAACCAGACGTCGCAGACGTTTCGGCCGTTTGATTTGTTGCTCGCGCTTCCCCTGCTTTATTCCCTGCCGAATCCGCTCCTGTAAGGCGGCCTGCGGTACCGGAATCTGGTTATACTCCTTTTGAAGATCGTGCTTCGACATAATCAAGTCCTCCCAACTGTTTCTTCAATTCTTCCCGGCCCCGTTTGAGATACGTCTTGACCGTATTCAAGGTAATGCCGATAAAAGAAGCAATCTCCTTCATCGGGACATCGTGAAAATAAAAGAGCACTAAAACATCCCGGTATTCTTTTCGCAAGTGCGACAACGCATCAATCAAGTCCAGATGTTCTTCCCGCGAAGATTCCTTCACCGGAACCTGTTCAATGAGATCCGCTACCGCTGTCTGTTGATTCAGAACACGGTAACAGTTCCGGATCAGAATTTTCGTCAGCCAGGTCACGAAGTATTTGGGTTCTTTGACTTGTCTAATGGAAATGAAGGCTTTGTAGACCGTTTCCTGGACGACGTCGAGCGCATCCTGCTCGTTTTTAACATAGACGTAGGCCGTCCGGTAGAGCTGTTCACTATGTAGGAGAGTCAATTGTTCAAATGCTGCCTCGTCCTGCTTGATGGCACGCCGGACAAGCTCCGTGTGCTCCGTTCGTAAGTCCAATTCCGTCCCCTCCTTTTACTGATTAGAGCGCGGCAGACATGAAAAGGTTTCAAAAAATATCCAATCCAGCAAAAAAGACCTTAGCGAGGCTAAGATCTTTTAGTTTAAAGCGTATACCGGACCGCCATCTCTTTGCCGAACCGGTCCCCGTAATCGATAAAGCCGAGTCGTCCATACAACTGATGCCCCACGTGATTATCCGGATGGTAACCGACGACGATACACGCCGCTTGCGGAAGCTGTTGCATTTCCGCAAGCAATAACCGCACTGCTTCCCGGCCGATTCCTGCCCCTTGATGGCGGTGATCAACCATCAACCGGTAAATCCAGTAGCCGTCCAGTTCTTCCCGTTCCGTATTGTACATCAAAAATCCGACTAACTCATCTGCCCGATAAATCGCTCGCATGACGAGCGTCGGCTCAAAGCCGGCCTGGGCAATCGAGTAGACGTTCGGTTCTAAAAATCCCTGTTGTTCCACCGTTAATTCAAGCGCACAACACGCTTCCCAGTTCTCGTGCGTAACCGGTCGTAATTCAATCTGCATATCCATTCCCCCGTTTTTTTAAGAAAAGCGGGTTACACGTCGTGCCCCGTTTCCTGTTTTGTTTGCGTCATGTTCACCATGATCGCCCCCTTTCGTGATCTTTTAATTACTATCGGATGGTATCCAAAAGATATTAAGTCCATCTCATTACTTCGATTTTATTTTGAAGTTGTCCAATCTACCTCTTTCGTCCCGAGTAGCGTCACAAGCTGATCAAGTCGCTCAATCGTATAGGTCGGCGTCAGTTCTGCCGAAGCCGCGATATGACCGGGATTAAACCAACATGTCGCAATTCCTGCCGAGATGCCGCCCTGGATGTCTGCCGTCAACGAGTCGCCGATGATCAACGTCTGATCGCGCGTCGCGTGCGGAATCCGGTCAAATAGGTAGTCAAAAAAGGCTGCCATCGGTTTTTGATAGCCAGTTTCTTCCGAGACAAAAATTCTGTCAAAATAAGGAGCCAGACCGGATCCCGTCAGCCGTGCCCGTTGCGTCGCTGCGACACCGTTCGTTACGACGTACAGCTGATACTTTCCTTTGAGTGAGTCGAGCAACTCGATTGCCCCTGCAATCAATTCCGTCCCTTGACTCAAGTACGCGCGGTAACGCGTATCCATTCGACTGCCGTCGACCGTCCGGCCCTGCTCGGCAAAAAACGTCACGAACCGTGATGTGATCACTTCCTGCCGTGTTATCTCGCCCCGTTCAAGTGCCTGCCACAAGGAGCGGTTGATTGTCCGGTAACGGGCTTCCCGCTCTTCTGTCCATTCGAGCTGCTCGTCTTCAAACAGTTGCCGCAAGGCCGCGCGTTCCGTCGCATCAAAATCAAGTAATGTATGATCGATATCAAATAACAATGTCGTGTAGTTCATCTGTCAGGCTCCTTTTCGTAACATCCGTCGTTCGGTCAATTTGCCGCCGAGTTGGAACAATAAAACACCGCCGCCAATCAGGACGACGCCGACAGCTTTCGTCCAGGTGAACGCGACTTGATCGAGTCCGAACCAACCGAGTGTATCCCACAGCAAGGCAAACAGGATTTGCGAGACCATGACGATCGAGATTGCGTAACTTGGTCCGAGCTGTTGCACCCCTTGCGTTACGCACAAAACGACGCCGACTCCGATGATGCCGCTGAACCAAAACCACGGTTGCATCCCACTCGTCGAAAAAAGACCGCCGCCTTCAACAAGCAGTCCGATTGTCAGCGACGCCAGGAATCCGAGTCCGAGGACAAGCGTCGTTGTCGCCCATGCTCCGACCCGCTCCTTGACCTTGGCATTAAACGTATTCTGAATACAGACCATCATCCCGCCGAATAAAGCCAGAACTATTCCAAGTGTCATCTTTTCTCCTCCTCACTCATAGATACTTTCGCCGACCCGTTCCGTCAAACCCTCCCGGTCGATAATCGTGATCGTCCGATTCGTCCGCTCAATCAAGCCGTCCTGACTGAACTGCCGCAGGACACGATTCAAGTGACGATAGCTCGTGCCGATCAGATCCGCCGCATCAACCAGATCGCTGACCGGTAACGTCGGTGTTTCCGGTGTCATCGATAAAAGATAACTGGCGAGCCGGACCTCAACCGGATACAGCAGATTAAAGCTCATCGAATGCGACTTCAGCTCAAACTTCATCGTAATCGTCTCGAGTAAAAAGCGGAGCAGTGCCGGATTATCGGCTCCGTTTTGTTCCAGTGCCGCATAAGAAATACTGACCGCTTTGACCGGTGTAACCGCTTCGACCGTATTCATCAATGGTGTCCGGCGGACGTATTCAATATCGCCGACCAGATCAAACGGATGTTTAAACGATAAGACGAGCCGTTTCCCCGTTGCCGACATATGGGTAATCTTCAGCTTCCCTTCGAGCAACAAGTACATCCGGTCCGCTGCGTCGCCTTGACGACACAACCAGTCTCCGGCTTGAAAAGCGACCGGTTGTAAATGCTCCCGCAACCCGCCGGCAAAGACGTCCGTCAACTGAAACCGCGCCAAGTACTCATCCAGTTGTGCTTGTTCCACGTTCTTTCCCCCCTTACCATTTCAAGATCAGCACGCCACCAATCATCATTAAAATGCCGATTACTTGCGGCAGCTGCAACCGCCGCTTAATCATTCCGAACCATCCATTCCAATCAATCACCAGTGCCAAGCCAAGCTGGGCAATCAGGAATAAAGAAATCGTCAGCGTCACACCCATCAAATGAACGGCTGTCATGTTACTGAACAGGACGGCAGCGGCCAAAGCCCCGCCGGATAGATACAATACCTTTACGTCCTTCATCTGCCGGAACGTCCGATCGCGCAAAATCAACGTGATTAATAAAGCAACGACAAAACCGGTCATCTGTGTCAGTGTCGCTGCTTGCCAAGTGCCGATACCATTACTGATCCGGGCATTGGCGACACTTTGGAGTGTCAGAAAAAAACCGCCGCTGATTGCAAAAAGAATACCACGCATACTGGTTCCTCCTCTCTCCTATTTTCCTCTCTTTATTTAAACGGAGTCTTCCTGAATGATAAAGGACATTTGTCCTGAATGGAAACTCATCCCTTTATCCATGAAAAACCGCCTCGTCGTCAGACAGGCGGTACAGGTTTAAATTTTCTTCACAAACTCCGACTTCAACTTCATTGCACCGAGTCCATCAATTTTGCAATCGATATCATGATCCCCGTCGACGAGACGGATTCCTTTGACACGTGTCCCTTGCTTGACGACGAGCGACGTGCCCTTTACTTTTAAGTCTTTGATGACCGTAATCGTATCCCCATCATTCAAGACATTGCCGTTTACATCCCGGATGACAGTGGACTCTTCTGCCGCTGCTGCGTCATCCGCCGTCCATTCATGGGCGCATTCCGGACACACGAATACATTCCCGTCTTCATATGTATACGCTGAGCCGCAGTTCGGACAATTCGGATAGTCGTTCATTTTAATTCCTCCTGTACTTGATCGATTCTTCCACTTGATTATAACAGCGATTTTCCACAAGGAATCTGTTTTTCGACATGACAAAGAGGACAGATACTAAGATCTGTCCCCTGTCCTCATTCGAAAACTGGCTGCAAAGTCAGTTCTCACAGTTATTCATTTTCGAGCTTTTTAATCGCTTCATCGAGTTTTTCCTGATCTTCATCCGTCAGTTTCGGATACTGCGGATCGATTTCACGTAAGACGTCATTCATGACTTCCGTCACGATGTAACGGGTGAACCATTCGTCATCGGCCGGCAGGACATGCCACGGTGCATGTTCCGTTGATGTGTGCGAAACGAGTTCAGCAAAAATATCCTGGTATTCGTCCCAATGCTCCCGTTCCTCGACATCACTGAACGAAAACTCAAAGTTTTTCTTCGGATCTTTAATCCGTTCAAGCAATCGTTTTTTCTGCTCGTCTTTTGAAACATTAAACAGAAACTTCACGACGCGGAAACCGTTCTCGACGAGATACCGTTCAAAGTCATTGATTTGGCGGTACCGCATCTTCCAGACATCCTGGTCGTCCGGCACTTCCTCGTCTTCCAGCAAATCATGAATCCGTGGTGCAATGACTTCCTCATAATACGACCGGTTTAAAATACCGACTTCGCCTTTTTCCGGCAAGCCTTCGTGAATCCGCCACAGATAGTCATGCTTTTGCTCCGTATCGGACGGTTTTTTGACGGACAACGTCCGCAGACCTTGGGCATTGAGGTTCGAGAAAATATAGCTGATCGCTTCATCTTTTCCGCCGGCATCGATGGCCTGCAGGATGACAAGAACGCCGTTTTTTTCTTCCGCATGCAGACGCCAATGCAGTTCTTTTAGTTCTTCGACGCTTTTCGGAATGTGCTGATCCAGTAACTCGTCTTCGGCAATCCGGTTTTCATCTGACGTTGGATAATCCGATAACTGAATTGATTCACCCGGTGTGACACGGTATTTTTTTATGTCCATGGTAATCCCCCTCGTTTTAAGTACATAAGGGATATTTACCCAAAGCGCCTCAGAAAGAAACGTTCAGATGAACTTATTCTTGAACGAGTTTCCGTAAGCCATCCTTTAGGGAAACCGGTGACCGACCGAGAATCCGTTCGAAGTCCTGACTCTCAACGGCCAGTGTGCCGGCTGCAATGCCTTCCTGAATCGACTGTAACATCGGCAGTAAAAATTCCGGAACTCCCGCCTTCTGCATGATTGCCGTATAAGTCGCGCTGTCGACTTGCTTCACCTGTACCGGGCGCCCGAGAACCTGTCCGAGTGCTTCTGCGATATCTTGTTGTGTGTGCAGAGGTCCCGACAGTTCATAAATAGACTGTTCCGGTTTCGGATCGACCAGCACCGTCGCAATCGCTTCCGCATAGTCTTCCTGCAATGCCCAGCCGACTTTGCCGTTCCCGGCACTCGTCAACCAATCCTGGCCGGCACGGACGGCATCGATCGTCGACTGTTCATTCTCTAGGTACCAGTTGTTGCGGAAAAACAGGAATGGAATCCCCGTCTCGCGAATCAACTGTTCCGTCACCTGATGGGTGCGGGCCAAGAAGTTTTGACTGGCTTCCGCGTTGGCGATACTCGTGTAAGCAATCAAGCCGACTCCCGCTGCTTTAGCTGCCTCGACAGCTGCCGTATGTTGACGGATTCGTGTCGCCTCTTCGCCGTCGGTCGAAATGATCAGGAGTCGGTCGACGCCGTCAAAAGTTTGTTGTAACGTATCCGGCGCATCAAAATCACCATGACGCACTTCAACCCCGCGCGATGCTAAATCCGATGCTTTTTTCGGATCGCGGACGCTGACAATCAGATCTTCTGCTGCGATTTTCGTTAAGAGGTGCTCAACAATTTTAGTTCCTAATTTTCCGGTTGCACCGGTTACAAGTAATTTCATGGACGTAAGCTCCTTTTTTTAATAAGTTTCCACCTGTATCCAATTGTATTACAGGTGGTACACTGTTAAAAGTAGGCACTTTTTCGATACCAAGTCATACAAACCGAACTATAGGAGGAATTCCCGATGAATCCAGCTTCGACAACTGACTCCCCTCTTTCCCAGCGAACGGCGTGCCCTGTAACCCGAGCCCAGACCATCATGGCCGGTAAGTGGAAAATCGTCTTACTTTGGCATCTCAGTACCGGAACAAAACGATTTCATGAACTCGAACAGCTCTTGCCCGGGATTTCAAAAGGCATCTTAACCCGACAGTTGCGTGAACTTGAGGCCGACAGCATGATCAACCGGAGAGTCTACCGGGAAATCCCGCCGAAAGTTGAATATTCCTTAACAGAAATCGGACACAGTTTTCTGCCGATCCTCGATCAGATGGCGGCTTGGAGTAATCAGCATTTTCCACCTGAATCGTAATCATCAAAAAGAGCGACTTCCACTAACGGAAATCGCTCTTTTTCACTCACTGTTCTGTCAGGACTGCTTTAAAGTGTGTATCCATGGCTGACGCAACACGCAACCCGGAAATGACGGCACTTTCGACCCGTGTCCGACCGGACGTGTCTTTCGGATCAAGGAACGCATCACCGGCCAGCCAGAGCGGATGCTGATCGAGCTTCAGGTAAGGTGTACGGAAGACATCGCGTGCCTGCGCATACCGCCAACGCTTCAACTGCTTGGAAATCACTTTGACCGGTCCGAGTTGTTCCTGCAACAACCGTTCGATTTCCCCGAGCGTCGCGTCTTCTCCTTTGTCATACCAGACTTCACTCCAGTCACCGGCCATGTAGACACTCAGAAGCGGGGTCGCCGACACTTCTTTTTGCGCATTGTTGACGATTTTTAACATTCCGGATACAAGACCGTCGTCGAGCAAACCGACTTCTCCAAGATTGGGCGATTTCTCCAGTTCAAACAATCCGACGAACGTCGGCTCGAACGTCACTTTCCCGAGACGGGCGTGATCGGACTCCACCAGCACTAACGGTGAGGCTGCGAGCAAGTCATAGGCTTGTGGAACCGGTGCCGTCAGCAAGATGGCATCATACATCCGTGTTTGTTCCAATGACATAGTCTGGAGCCCATGTGTATCCGATCTGATTTGTTCAATCTGTTCATTCAGGTGAACCGGAATCCCGCGGGCAATTGACTGGACGAGCTGATTCATCCCGTTGACCGCGACATACCGCGGAAAATCATCCCCGAACCATTTTCGGATCAGGCATTGCTCGAGCCACTCGTCGACTTCCTGCGCCAACTCGTCCGTCCGGACCGTAAAGAAGACGGCTCCATGATCCGCTGTCCCCTCGTCAATCCGTCTCGTTGCCATCCGTCCCCCGACACTTTGGCTTTTTTCGATGATCTCGACCGCATAACCTTCCGTCATCAATTGCCGGGCTGCAAACACGCCCGCGAGTCCGCCGCCGATAATCCCAATCCGTTTTTGTTGTTCCATCCGAACTTCCCCCTCTACCTGCATCATTTCTACAAGTATAGCGGTTCCTACGTCAGACGACGTCTTTTAACGTTCTTCGAATATGCTCGTTCGTTCTAGTTCCATAAGTACACGGGCAAGATTTTTATTGAAAAACAGCTGATGACGGTCCAGTCCGCGCTGCACACACCAGCCGATTCCCGTCAGCGCTTCAAACAGACGGTAATATGGCAAGTAGACTTCAATCGGCTCCGGTTCCCTTACTTGTCCGTATCCCTGTTGATAGGCATCAAACAAATCGGATTCGCCTTCGAACACATCCCGGTCAAGTTTCGTAAAATCAATTTCCGTCGCTCCGAAACGTGAGGTCTCAAAGTCAATCAATCCAGTGAGGTTTCCCCCGTCTGCGAGCAAGTTGCCGAGCCGGAAATCAAGATGGACCGCGACAGGGCGGGACGGCTCCGGCAATTCACGTTCACGCCGCTTCAATTCTGTAAAGGCTGCCTGATACAGATCCGGTGACAGCGCCTGGCGAATCGTCGGTTCGAACGACGTCATTTTTGCATTCCGGAAGACACGCCAGTCCTGTGAGGTAAAGGCGGTAAAGCCGTTCTCCTCAAAATCGCCGTACCTCTCACCCGTACACGTATGGAGTGTTGCGTGAAGTTGGCCGATTTGCGAGACCAATTCTGGTGTCACTTTCTCAATCGTCGAACCGGCAAGTGCTTCGAGCACAAACGCACCCGTCGTCTGTTTGGTTGGTCGCGCCGCCATGAGAATTTTCGGCACGGCGACACGACTGTCCAAATACGTTAACCAGCCGTGTTCCCGGTACCATTTGTCTGCCGTATAGGGACGCTTTAAAAAGACGGTCCGTCCGTCGCGCAGTACCAACCGGTCGACATCTGAACTGTACGAATCGGTCACGGGAAAAATCTCTGCGACATCGAGACCAAACGCTTGAATCCATTCTTCACGGGTCATGAGGGTTCCCCCAATCGTTTTTCGAGGATTTCACCGGGTAATCCGTCAATCGGTCCGAGATACGTCGAACGGAATCCAAGCTTCGTCAAAATCTTTTTCGACGCCGTATGATTCGGATCAATCGTTGCCGTGACGACTGTCAATTCATGTTCCTTCGCCAGTTCTAGCAGGCGGGAAGCGAGTGAGGACGCATACCCGTGCCCACACTGTTCCGGCAATAGCATATAGCCGAGTTCCGCTTCAAACGGTTGCCGTGTATCGCGTGTGATATGACCGATCCCGATCCACGTCCCGTCCTGATAGACGAGATATGATCCAAGACGGTCATGCCGTTGCTGTTCCATGATTGACGCAAACCGCCGCTTCGCCTCTGCTTTCGTTAAAGGGTGTTCTGTAATGTAGCGCATGACCCGCTCATCCGTGACAAGCGTTTCGTAAGCCGGATAATCCGCTTCGTCCATCTTTCGCAGTTCAATCATGCAGTCACCCCTTTTATCTATACTGATGATGAATCGGTTCAAATAACTTTTCCGTCGAAGGACGGACCATCGCAAAGTGTTCGACATTGTAGTGTCCGTGCAAGACCTGATTATGATGGGCAATCATTTGTTCCGCCGATAAGACGTCGGAACCGTTCGTCGTATGTCCGTCAGCGACGAGCGTCACGTCAAACCCGTTGACGGTCGCACTGCGGACTGCCGTATCGATACAGTGTTCCGTCTTACACCCGAGGATGACGACATGTTCGACCCGGTGCTGCTTTAAATAGTCCAGCAACGGTGTTCCATGGAACGAGTTCGTGGCCGCTTTATCAAACGTGACCGACTTCTCCGGAATCTGAATCGACGAATGCACCGCAAACCCTTCCCCTTGTCCGTTCGCGACATCGAGATCCCGGATGAAGATGATGACATGATTCTGAGTGTCTGCTTCCTGTACGACCTGATTGATTACTTGAATCACGTCTTCCTTCGCGTGGACGCCGGCCTCTTCCGCCGTCCCTTCGACGAGATCCTGTTGAAAATCAATGACTAGCACTGCTTGTCGCATTTGCCTATCCCTCCTTTTAAGTTCTTTACTTCCCTCTTTTCCCTTTCCGGTCGGAAAATCCTGTTTTTCATCAGCAATTTCAAGTCTTAATGAAACTTTTGGTCTGCCGGATGCGTTGAATAAGGCGACGGAAAGGATGTTATGTATGGAATTAGTCTCGCTCTTTTTTGTAACGTTCATCATCGTCTTGGCTGTAAATCTGTTTCTCGACAAGATGATCATGAACCGCGAAATGACACGACCTGTTTTTTTGAAAAATCTGCTGATTTGCTTCCTGATTTCGCTGGTTCTGTTAAACGTCTTTTACTTACAATCTTTGATGAGCTGAACAATAAGACCGTCCACTTGAATCAAGTGGACGGTCTTATTTCATTCAATAAACTTCATAATTTTGTCCGGTCTGTGCCCCTTCGACACTTTTCTCGAACGCTGTTGCGACGCGCGATGCCGGAACGGCTTCGAACCCTCGGAAAAACGGTCCGTACTTGTCGAGCGACTCAATCAGAACATTCGGACTGACACTGTTGATCCGGATTCCCCGCGGCATTTCAATCGCTGCTGCATGGACGAACGCTTTAACCCCGCCGTTTGCAAGGGCCGCCGACGCGCCTTGCCGAATCGGATCGTCCATCATGATGCCGGTCGTCAATGTGAAACTGCCTCCGTCGCGGACAGCTTCCAGTCCAAGCAACACCAGATTAACCTGCCCTTTCAGTTTGCTGTCGATTCCGATCTGATTCAACGCCGGTGTCAAATCCGTCAATGGTCCGAAATGCGCCCCGCCGGTTGCACTGATGACGGCATCGACCGGACCGACCGTTTCATACATCGAACGGATACTGTCTTCCGACGTGATGTCGACCTGGACATCCACACCCGTCCGCGCGGCCTGGATGATTTCATGCCGCTCCCCTAATTGTGCGACGACGGCTTGTCCGATTGTCCCGCTCGCTCCGACTACTAAAATTCTCATCTGGTTATCCCCCTTCTGATCTGAACTACGTGTTCAGCCTACCGTAACCCGGCCGTTTGTTTCAAGAATGAGCACGGGATGAACGATAATACTGGGCAATCCGAAAGCCGACATAATCGGAATTCCATAACACGGGGTAAGCGGTCCGTTGATGTAAGTCCCAATAGCTGATGATGCGTCGTTCAATCCGTTGCAGATAACGCTTGTTTGCTGCGGCAAAAGTTCTCAGCTGTTCTTCGGGCCAGATCTGCAGCACCGGTTCGATGCGTTCGAGAATCTCGCGAACATATTCTCCGGTCAGTTCAATTAAATACAGCAGTACCCAATCTGTTTTTGCCTGTTCCTGTTCCAGCCGGCGGACATATTTTTCGCGGATATATCCATCATGATGACGGGTGTACATGCAGTACAATATCCACCGTTGGCGATCCGTCAGAGTTTGAATTTTTTCTTCCTTTACTTCATTTAAGTACAGGCGGTACGGGAGAATCAACGGTTCTCCGTAAAACGTGACCTCAATCGTTTCCCAGGTCACTGTTCCAAAGAGCCGGCGCGGTAAAAGGCGTGCCACGACTCGAACATCATCCGTACAAGATTGCGGAAACGCGGCTGCCCAGCTCCATTTTCTGTTCACGTATTGTTTCCTCCTCCATACATCGTTTCTGTCTTTTATCAACTTATCATTTTAACGACAGAATGAGTTACTATATATTTACAGGTTACATTCAAACTATTGATGAGAGGCGGCTTAGCATGGACAACGCTTTAGGAATCATAGCTGTAATTATCATTTTACTTCTCTTTAGTTATTTACTTTTCCGTAAATTCAGTCGTCATGATGCTGTAACGGATTCGGTGCTTCCACCGATTCCTGCAAAAACAGACGTTCCGGAACTTCATGCCGATGAACTACCCTGGGAAATTGAATCATATTCCTTAACTGATATGACATCGTATCGCCATTCCGAATCATTAACTGTCACACAACGTCTAAAAGATCAGGTCGGTAATATTATTAAACTTTCGCCACATGCTAAAAATCTCATCCAAAAAGAACAGAGAGTCATCATCAAATTCAGTGAAGAAGCTCTTGCCAAGCTAGCATCCCGTGAATTACGAATTATGAAGGCCAAGGGATCAGTGGATCAATTTAGAGCACTTGCCGTTGATCATCAACATAAAATCAGACATCACGCAAAGTTCGAAATTCAAGATATTAAAAAAATCAACCCCGCTCAACTGGCGAATTTAGCTCTTGGAGTCGCGACCATGGTCACTGCTCAAGAACATTTGGACCGGATTAATCAGCAACTCACATCTTTGAATCGAAAGATCGATATATTAATTCGTCAATCCAAAAATGATAAAGCCGGCATCATCAAAGGCCATATCAAATATCTGCTTTCGATTCTGCCAAGTATCCCTGATGAAGAAGAACGATATTCGGTAAAATTAGAAGATATGGCAGTCATTTCTTATCAAGAGCTAGAATCAATTTTACCGGAGTTGGATTTTTTAATCAGAAGTGCTAACGACATTGAAGAAAAAACAACATTCAAATTGGATAAAACGGTTGATGAGATAAAAGAACTCGCCGCATCATTTGAACAGACTATATTGATTGGATACGGAAATTTAGAAGTCATGTCGATTTGCTTAAAAATCATGAATGATTGGAATCAGGATTCACAAACAAATGCAACGAGGTTATCAGATATCGAAAAATATCATCAGCAAATTACCGAGTACCATCACAAATTCGAAAAAATACTAAACGATAAACATATTAGTCTTGATGCGACCTTCAGAAGAAATAAAACAATTACCAGCAAAAAAGAAGATATCGATAAACAGCTAACCTATCATCAGGAAAAAATACGCTCTAGTAAATCAATCATTACCGATCACATCATTCAACTGAAAGGACAGGATTACGACTCGATTCCCGAACCCGTGGATTTGAGCGTAGATTTTGATGAGACCGGCGATATTCATACGATTCATCGATTAAAATAAGCCTATCTGATGAGAGGCATTCTATTCTCGTGATTAGATAGATTTTAATTTTATGCTAAAAAGACCCTTTGGACGAAAATCGTCCAAAGGGTCTTTGAAAATTATTTTGATTTTTTCACGCGGATGAACTGTTTTTACTCAACTGTTACTGACTTCGCCAAGTTACGTGGCTTGTCGACGTCGCAATCACGGCCAAGTGCCGCGTAGTACGAGATCAACTGAAGCGGTAAGACAGACAAGAGTGGTGACAAGAGCGGCTCGACTGCTGGGATGACGAATGCATCCGTCGGCAATTCGAGACCTTCTGCTGCGATGACACACGCGTTCGCGCCACGTGCGACGACTTCCTTGACGTTACCTCGGTTGTTGAGGTGAACGTGTGGTTGTGTCACGAGGGCGATGACCGGTGTGTTGTCTTCGATCAAAGCGATTGGACCGTGTTTCAATTCGCCGCCGGCGTAACCTTCTGCTTGGATGTACGAAATTTCTTTGAGCTTGAGAGCCCCTTCCATTCCCACATACGCATCTTGACCACGACCGATGAAGAAGGCATTGCGTGATTCAGACAAGTATTCTGAAGCGATTTCCTGGAACCGTTCTTTTTGTGACATGACGGATTCCATTGCGCTTGAGATTTTTCCAAGTTCTTTCATGAGATCGAAGTTCACGTCGACACCTTTTGCTTGAGCGAGGTCAAACGCAAGAACTGCGAGAACAGCGATTTGTGCTGTATACGCTTTTGTTGACGCCACGGCGATTTCAGGACCCGCATGCAACAAGAGTGTTGCGTTCGCTTCACGTGACAGAGTAGATCCTGCAACGTTCGTGATTGTCAGTGCCGGGTGACCAAGTTTTTTCGCTTCGACGAGAACCGCACGGCTGTCCGCTGTTTCACCTGATTGTGAAAGGAAGAGGAAGAGTGGTTTCTCAGTCAAAAGCGGCATGTTGTAGCCGAATTCAGACGAGATGTGAACTTCTGTCGGGATACCCGCGATTTGTTCGATCAATTGTTTTCCGATCAATCCTGCATGGTAGCTTGTTCCGCAACCGATGATGTAGACACGGTCACGTCCGAGGACTAAATCACGGACCGATTGATCGAGTGTGATTTCGCCTGACTCGTTTTGGTATTTTTGAACGATATTACGGATAACAGCCGGCTGCTCATCCATTTCTTTGAGCATGTAGTGCGCGTACGTGCCTTTTTCGATGTCTGATGCATCGATTTCTGCTGTATACGCCTCACGCTCTTTGACGTTTCCGTCTAAGTCCTGGATTGTGACACTGTCACGCGTCAAGATGATCATTTCGCCGTCATGCAACTCAACGAACTGATCCGTGACTTGAAGCATCGCCATTGCGTCAGATGCGACAACGTTAAACGTACCGTCACCGAGACCAACGAGAAGCGGTGATTTGTTTTTAGCGACGTACAAGACGTCCGGGTTTTCAGCATCGATCAACGCGAGTGCGTATGAACCGTGAAGCACACGAAGTGTTTGACGGAATGCTTCGACGACGTCATTTGTTTCAGCAAAGTTCTTTTCAATCGTCTGAACGATGACTTCTGTATCTGTGTCGCTGAGTAAATCAACATTGAGTTCTGCTTTTAACTGCTCATCGTTTTCGATGACACCGTTATGCACGAGTGTGAAACGTGATGAAGCACTTTGATGCGGGTGGGCATTCGGTACACTTGGGACACCGTGTGTCGCCCAGCGTGTGTGACCAATTCCAACAAGACCGTCTGCTTCTGCAGGAACGACTTCGCGTAGCGCAGCAATCCGGCCGACTTCTTTATGGACTTGAACGCCGTCGTTGACGAACGCAAGACCAGCCGAATCATAACCGCGGTACTCGAGCTTTTCGAGTCCCTTTAATAAAATTTCCTTTGTGTTAACCTGTCCGATCATACCTACGATACCGCACATAATGTTTTTCTCTCCCATTTACAAGTATTTCCCTGAAGAGGAAACGGCTCTTGCCGAGAGTTGTCATGACGCATCTGTTTGTCCGTCTAATCACTTAAACGATTTCAGATGTGTTTTCGGTACTGACATGGTACCGGGAGGCATCCGCCGAATGATTCGATAAACCTCCACCTCGTCAGCTGCCTATCACATAGTCAGCCCTGGCGCTTTCATTTCTGTCTGACCCCGTTTCTGTCCGACTTTACAATCATACGAACTTTATTTAGAAAAAGCAAGAAAGGTAACGTATTTGTAACTATTCCCGATATTTTTCTAAACGATACCTCTAATACCTAGATTCTGTAAAAAACGTTCGTTTTTTTACTTTGCTTATTGGGTTGTCGATGATTCTGTCACAACAGAAGTGCTGTATCACGTGACCTCTACAGGGAAAGGAAGCTCTGCTTCCGTCAGGAACAGGCAAGACCCGGTTGTCAAAGACGACAGCCCGCTTGTGTTCCGTCTGAGAAAAGCGCGTGAAAAAATTACTTCGGCACTTTCTACGTGAAAATCGTCCCAATAAAAAAAGGAGCAGATTTTCATCCGCTCCTTCCGTTCACTCAGTTTTCCTGTAACGCGTAGTTTTCACGGACGACGTTTGCAATCCGCTCGACATACATGTCGCATGCTTCTTGCGTCGGCGCTTCCGCCATGACGCGTACTAGCGGCTCTGTACCCGATGCCCGAACGAGAATCCGACCGTTGCCGGCCATTTCCGCTTCGACTTCTGCAATGATGGCTTGAACCGCCGGACCGTTCATTGCACCGTTTTTATCCGAGACACGGATATTGACGAGACGTTGCGGGAAGACCGGCATTTCTGCTGCAAGTTCCGACAATTTCTTGCCTGTCGCCTTCATGATTTGTAAAAGCTGGACGCCTGACAGCATGCCGTCTCCTGTTGTGGAGTAATCCATGAAGATGATATGACCCGACTGTTCGCCGCCGAGTGTATAGTTGTTTTTACGCATTTCTTCCACGACATACCGGTCACCGACTGCTGTCTGTAAAGCCGTCATACCGTGTTCTTCAACCGTCTTGTGGAAACCGAGGTTACTCATGACGGTCGCGACGATCGTGTTGTCTTTTAAGCGGCCGATCTCGTTGAGGTATTTCCCGCAGATGAACATGATTTTATCGCCGTCGACAATTTTACCGTTCTCGTCAATCGCGATCAAGCGGTCGCCGTCGCCGTCAAATGACAGACCGACGTCTGCGCCTTTTTCAAGGACGAAGTCAGCTAAATGTTCAGGATGCGTCGAGCCGACACCTTCGTTGATGTTCAAACCGTTTGGTGTCGTTCCGATTGTCGAGACTTCCGCTTCGAGATCGCCGAACAGGCGTGGTGCGAGGCTTGATGTTGCACCGTGTGCGCCGTCGATGGCGACATGGATGCCCGAGAAGTCTTCATCTGATGTCTGACGTAACATGTGAAGGTACTTTTGTGCGCCTTCATAGTAATCGTGGACGAATCCAAGCTCTTTACCGGACGGACGCGGCAACGTATCTTCCGCTTCGTCAAGCAAGCCTTCGATTTCAAGTTCTGTTGCATCATCGAGCTTAAAGCCGTCTGATCCGAAGAATTTGATTCCGTTGTCTTCGACCGGATTATGTGACGCGGAAATCATGACGCCCGCTGTCGCATCCATCGTTTTCGTCAAGTACGCGACACCCGGTGTCGAGATGACACCAAGACGCATGACTTCTGCACCGATTGACAGGAGTCCAGCAATCAGGGCGTTCTCGAGCATTTGTCCAGAGACACGTGTATCGCGGCCGATCAAGACTTTCGGACGTGTGCTTTCGTGTTTCGTTAAGACATACCCGCCGGTCCGACCGAGACGATATGCCAGTTCAGGTGTCAATTCTACGTTTGCGACGCCGCGGACGCCGTCAGTTCCAAAATACTTACCCATGTTCTATTTCCTCATTTCACAAAGTTGATTTAATTGGCTTGGACCGATGTCCGGGGAACCGCTTTAAGCGTGATATCCATATTATCCGGACGAAGTACGTCAAACGCTTTTGACGTCTGATACGAAATCGGCAAGCCGTGTGTACCTTCTTTTAAGCCGGTCACGTCAATGACGGCTTTAATATCTGTCGCATCAATCGATGCAAGATCCGCTTCACTTCCACGGACGACGAGATCAATCGTCTGTTCGTAATCGATCGTATACTTCGACTCATCAAATCCGTTCAACGTCACCGTGACACCGGAAATTGTTTTCTCGGCCCGGTCCTCGACGGTTTCCGTCGTCGCTTTCGCATTTTCCTTCTCGACGACGATGCTGACCGTAACCGAAGTCGGTTCCATTGCGGTTACGTTGTCCGGTTCAATCAGTTTGACCGTACGATCAACAGTTTTCGTCAATCCTTTTAAGGAGACCGCTTCCGTCGACACGGAGCCGATCCGTGACAGCTCTTCTTTTGTTCCATATAAGCGGGCTTCCGTCGTGACCGGAACAATCTTGACGACTTTATACCCTTTCTTGACTGCATCTTTTGTTTCGACATTAATCGGAACCGTTTTGCTTTCCTTATAGACCGGAACCGTCACTTCCAGCTGTTCCGGATCATATGTGGCACTGATCGCATTTCCGTTCGCATCCGTTGCTTTGACGTTGAAGGACTCCGTAAAGGTCTCCGCACGGCCCGTGACATCGATTGGAACTTGAATTGCCGTGATGGCCTGCAGTTTTTCCGCCCCGCCGGTCACAGAGACCGTTTGACGGGTCGGCTGGGCTTCACCGACGACATATCCTTCTGCGATTTTATTTTTGTTCAGCAACGCTACTTGAACCGGAACTTCTTTTGTGACCTTTTTATCGAGGAACACTTCAATCGTTTCCTGTTTTGGTGTCACTTCGACATCTTTGCCAAATCCATTCGCCGTCAAGCGGACACGATGATAGCCAGGATCAAGACCGGTCAAGTCAATCGACAATCCAAAATCTTTGACGAGCCGAAGCATCGTCAAACTGCTCGACGGACCTTTGACCGTCGTTTCAATCGTTTTTGGAATATTATAGGCGACCCACTGCGTTTCATCATAATTGACTGTCACCGGTACGTCAAACTTCGTTGAGCCTTGACCGGCGATTGGTAACAGACTGGCCGCATCACTTTTCCCGGTCGTATTTGATCCTGCGACCATCAGATAGAGCATGATGGCGAGCAAAACAGCCACGATGCGGAGGAACCAGCGTTCATTGAACCATTTTTCGAACATTATTTTTTCGCCCCCATCCAATTCAAGAAGGAAGTATTCGTCGGTTCGACTTTGACGATTGTTTCAAGCAGCTTCGTCCGGAGCGATTCTTCATCGAGTTCCCGGTAAAGCCGTCCGTTGATGGCAAGTGAGACGCCACCCGTTTCTTCCGATACGACCAGTGTGACACTGTCCGTCACTTCACTGACACCGATGGCTGCCCGGTGACGTGTCCCGAGATCCTTTGAGATATGTGCACTCTCGGATAACGGTAAGTAACAAGCCGCCGCTGCCAGTTTCCCTTGTTGGACGATGACGGCGCCGTCATGAAGCGGTGTATTCGGAATAAAGAGATTGATCAATAACTGACTCGTAATTTGTGATCCAAGCGGAATGCCCGTCTCGACATATTCACTGAGCCCCGTCTCCCGCTCAATCGTCACAAGTGCCCCGATCCGGCGTTTCGACATGTATTGAGCCGATGTGACGAGCGCATCGACGATTCGGACTTGTTCATCCTCATCACTGATGGCACTCCGTGAAAAGAATTTACTCGTTCGACCGAGGTGTTCGAGTCCCCGGCGTAACTCTGGCTGGAAGATGATGATAATCCCTAACAAGCCATACGTAATAATTTGATTCAACAGAAATTGTAAGGTCTTCAGTCCGAAGAATCCGCTTAAGAACCAGCTGATCAAAATGACGGAAATCCCTTTGATCAATTGGACGGCTTTTGTACCTTTGACAATGATCATCAGACGGTAAATGACGAATGTCACGACCGCGATATCAATCACATCATTAATATAATCGTACCAATGTACGTTTTCTCCCAGTTTCAACAATTGAAATTGAAGTGGTTGCCAGTTGAAGTAATTCACCAACCGTGCCCCCTATCTCATCTGATTTAAACAGCTTTCATTATAGCACAAAGGGACGAGTTAGACTCGTCCCACTTGACTCATTCAAAGATTCGTTTAATTCCGTACCAGACCCGCTCAAAGAGTTGATCGATTTGTTTGATTTCTCCTGTGACGTTGCCGGCACTGGCGGTATATGCTTTGCCGTCGACGGTCATCACGTCTCCGTTGACCTTGCCTTCGATCCGGACATTGCCGCCTTCGACATAGAGGTCCTGGTTGACGGTGACGCCTTCCGGTACGACAACTTCGCCGTTCTCTGCGACGATTCCCGGTACATTCGTATACGATAAATCATGTTCTTCCTGTGTCAGGTAGCCGCCGAGACTACCGACCGACAACAACATGAAAATCGAGGCTGCCGCAAGAAACGGATACTGCTTCATCTTCCCGCCGAAACGGGATGTCTTCCTGAGCGGAGTCACATTCGGTTGGTCCACCTGTTCGGGCAGTTGTGCCAGCACGCGGGATGTAAAATCCGCCGAAAGCTTGGGTGCTGAAAGCGCGCGTAACTCTGCATCGAGGAGCCGATACTCTTCGAACTCGTCCATCGCATTCGCTTCCCGTAACTCCGCTTCAAGTCGTTTGAAGTCTTCTGGAGGTTGGTTTTGATCTAAATAATCCTGTATCCGTTCATACACTTTTTCTCGTGTCATGGTGAGTGCCTCCTTCTCATCTCATCGTTTGCCGAAATGCTTTTTCAGCGCTTCGCGTCCCCGATGAATTCTCGTTTTAACTGTAGCGACGGGTAAATCGATCATCTCACTGATTTCCTTGAGCGAAAGATCTTCAATATATTTCAAGACAAGCGGAATCCGGTATTTTTCCGGCAGGCCGGCGATGGCTTCCCCTACATCTTGTCGTTGTTCCGAATCAATGACTTGATCTTCCGGCAACTGATCCTTACTTTCAAGCTGGGAATACAACGTGAGTCCTTCAGTTCCCGACATCTCGGCATCAAGGGAATAATCCGGACGTTTTTTGCGGAGCCGGTCAATCGAAACATTCGTCACGATCCGATACAACCATGTCCGGAACTTCCACTGGGCATTATACGATTCAATTTTCGTGAAGACGCGGATAAACGCTTCTTGCGTGGCATCCTCTGCTTCCATTCGATCCCGTAAAACACGGAAGGCGACTAAAAAGGCACCTTCTTTATATAGATCAACAAGTGCCGCGAATGCATCGCGGTCTCCCTGCTTCACCCGCTCAATCAAGCGTAGTGTCGTTTCTTCCACTTTGAATACCCCCCGCTCTATGCGGTCAATCTCTTATACGGAGTCGACCAACAAATGTTTCATCTCAATTTGAATTGTAACAAAAAAAACTTGAACCCTGACGAAAAGAGTTCAAGTTCTATCCATTATTTTACTAAACGATGGGTCTGCATATACTGGAGCAAGTTTCCAATCAACTCATTTGCAAGAATCGCTGTTCCGTTTCCTTCTTCGAGTAATGGATTCACTTCTACGAATTCGGCGGCGATAAACTCATCCTGCTCGGCACAATGACGTAAGACGGTCTTTGCATCATCAAGCATAATTCCGTCCGCAACACGTGTCCCGGTTCCTTCGACCAGGCTCGGATCCAGTCCATCCATATCAAAACTGAGATAAAACGCATCTGTCGTCTCTTTGAGATAGGCAACAGCCTCCTCCATGATGGCATCCATCCCGCGTGTCCGAATCGCTTCCATATCATAAACGCGGATCCCGAGACGATCAATCAGTTCCTGTTCTCCTGCATCGACATCACGTAAACCGATGAAGACGAGGTGTTCCGGTTGCAGTTTGACCTCACTGCCGCCGATTTCCGTTAACCGCTGATGCCCTTCCCCTAACGCGACAGCAAGCGGCATTCCGTGAATGTTGCCGGACGGTGATGTTTGAGGCGTATTCAAATCGCCGTGTGCATCAAACCAGATGACTCCAAGACGCGGAACGACTTGCCGCAGACCGGCAATCGTTCCGATCGCCATGCTGTGGTCACCTCCGACGAGTAACGGAAAACGTTGCTCTGTCAGCGCCTCACGCACAAGTAAGTGTAAATCGTTTGTCGTGTGGACAACACCTTCGAGCCGTTTTAATTGCGGATCTTCTTCACGAACAGCATCTTCAGACAAAACAGCCGCTTCCCCGTAGCGAACTGCTTCCTGTCCGTTTGCTGCCAGTGTTTCGAGTAATCCTGCCTGTTCAACGGCAGCCGGTCCTTGCTCTGTCCCCGGTTTTCCTTGACCATAACGATACGGTACGCTGATATATGCAATGTTCATCGACCTGTTCCCCTTTACTCAGTAAGTTACCTTAATTGTAAGCGGTAACAAGAAGGTGGTTCAACTCGACACGATGACGCATGATTATACAGAATTTGACGACAAAAAAGCACTGTGAGAGTTACTCACAGTGCTTTCGCGTACGTACATTAATTCCAGGCATTTCAAGTATAAAAAAACTTAAGACGAACGAAACTCGCTTAAGATCTTTAAGCAAAATTTGGTGGAGCCTAGCGGGATCGAACCGCTGACCTCCTGCGTGCAAGGCAGGCGCTCTCCCAGCTGAGCTAAGGCCCCAGATATAAAAAAAAGCGGAAGACGGGATTCGAACCCGCGACCCCGACCTTGGCAAGGTCGTATTCTACCACTGAACTACTTCCGCAAAATATGAGCCATGCAGGATTCGAACCTGCGACCCTCTGATTAAAAGTCAGATGCTCTACCAACTGAGCTAATGGCTCGACATGGTGGGGGGGGGCGGATTCGAACCGCCGAACCCGAGGGAGCGGATTTACAGTCCGCCGCGTTTAGCCACTTCGCTACCCCCCCAGTTTGTCTAGGAACTATACAATTGAAAAAAACAGTGCCGGCAACAGGAGTCGAACCCGCGACCTACTGATTACAAGTCAGTTGCTCTACCAGCTGAGCTACACCGGCAAAAAATAAAAATGGTGACCCGTACGGGAATCGAACCCGTGATACCGCCGTGAAAGGGCGGTGTCTTAACCGCTTGACCAACGGGCCATTGGCTCCGCAAGTAGGATTTGAACCTACGACCTACCGGTTAACAGCCGGTTGCTCTACCACTGAGCTATTGCGGAATAAATAAAAATAAATTGCCTGGCAACGTCCTATCCTCACAGGGGGAAGCCCCCAACTACTTTCGGCGTTCAAGTGCTTAACTTCCGTGTTCGGCATGGGAACG
>NZ_JACSMW010000006.1:0-174686 GCF_018618775.1 Exiguobacterium sp. s138 | reverse complement strand
ATTTTGTGTGGTAACTCTATTCTACACGAGGCCGTTATGGGTTTTTTTGTGTTTTCAGCTAGGTGTTGCACTTAATATTACAATTCGTCGTACAATAATCATTGAAAGCAAAAAAAGGAGTCTGATGCCACTATGTTACGCACAATCATCTGGTTCATTCATTTTGGACTGGTTCTACCCCTTACATTACCGTTTCTTCCAGGGGCAAAACGTCGAACGCACGCTGCACGCTACGCCTATACACAAAAAGTGGCTCATGCCTGGGCAAACTCATTACTCCGGCTTGCCGGAGTCAAGGTCCGGATGACGGGTCAGGAACACATCCCGGCCGATCAACCAGTCGTCTTCATCGCTAATCATCAAGGTAATTTTGATGTTCCGATCCTCCTCGGAAAAATCGACAAACCAAAAGCCTTCATCTCAAAAATTGAAGTGAACAAGATTCCCATTGTGAATGTCTGGATGAATCTGATGGGATGTGTCATGATTGACCGCAAAGATCGCCGACAGTCTCTCAAAGCTATCCGGGCCGGAATCGACACGATTAAAGATGGTCAATCGATGATTATTTTTCCCGAAGGCACACGTTCTAAAGGAGGACCTGTCGCCGAGTTTAAGGCAGGCAGTTTTACACTGGCTACATCGAGCGGAGCATTAGTCGTTCCGATTGCGATTTCAGGAAGCTATCGTGTCATGGAGGAAACCGGACGCATTCGACCGGCGACCGTCGATGTGACGATTTTAAAACCGATCGACCCGACATCCATGTCGCAAAAAGAACTGGTCGTTCTGGTCGAACAACAAATCAAGGAAATTGTAGAAGGAGTCTGACATGTTACTTAAAGTCGATCAACTAAAAAAAGAATTCGCCGATAAAATCGTATTCGAGGATGTCACCTTTTCCGTGAGTCCCGGTGACCGGATCGGAATCATCGGTGTCAACGGTACCGGAAAATCAACGTTGCTTCATATCTTAGCTGGACAAGAAACACCGGACGCCGGTGAGCTTCAACATCCAAATGACTACCGGATCCGCCTGCTTTCGCAGTCAACGGATTATCCGGAAGATCAAACAGTCATGCAGGTTTTGTTATCCGGCAATACCCCCACTATCAATGCGCTTCGTCATTATGAAGTTGCACGGTTGGCTCTTGAGCAAGATCCGGCAAATGA
This sequence comes from Exiguobacterium sp. s138, assembly GCF_018618775.1. NCBI lineage: Bacteria > Bacillati > Bacillota > Bacilli > Caryophanales > Exiguobacterium > Exiguobacterium sp. s138. The sequence goes on along the minus strand of NZ_JACSMW010000006.1, from coordinate 173,513 downwards.
AACGTTACTGACACGGTTCATCAGCGCACAAACAGAAATCGATGCCGCGAACGCCTGGGATACTGAGTCCCGTCTCAAAATGATTTTAAATAAACTCGGCATCACGAATCTTGAAGCTACGATCGGTTCCTTGTCAGGCGGACAACGAAAACGGGTCGGACTGGCTGAAGCGTTGCTCGACGAAGCCGATCTCTTACTCCTCGATGAGCCGACCAACGAACTTGACGCCGAGACGATCACTTGGCTTGAATCGCAAATTAAGGAATATCGCGGGGCGATCTTACTGATCACCCACGATCGTTACTTCTTGAACCGTGTCACGAATCATATGATGGAAATCGCGAATGGAACAGCTTACTTCTATGTTGGCAATTATGAATCATTCCTCGAGAAACGGGCGGAGCGCCGGGAACGGACAGCCTCGATGGAAGAAAAACGACAAAACATCCTTCGGCGGGAACTCGCCTGGCTGCGTCGCGGGGCGAAAGCACGGACGACCAAACAAAAGGCACGTATTCAACGGGTGGATGCTCTGCAAGAACTGTCTTACGAAGAAGACGAAGCAGCGCTCGAAGTTCAGGTCGGCTCCACCCGACTCGGGAAAAAAGTCATCGAAGCGGTGGATGTCAGTCAGCAATTTGGCGACCGGACGTTGTTCAATGATTTCAGCTGGTTATTTGGCCGGAAGGAACGATACGGAATCGTCGGACGAAACGGGAGTGGAAAATCCACTTTGTTATCAATTCTTGCCAAACGCCTGGAACCGACGAGCGGTGAAGTTATTCACGGCGAAACAGTAAAAGTCGGCTTTTACGGTCAATTCGCAGAATTCAGTCACCCTAACCGCCGGGTCATTGAAGAAGTCGAACGGATCGCCCAAGTCATCACGACCCTGGACGGTCAGGAAATCACGGCAAGTCAGATGCTTGAACAATTTTTGTTTAAACCGGAAGCACAATATAAACCAATCGGTAAATTATCCGGTGGTGAAAAACGACGGTTGAAACTGCTCACGATTTTGATGGATGAACCAAACGTTCTTTTCCTTGACGAGCCGACCAACGATTTGGATACGGAAACGTTATCCGTGTTGGAAGATTATTTGGACTCGTTCCCGGGAACCGTCATCACAGTCAGTCACGACCGCTATTTCCTTGACCGTGTCGTCAACCGGTTATTAGCATTTGAAAACGGTGAAATCGTATCGTACTACGGTCAATACACCGATTATTTAGAGCAACGGGAACTCCCTTCCGTCATCGAGGCACCTATCGTAAAAGACGTGCCGACCGTCGAAGCACCGCCTGCCGAGACACCCAAAAAACTAAGTTATCAGGAACAGCTCGACTGGAAGACGATTGAATCTCAAATCGAGGAAGCGGAACTTCAGGCGGAATCTCTTGAGCAACAACTGGCTTCTTCCGGAAGTGATTTAGGTCAGGTCAACGATCTTTATCAGCAAATCGAACAAGCGAAAGCAAAAATCGATCAGTTGATGGAATACTGGACTTATTTATCCGAAAAAGTCGAGGCATACGAAAACTATAAAAACTAATTTTTTTCTTAAGAATCGTATCCATTCGTCAACACGACGAACGGATACGATTTATTTTTTTGATTCACATGAACCGGACAAAAGCAGTGTATGATAAAAAAAAGGACAACACACTTCAAGTGAGGAGGCAGTTTCATGCAACGATCCCCCTATTTCATAAAATGGTTTCCGCCGTTGCTGATCATTTCTACGCTGCTCGTAGTGATTTCCTCTGCAAACGAATCGATTCCCAACCTTGTCGTCGAACAAATTCTGCAGTATCTGTCGATGATCTTGATTGCCTTTTTCATTTTAGTCGCCTATAAAAAAGAACAGTTTCTCATCGTTCCTAGACGGAATTTCTGGTTGCTTGCGCTTGGTTCTTTATGTCTATCCGTCATCGGATCCGTCTTAGAAACAATTCATTTGTTCAGTCCGCCCGAAAGTTTTTCCGGATTCTACAGCCTCGCTTTATTTTCCTTGTCTCATTATTTATTTTTGTATGCTATTTTTTACCGGATTGCTTCTAAAAAGAGTTTCGGTCAACACCTTTTGGCTTTTATCGATGCCATCATTTTAGTCATCTTTCTTGCTTTAGTTGCGTTTCATATTCTGAATGAACTGGTCGATCCCGCTGTCAATCCGTTCCCTTATTCGCTTGTCGTCATCATCAATACATCACTCGGTCTGTTCGTGTTCTTTTATTTTTTCTTTATCCAGGACACCCACTGGGTATCCCGGACGACACTATTTTTACTGTTCTTATCGATTTTCATTCGAGGTCTGTATGAAATATCGTCCGTTTATTTTCCGGCATTTACGATGCAGTATCTGGTTTTCTCGCCCATCCTTATCCGTTTGGCTCAGAGCGCAGCGATCCTTTGGCATATTGACCATATCGCTGAAGGGGTTAATAAGTCGCCGATCGTCCAACGTGCTTGGCTCCCGCTGTTATCTTTACCATTATTCCTTCACTATTTCCTGGATGAGGACGGACAAAAACAGGATGTCTTTATCATCTTATTTTTATTGATTGTTCGCCAGATTCTTATCACGCGCCAACATACATCGATCGTTCGTCAACTCGATACCCGAAATGAACAATTGGCGATACGGGTGGATCGACGAACTGAACAAATCAAAGCCAGTGAACAACAAGTCATTCCGCTGTTCATGGGACATCCTGATCCAATCGTTCGCTTTAATCAGAATCAGGAACCGACTTATGCGAATCAGGCTGCTCAACGGATTTTTGGCCTTTCAGACATGACGATTGATTATGTGACGGGCGAACTGCACCATGTTCAAACTGCCTTGAAGATAGGGTCGAATCATTATCAAAATGAAGCGAATCAACAATTCGAATTAATTTCGATCCCGATTCAGATTGGCGATACTGCCTTTGGTCACTTCTTGATCCTCCATGACGTAACAGAGCGGATGGCACGTCAACAGCAAATCGAATACCATGCCTATCATGACGGTTTAACCCACATCGGCAATCGCCGATCGTTGGAAAAAACGTTTCATGAAAAAACAGCCACCTTGAATTATCTCGCCCTGATTGATCTCGACGACTTCAAACAAATTAATGACACGTACGGTCATGAAGCCGGGGACTTTATTCTGATAGAAGTCGCACGACGTCTTGCCGGAGAATTATCCGCTGACGAATCGGTTTACCGGCTCGGTGGAGACGAATTTGCTCTGCTGACCTCGGCGAAAGATGAAGTATCTTTAAGACGACGCTGCAAAGTTTTATTGAATCAGTTGTCGAAACCGTACCAGTATCACGGACAACGGTTACGTGTTTCTGCCAGTGTCGGTGTGGCACGCCACGATTTGGAAGCCGATTTGGAACAATGGCTCAAACAGGCGGATTTAGCCATGTATCGTGTGAAGCATCAAGACAAAAACGGGATTGGTGTGTATCGTTCCGAAATGGAATAATGATTTCCACTCAAAAAACCGGCCCTTCCGAATGAGTACGGAAAGGCCGATTTTTTTGTCATTCCGGGCGTGGGGCGATGTTTCCTTCTTCAATATCGAGTAATAAATCAATTAACTCGGCACAGAATTCAGGATATTGGCGTAACAAGGCATCTTCTCCTACCTCATCCACGAAATCCGCCAAAAGAATCCGGACTTCCGGCACTAATGCTTTGGCGACTTTCATGTAAGCAATCGCAAAACGCCATTTCCCCGAGATATAAAGAAGTTTACCGACCAGTAAATCCCCCGGTTCGACTTCAATTTCTCCTAAATCGGTCTGATAGGTCTGCTTTGACATGATGTCGACGACCCGGTCTTCCTCAACAAGAAACAGAGAAGGCACCGGATCCGCCAACCCTCTTAAAGCACGGTATAAACTCGGTGACATGTCTTCCTTGACCTGTTCTAAAAAACGACCGTGCGGTGTTTTGCCTTGTTCGTCCGTTTCATAGAAAATGGCCCAATCAACGAATAGATCACGGAACAGTTCAGCGTCCTTTAAATACCATCGTCCTTCCGTTGCAATCTCTTCGATGAACGCGACCCAATCCGTACTTCTGGCCGTTGCGGCTTCCTGGTACATCTTTTTTAGTGCCGTATTCATCTCCGCTTCCGATACGGTCGTTGGAAAAGGAATGATCTTTCGCTCGCTTTTCATCGTGTCGGTCCTTTCCGGTGTGGGTTCGCCGGGCGTTTAATGGTTTTTGGTTCAGTTTCTTCCCGTTTCGGAATCACTTCCCCACGGTAAATCTCCATTTCTTCTAGTTCCACACCCATTTGTTTAGTCAATGTCTTCAGGTGTTTCAAATCGTGATCCGTCACAAGAGCAAGGACCATACCGGATGCGTTCCCGCGCCCTGTCCGTCCTGAACGGTGAACGAAATCATCGAAGGATTCGGGTAAATCATAATGAACGACATGCGTGACCGCTTCGATGTCGAGGCCACGGGCGGCAAGCCCCGTCGTAACAAGTAACGGGAACTCTCCGCGTTTATATGAACGAAGCGTCTCCATCCGTTCGCGTTTTCCTTTTTCGGCGTCAAGAATACGGTACTTTAAGGAGAACTTACTCAATTCACCGTTTAACGGTCCGAGGAATGAACGGTTGTTGATGAACGTCAACACTTTCGCTCCCTGCATGTTGGCCAGGCGGCGCAAGTATTCCGGTTTGAGGCGGCGTGACATCTCGATATAACCGAACTTCACTTGCGTACTCATGACACGTTCTACTTTAATCCGTTCCGGCTCGTTCGCAAATAACGTTTTGCCCCATTCAGCCGTTCGTTCCGGCAACGTCGCCGAGATGAATGCCAGCTGACGATCACGCAATGCACTGTTGGCAATCCGTGTGGCCGAAGCACTCATTCCGCTCTCATAAATTTGATCGGCTTCATCCAAAACAATCAGTTTCACTTTATGCATCTTCATTTTTTTAGAATCAATCAGTTCGACGAGGCGGCCCGGTGTTCCGACGATGATTTGCGGTTTTTTCTTCAATCGTTCGTGCTGGCGTTTGAGTTCGACACCGCCGATGAAGGCACCGGATTTAATGCCGCTTCCTTGCGAAAACAGTTGAATGACCTGATGAATCTGCATGACCAGTTCACGTGTCGGTGCGGTGATCACGACTTGGATATGCGGTTCATTTTCATCAATCAATTCCAGTGCCGGGATGACATAGGCCAATGTTTTCCCGGTTCCGGTCGGTGCTTCGACCAACACATCTTTTCGTTCGCGTAATAATGGGATTGCCTGTTCTTGAACCGGCATCATTTTTTCGAAGCGGGCGCGTTCCCATGCTTCCGTAATAAAAGGTTTCATAAAGTCCATAACGTGTATTCTCCTACTCTCTTCTGCATCATTCTGTGACATATTCAAATTGATCGGTCGTTTCGTCACGCAGACCACGTAACGTTTGTGTATATTCATTCCCTGCGTCGATGAGCCGGATGTGATAGACCACTTCCTGGTCACTCTTTATTTCTTCCGTCAAAATATCGAACCCTTGAATGACCCGGTCTTGCAGTTCATCCGCCAGTTTCGGAAACTGACGGAGTACCGGATAATCGGACCGGACATCACTCGGACGGCGGATCAGCTTCGCCAAGTATTTTTCGTTGTATCCGATGAAGTCTTCAAAATCAAAGTCATCTTCAAAACGAATCCAAAAGCCGTCTTCCTCAAACTCCGTAATCATACCCGTTCGCGGCGTTCCTTCAGTTGATACCTTTAACGTCACCCAATCACCTGCTCTATAATCGGCACGGTCTTCCAACATTGAAAAATCCATTTTATGCACCTCCACGGTCTATATTCCCTTTTTCATTGTCAACGATACGTCATAAAAATACAAGATAACCCGGTGTGACTTTTATCACGATTCCAACTGTCTTGTTCAGAACAGGATGAAAATAGTGATACAGATTGGAAAAAACGGCTAGATTTCGACCTTTCTCTGTTTTCCGGACACCTTCCGACCACTGGTACACATTTGAAGAATCCCTTTTATACCAACGTTTTTGAAGTCTCCTACGCTTTCACCGGGATGTAAAACTCTTCCCGCTTTATGTTTGTTACACTATTCACATAAGGGATGTATCTTGCACTGTTCACCTTACAACCAAAGGAGTGTTCATGATGTTACTTGAAAAAACACCAGCATGGCAACAATTCGAAACAGGCGCGTGGAACAATCAGATTGACGTGGCTGATTTCATTCGCCGCAACCGGACAGAGTACCGGGGAGACGATCAGTTTCTCGCCGGCCCTACCGTTGCTACGGAAACACTGTGGCAACAAATCATGAATTTAACAAGTGAAGAACGTTTACGCGGCGGTGTCTACGCTGTCGATGCCTCGACACCTTCAACGATTCTGTCTCACGGTCCGGGGTATCTCAACCGCGAGCTCGAACAAATCGTCGGTCTGCAAACCGACGAACCGTTCAAACGGTCGATTCACCCGAACGGCGGCATCCGGATGGTCAATGATGCCTTGGAAGCCTATGGTTTTCAAGCGGACCCGCTCGTCACCAAAACGTTCAGTGAATACCGGAAAACACATAATCAAGGTGTATTTGATGCCTATACTCCTGAAATGCGTGCCGCCCGTAAAGCCGGAATCATCACCGGTCTTCCCGATGCATACGGACGCGGTCGGATCATCGGTGACTACCGACGTGTTGCCCTGTACGGTACCTCCTTCCTGATCGCACAGCGGAAACAGGATTTACAGGACCGTGGCGGCTTCTTATCGGAATCGATGATTCGCGACCGTGAAGAGATGAACGAACAAATTCGGGCGTTACAGGAACTGACCGAGCTCGGTCAACGATATGACTGCGACTTATCCCGTCCGGCTGAAACCGCCCAGGAAGCGTTCCAATGGGTGTACCTCGCTTACCTCGCTGCAATCAAAGAACAAAACGGGGCAGCGATGTCACTCGGCCGCGTCTCGACGTTCCTTGACATCTATATCGAACGGGATTTGCAGTCAGGACGTTTGACGGAACAGACTGCCCAGGAACTGGTCGATCATTTTGTCATGAAACTGCGGATCGTTAAATTCCTCCGGACCCCGGACTACAATGATTTATTCTCCGGTGATCCGACCTGGGTCACGGAATCAATCGGCGGGATGAGTGAGGACGGTCGCTCCAACGTGACAAAAAGTTCGTTCCGCTTCCTGCAGACACTTGTCAATCTAGGTCCGGCTCCAGAACCGAATCTGACGGTCCTCTGGTCCACACAACTACCGCGCGGCTTTAAAGAATTCTGTGCCAAGATGTCGATTCTCTCCAGTTCGATCCAGTATGAAAATGATGATTTGATGTTGCCGATTTACGGCGACGACTACGGCATCGCATGCTGTGTTTCCGCCATGAAAATCGGGAAACAGATGCAATTTTTCGGAGCACGGGCGAACTTAGCAAAAGCGTTGCTCTATACGTTAAACGGCGGCATCGATGAAAAACTTAAAATTCAAGTTGCTCCAAAGACGAACCTGATTTTAGATGATGTCCTGGATTATGAAACGGTCATGGCTGCTTACGACCGTCAGCTTGACTGGTTGGCGGAACTCTATGTCAATACATTGAATGTCATTCACTTCATGCATGATAAATACAGTTACGAACGCATCGAAATGGCGTTGCACGACCCGGAAATCTTACGGACGATGGCTTGCGGTATCGCCGGTCTGTCCGTCGTGGCCGACAGCCTGTCCGCCATTCGTTACGCTAAAGTCTCACCGATTCGTGATGCGGATGGAATCGCGGTTGATTTTAAAATCGAAGGTGACTTCCCTAAATTCGGAAATAATGATGCCCGTGTCGATCAGATGGCGGTTGATCTCGTCAAACTGTTTATGGAAAAAATCCGGAAACATCCGACGTACCGTGATGCTTTACCGACTCAATCCGTCTTGACGATTACTTCGAATGTCGTTTACGGCAAAAAAACCGGTAATACGCCGGACGGACGACGGGCTGGTGAACCATTCGCACCGGGAGCCAATCCAATGCATGGCCGGGATACGAAGGGAGCCGTCGCCGCGTTAACTTCCGTCGGGAAATTACCGTATGAACATGCCCTTGACGGCATTTCCTACACGTTCTCCATCGTCCCGAAAGCACTCGGGAAAGATGAACCGACACGAATCCGTAATACAGTCGGACTGCTTGACGGCTACATGGGCGGAACCACTTCAAAAGGTCATCACTTAAACGTCAATGTCTTCGACCGGGAAACATTACTCGATGCGATGGAACATCCGGAACTTTATCCCCAATTGACGATCCGCGTTTCCGGTTACGCCGTCAACTTCATCAAGTTGACCCGCGAACAGCAAATTGACGTCATCAACCGGACGTTCCACGGTGCACTTTAACTGAAAGAAAGGACTGAAATGGCTATGACACACGGAACGATTCATTCTGTTGAATCCTGCGGCACGGTCGACGGACCGGGTATTCGCTTCATCGTCTTCACACAAGGCTGTCCTTTACGTTGCCAATACTGCCACAATGCGGATACGTGGGAATTCGGGTGTGGTCGTTCCGTCTCGGCAACGGAAATCATTGAAGAAGCGGAAAGTTACCGATCATTTTTCGAAGCAACAGGCGGTGGTATCACATTTTCCGGTGGAGAACCCCTTGCCCAACCGGAATTTTTGGAAGCGGCACTTCGGGAAGCAAAACAAAAAGGCATGCATACCGTCATCGATACAGCCGGTTCGGTCGTTCCTAAAAATATCGACCGGATTCTTGATTACACGGATCTCGTGTTACTCGACATTAAGCATATCGATGATGCGACCTGCCGGATTCTGACGGGGCGCAGTAATGCCAATACACTTGCCTTTGCCAAACGCTTGGCAGAACGGAACATTCCCGTCTGGATCCGTCACGTTCTCGTGCCCGGTTTGACGATGACGGAGACGTTCCTGCGCCAGACCGGCGAATTCATCCGGACACTCGGTAATGTCGAACGGATCGAAGTACTCCCTTATCACCAGCTTGGCGTTTACAAATGGGAAGCACTCGGTCTCGACTATCCATTGGCGGATGTTCTGCCACCGAATCCGGAAGAAGCCGCTGCGGCTCAAGAATTGCTCGATTCTTACTTGTCTTGCTGACGACAAGTTGCTACACTGAACACATAGTCTATGAACAGGAGGTACAATACCGAAATGAAGCATTTACTCGCTACTGTCTAATGATGAAAGAATTCATCACTTTCGCAATGAGTTGCGGATGACTGACGCTACGAGTCTGCTCATTTTCGGTATTTCCGTCATGCGGGATATACCTTCTTTGATTTGCACTCCTGCACACCATCCGCTCGCTTTCGGATGGTGTGTTTTCATTTCATCACAATTTGAAATGAACCCCAAAGGAGCTGAACCTATGCCTGCTGAAATCTTATCCATTCATGATGTCCGCTTTGATCTTCCAGAGCAGACGCTGTTTCAACACATTTCATTTTCGATCCGTCCCGGTGAACATGTTGCTTTAGTCGGTGCCAATGGTGTCGGTAAAACGACACTCTTCCAGCTGATTTTAAAACAGCTTCAACCGACGGAGGGAAACATCTTCCGCGGCTACACGACGATCGGTCACGTCGCCCAGCATCTCACCTCAAGTGCACCTGCCATCCGGCTCGTCGAACAAGCCGACCGACTCCGGTATCAGGCGCGGGAAGCGGCGCTGCATGCCTCTTCACTTGAAATCTACCAAACGGCACTCGATCTCGATGCGTTTTCTCTTGAGGCGGATGCGGCACGGGCTTTAAAAGAAGTCCAGTTACCTGAACATGTCTGGCTTCATTCGTTTGACACACTCAGCGGCGGTGAACAGACCCGGATTCAGCTGGCCTGTCTGTTGGTCAAGCAACCCGATTTCATTCTGCTCGATGAACCGACCAATCATTTGGATTCGGAGACGCTTGATTGGTTGATCAACTGGATCAATCAGACAGCGATCACTATTTTGTATGTCTCGCATGAGCGGGCTTTCATCGATGCAACAGCCGATGCTGTCATCGAACTGACACCGCATCAAGCGACACGCTACAAAGGTAATTATCAAGCATATCGTCAGCAAAAAGAACAGGAACGCCTGACCCAGGAACGCGAGTATGAAAAGCAGGAAAAAACACGGAAGGAACTCAAACGGATGATCACCCAGTATCAAAACTGGCATCAACAGGCTGTTGCCCACGCCAGCGAACGGGATCCTTACGCCAAGAAAAAAGCAGCGAAACAAGCCAAGAAATTTAAGGCAAAAGAAAAACAACTCGAACAGACAATCGATCACCGGGTCGCCAAACCGGAACATCCAGCCTCCGTTCATGTGGCATTCGAAGCAGCATCCTTTGCCGCCAAACAACTGTTTACGTTAGACAAAGTCGCTTTTTCGTATGACGGTCGGACGCTATTTAAAAAACTGACCTTTTCCATGCAACAAGGCGACCGGATTGCTGTCATCGGCCGGAACGGATCCGGCAAGACGACCCTGCTCCGGCTGATTCAAGGGGAGCTCGATCCGATGGAAGGAACAATCACGCGCCATCCCGAGCTGACAGTCGGCTACTTTTCACAGGCTCTTTCCAATTTACCGGTTTCCGGTTCCCTGCTCGATGCGTTACTGCAGGAGACGACGATTTCCGAAACCGATGCCCGGACGCTGCTTGCGTGTTTTCTGTTTCGCCGGGATCAGGTGTATAAACCGATTGCTGAAGCCAGCATGGGAGAGCGATGCCGGATTGCTTTCTTACGACTTTACTTTTCCGGTGCCCGTTTGTTGATTTTGGATGAACCGACCAACTATCTTGATTTGACGACCCGTGAACAAATTGAAGCCGCCCTTGACGTCTTTCCGGGTGAACTGTTATTTGTTTCGCATGATCGTTATTTTAATGATCGTCTTTCGAACCGGACTATTACTTTAGATGGGGATGCGAGCGTTCATCCGATCGGTACGAAACCATTGCGGGAACAGCAGCCCAGTGACATTCAAGCCATTCAACACGATTTAAAGCGTCTTGATGATTTGACGGGAACAATTTATTTTGATTAACAGCTGATTCAATGAAACGAACGACGCCTCTCTGATTTATCAGAAAGGCGTCGTTCGTTTCATTACTACATTCCATCATCGCTTTTGATATTTTAATTTCGTCCGTGCCTGTGCCTGTTTGTGAATCTTCTTCCACTTTTCTTTTTCCTCCGCCTGAAGAACTGCGTTTTGCTTTCGTTCTGCATAGGCAACTTCGCGCTTCAGTTTCAGGAAGCTGCCCCACCGTTCATGTGACAGCGTGCCTTCTGTCAGCGCCGCTTGGACGGCACAGCCCGGTTCTTCGCCATGCTGACAATCCCGGAAACGGCAGGATTCCGCCAGCTCCTCGATATCCGAGAAGGTGGACGTCAATCCGTCCGTTCCGTCCCATAATCCAAGTTCCCGCATCCCCGGTGTATCAACGAGTAACAATCCGCTCGACAACCGTTTCAGCTCCCGGTGTGTCGTCGTATGCCGGCCCCGTTCATCATCTTCGCGGACACCGCCCGTTTCCATCAACTGTTCTTCCGCCAACGCATTGACGAGCGTTGACTTCCCGACACCGGATGATCCGACGAGAACAATCGTCTCGTTTGGTCGCAATGCTTCACGTAAATCATCTAATCCTTCTCCGGTCAGCGAGTCGACAGCAAAATACGGTGTCCCAAAGGCAACTGCCTCCACCTCGGACAGGAATTCGTCAGCGGACGCCGTCAGACTCTTTTTCGTTAAGACGATCACGGGTGTGGCGCCTGCTTCCCATGCGACCGTCAAATAGCGTTCCAGGCGACGAACGTTAAAATCGTGCCCGAATGCCATGACGAGTAATGCAATATCGACATTCGCGCAAATCACCTGTTCCTCGGTTTCCGTTCCGGCTGCTTTTCTGGAAAATTGCGTACTCCGCGGCAAAACACGTTCGATTCGTCCCTTACCGGCTTCTCGTCCGCTCTGAATCACCCAGTCCCCGACGGCCGGCAGTTCAGCTTTCGTTAACGCTTCAAACCGCAGCTTTCCGGATAATTCACTTAGCGTTTCCCCGTCAGTCGTCATCACACGGTACTGTTTTTGAAAGACTGCCGTTACACGGCCTAACTGTTCATTTGTTCCGGTCTCATACGCCGGTACTTTACCCCATTCGTTCAAATGGTTTCCTCCTCTGATTTAAGGGAGGGAAACCCCTCCCTGTGTTCCGATACGGTTTTCTTTCTCGTGGCTGATTGCATACATAAAAACACCACTCCTCTCGTTTCTTATAGCCGTATTTTACCATATCTTATTTTGCCGACCTAGCAGAATCGTTAAAGTCAGACTTCCCTACTCCGCCTCAAGTCGGAGACGATTCCGGTCCGAAGGGCGTCGTGCCTCTTCTCTTCTTCCCTTAAGATAAGAGTATCAAGAAAAAGGAGGCTTCATCATGAAGCAATCAAAAGGGAAACAGGTCTTGATGGCACTTGCCGGTCTCGCCCTTCTCGCTGTCGTCATCGGTACATTACCGCATATGATCGGACTCGGGCTCGGTGCACTGCTCGCTTTTTATGCCATCAGTAAGTTTATCCAAACCTCAAATGTTTTTGCGAAAATCGGATTTGGACTGCTCGCAGCAATCGGCATCGGTTTTGCCTTATCGAACATTTGGGCCGTTTTAGGAATCGCCGCCGCACTGGCACTTTACATCGGATACATGCGTATGAAAATGCAACGGGTCGATTTAAACCAACTGTTCGCCCGTCGTCGCAAGACCTCATCGGCACACTTTGAAGCTGACTGGAAAGATCTCGATAAAAACCGTTACTGAGTCATTCCGTGTTATTTAAACATATTACGTAGATTCAACATCCAAGGAGGAATTTTTGATGAAAAATGTATTTGATCAATTAAACGAATTTGCGAATCAGATGATGACAGAAGTCAAGAAAGCAGCGGATCAAGGGGAAGCACCCGCTAAAAAGCTCGTCCGTCACATCCGGACAACCGAATCAGATTTAAAAGAAATCGACCGTTTACTCGAACGTCAACGGACATTACTCGCCGAATTAACACAAAAGCAGGATGAAGCGAAGGAACTTGCGGACAAACGTTTTGCACAGGTCGAAATCGCCAAAGAAGCAGGCGAACAGGAACTGGCGGAACGGGCTGCCATCGAGTCGAAACATTACGGGGAACAGTTCCGCTTCTTCGAAGAACTGATCGTTGAAACGAAACGTGAATTGAATCAGCTCGAACGGGAAGCACTGGAATTGAAACTGAAGCTTGAAGACTTGCAAAACAAACGGTATGAATGGATGATGCGGGAAAACGTGTCAAATTTAAAATCAAAGATGAACCAGGTGCTAGAACGCGAACCAAATGCTACTATTAAACAAGAACAACATCCATTCACAACAGAAGAACCTGAATCGAATGAAGAGGAAGCTCCGATCGCAGAAGATGATATCGATGCGCGGATCGCCGATCTCGAACGTCGATTCCAAAAATAAGTATTTGGACGAAGGAGGCATTCTTGCCTCCCTTTGTCATGTCAGGAAGGAGATTGCCCGTGCGACGATTAAGTACAAAACAACTAGTCGGCTACGTGTCGATCCTGTTTGCTCTCGGACTATTCTATGATTTGATGACAGGCGCGGGGAATGTATTATTCGGGGTTCTCTTCCCCTTCCTCCTGTACTATGTCGGGATTCATTTCCGAAAAAGAAATCATGAAAAACTGGCCATCCTGTTTTATATCGTCGGTACAATCATCTTAGCCGGTGTCGTTCTTAGTTCAGCAGCAATCGGCTTCGTCATCGCCGGCATCCTGCTGTATCTCGGAATCATTCTCGTGACACGCCATTCTGTCCGGGAATTCTTTTTCTCAAAAATTTCCCCGAGTCTTTATGAAGAGGAAGGGATCAAGATCCAGCCGGCCTATTCGTTTGCGACCCAACAAGAACTTCCGTATGTCTTAAAGGATATAAGCGAACAGTTCATCGTCCGTGATCTTGAAATCGACTTGACGCATGCGTATGTTCCGGAAGGTGAGACGCTGATCGTCGTCAGCGGTGTCGTCGGCGATGTCCGGATTTTATTGCCTTCCGGTTATGACTACACGCTCGACACATCGATCGGTTTCGGGAGTGTCAAAACCGATGTCCGTCGTATTCCTACTTTCTTCAACCGCCGGATCCAATACCGGGCCCCCGAATATGACGAGGCTGTCCGGAAAGTCCGGATTCATGTCATGCTCGGCATCGGGAATGTGGAGGTGACCTCGATATGAAACGCGATCAATTTCCGCTTGGTGTCATCGCACTTCAGGTGATGACCGGTTTTTTGACGGCCGTGATGACGACGTTATTATTTCTAAGTACACGCCAAGTCAATTGGCATGTACTTTTCGTCCGTCAACAAGACTTTCCTGTTTTCCTGCTGGTCATCGGCTTATCGCTTCTGCTGCCCCTGGCAGTTGGCAGTATCCATTATTTCTTTTTACGGCGTGATTTCAAGAGAGTCACTACGGCCATTATTGAACTGGAGCAGGGAAAAGAAGTGACGATTGTCAACGGTCCCTATTTCCATACGCTGACACGTCTGTCACGCATCGGGAAACGAATTGATGAACAGGTTGAAACCGTTCAAAAAATCAGTACCCGTCCGCAACATATCGAACAAGTCCGTGTTCAGGCCATTACAGAAGAACGCAAGCGCCTTGCCCGTGATTTACACGATTCCGTCTCCCAGCAACTGTATGCCATCTCGATGATGACGACTGCAGCCAAACAGACGATTCTGACGCAACCGGAAACAGCAGCCAAACAAATCGATTTGGTCGAAACGATGGCCCAGACGGCACAGTCAGAAATGCGTTCTTTATTGTTGCAGCTGCGCCCGGTAGAACTGGAAGGGATGACCCTTCAGCAAGGTCTGACTCAATTGCTGGAAGAATTATCGAGAAAGCAGTCAACCGAACTCAGCTGGAAGCTTGAAGCCATTGAACTGCCCCGCCCGATTGAAAACGAATTGTTCCGGATTGTTCAAGAAGGTTTGACCAACGCGTTGCGCCATGCAAAAGCGTCACATATGGACATCGAGTTGCGTCAATTTAATGATACGGTCATCTTAAGCATGAATGATGACGGTGTCGGCTTCGTCGTCGACGAGAAAAAACTGGCTTCTTACGGCATCAACTCAATGCGGGAACGAACGGCTGAGATGGGCGGAACAATCCGCCTTGTCAGTGTTCCGGGACAAGGAA
Source organism: Exiguobacterium sp. s138 (assembly GCF_018618775.1). Lineage (NCBI taxonomy): Bacteria > Bacillati > Bacillota > Bacilli > Caryophanales > Exiguobacterium > Exiguobacterium sp. s138. Next base: position 158,198 of record NZ_JACSMW010000006.1, on the reverse strand, counting down.
CACAAATTGAAGTAAAATTAAGAAAAGATCGGATGGTGCAAGTATGATACGAGTGTTATTAGTCGATGATCACGAAATGGTCCGTGCGGGTGTTTCTGCCTTTTTGTCCACTCAACCGGATATCGAGGTCGTCGCAGAAGCATCGGATGGACAAGCAGGTGCCGAGCTTGCGCTGAAACATCGTCCGGATGTCGTTTTAATGGATTTAGTTATGGAACCGGTGGACGGGGTCGAAGGAACACGGTTGATTCGAAAAGAATGGCCGGAAGCCAAGATCTTAGTCGTCACAAGCTTCTTGGATGATGAAAAAGTCTATCCGGTCATCGAAGCCGGTGCCATGAGTTACGTCTTAAAAACAGCAAGTGCCTTTGAAATTGCGGAAGCGATCCGTAAAACAGCAGACGGTCAATCCGTCATGGCGGCTCAGGTCACCGGCAAGATGATGGAACGATTACGGAAACCGACCAGTCATCTGCATGATGATTTGACGGAACGCGAACAGGAAGTCTTGCAACTGATGGCACGCGGCATGGCGAACCAGGAAATTGCCGATGAGCTGTTCATCTCTTTGAAGACCGTCAAAACCCACGTGTCGAACATCCTGTCGAAGCTCGATGTCGTTGACCGGACGCAAGCTGTCGTTTATGCCTTTAAACACAATATCGTTAAGTAATCTTCAGCATTTTCCTATACTTATATTTGCTCTCATACTCAATGAAAATGACCGGATTCCTTCTGTATCACAAGAGGAATCCGGTCATTTATTTTCGTTTGATCACCAGAGTTTCCACCCCGGTGCTCCAGGCGGCGCATTTTCAATCATATGCCAAATCGGAACCGTGTAGGCAAACGCAATTAACGCAAACGTCACGAAAATCCAGAGTTTCCAATTCTCGAAGAATAACGGCGTCTGCATTGCCGCTTCTTCTGTTTCAGCGACAGGAAACTCTTCCGTCCCTTTCGGTGCCCGGAAAGCGAGCTGGAACATCGCAAATAAGAACAGCAGAATCGACAGGAATAAAATCGTTCCGCCGATCGCCATCGCCACGTGGTACGGAATCCAGTCGGCGACAAGAGAATCCTTGAAGTAAGCCGCAGGACCGGTCCGTCTCGGGTTACCGAGTAGTCCTGAGATGTGCATCGCTGTCGACATGAACAGCATACCAATCGTCCATAACATCGTTTGAACCAGTCCGATCCGATTGATTTGTTTCGTCAATGTCCGCCCTCTGAGCAACGGAACCAGCCAGTAGGCCGTTCCAAAAAACGTCAGTGCAACGGCCGCTCCGACCGTGATATGAAAATGTCCTGTCACCCACAGTGTGTTATGGACGACGATATTTAATTGATGGGACGCATTGATGACCCCGCCGGCTCCGGCCGGAATGAAAAATAACATCCCGACAAACGGTGCTAAAAAGCGGACATCCCGGTACGGCATCTTCTTGATCCAGCCGAACAGTCCGGTTGCACCTTGACGGCGCCCCGCCAGTTCAAACGTCGCAAACATCGAGAATGCTGTCATGAGTGACGGAATGATGACCAAAAATGTGAGAACGACCTGAATGTATTTCCAAAAGGCCGAGATACCCGGCTCCAGCAATTGATGATGAAATCCTACCGGGAAAGAAAACAATAAGAATAGTAAAAAGGACATCCGGGCCAAGGCATCAGAAAAAATCTTTCCGCCGACGATTTTCGGAATGACGGTATACCAGACGATATACGCCGGCAACAGCCAAAAATACACTAGCGGATGCCCGAAGTACCAAAAGAGTGTCCGGGACAACTCAATCCCGACTTTGTCCGTCCAACCAAGTGATAACGGTAACAGTTGAAATAGAATCGTTGCAGCGACACCGAGCGTCGCAACCACCCACAATAACACTGTCATGATACTCATGTAGGCCTGCAGCGGCGGATGGACACCCTGATGCTCCCGTTTATAATCCGCGTACATCCGGAACATCGCACCTGAAGAGATCCACGTCCCGACAACGAAGATGACGAGTCCGATATAGAACACCGGATGCGCTTTTAGCGGTGCATAAAAGGTATATAAAACCGAAGCTTCTCCTGCAAGGACCATCCATGTGACAAGGACGACACCAAGCATCATGAACCAAAAGCCGACCCAACCGAGACGTCTTGGGAATTCCTCAAAACGACCAAACGATTGACCTAAAAAGGAAAATAATAATCCAAAAATAAATAAGGTCGTAAACACAATCGCCAGCATCAACCCGTGAGCAGTCAACAATTCGTAATAACCGATGCCTGCAATTTCCGGGATGACACCTGTCCGGACGAGGGTTTGCAACAACCCGCACAATCCACCGATCAGCAACGCCACCAGCGAAAAGCTGACATGGGCAAAGGCCAGTTTAGCTTCCTTCAATCCAATGGCTGTAGCGGGAAGACCACGCTCCATCTCAAACTCCTTTAACTTCTTGGAAATGGCATTCATTTACTCCACCACCTTAATTTTTGTTGACATCATATGATGACCGCTTCCGCAATATTCATTACAGACAATCAAATAGTCTCCGGCTTTTTTAAAGGTGTATTCAATCGAATTGATATGACCGGGTACGACCATCATATTGACGTTCGTCTTGACGATTTCAAAGCCGTGAACGACATCTTTTGATGTCACGAGAAAATCCACTGTCGCTCCTTTTTTGATGACCATGTCCTGCGGAGTAAACTGAAATGCTTGTGATACCATGACCGCTTCATAGCGGTTGTCGTCAATTTTTTTTAAGCCCGGTTTATCAAATGGTTTGGTCTGATCCACTTGAGTCGGATCAATCAACGTCGCATCGGACGGTGGTTGATTGCCGGAGGCGAAAGCAGAAATACCGATGATGACTAAAAAAACGGCTAACATCACACAGCCAAACACCAACCAAATTTTCTCCAAACGATGAATGTGCATTGTCTTTCCTCCTTATCTCGAACTAAATAATAGAAAAATCGATCCCCACATCCCGATGATGACTGAAGCAACCATAAAGACGGCGACGATCGTTCCTGATAAATTCGGCTCTGGTTTACTGCTCATAATGTCCGGCTCCCTTCTCATTTCAACTTGATGTCTTGTCTTTATTCTAGAAAAGACAGATCCATCGAGAACGTGATAAATGTCACACCATTTGTGACGATTTCGCGCTTTCTCTTCTAAAAACACACATAAAGTTCACATATTAGTGCAGAAACGAAAAAGGAATCGACTCAAACAGGAATCACCCGTTCTTTTCCGCTCTATCCTGTAAGAGTCGCGTCAAAAGAGTGATTCCTGTGTAAACGAAAAAAGGCGGCAGAATTGTCATCTGCCACCCTTTTTGTCGGAGAGACTGAGTCAGTCCCTCGGTTCATTTATTAAATCCGGCACACCCCTACCGGGCATCCTTCACAATGACACAAATCTCTTAAATAGTTCGCATCATGGACGATGATTTTGGTTGTCGTCGATGAAATGACCTTGTCTTTTTTCCACTGGGAAAACATACGATTGACCGTTTCACGTGGTGCCCCGATCAACTGACCGAGTTCGCTGTCGGACGGTCGTTTGGATATGACGTAATCTTCCCCGACTTGTTTCCCATGCATGGCAATCAAACGAAGTAAGGTCGAAGCCAGTGCCCCTTGTTTCCCAAACAATAACAAGTCACGCAATTTCGTTTCGGACTGCTTCCGCATCAAGGCTTGCCAGCGCATGATTTCCAAGGCAAACACACCATCCTGCTTCATCAATTCCTCAAGCTTACTTTTCGAAATGACACCCAGTATACTGTCTTCCATCGTTTCAATACTATAAGAACTGGGAAATGCTTCACCGACATCAAACTCACCGAACAAATCTCCTTTAAAGTATAAAAACATCATTAAAGGACTGCCTTTTTTCGTCAGTTTCGATAGTTTGACACCACCCTGCTTCACGTAAAACAACTTATCGTTTAACTCACCTTCCCAACAAACGATGGAATCCTTTTTAAACGTCACCTCTGTCATGAAGTCTTCCAGTATCATTCGTGTTTCTGCCGATAAGACAAACGTATTGGCTTCAGTCGTTCCGCAAGCAAGCATTTCGCATTCTCCTTTCCTGATTCCTTCTGTCCTTAGTATAAAACATCACAGTTCAAAAAAACGTTTTTTCAAAAGATTGTCAAACATTGTTCACTTTTTCACAAAAAAAGATAGATAAAAAAATGACCTCTGTTTGTTTAAAAACGGAGGTCATTTTTAGCTTCAGCGTACTTTTCGATAATAATGATCGACAATCCGGCGCGTTGCTTGACCAGGTTGTTCCGTATACCAGATCGTTTTGAATTGTTCCATCGCCATTCGACTTTCCTGCAATGATACATCCGAATTAATCCAGTTCAACATGATCTCAAACTGATCGGTGCAAGTCACCGGTAACGGATCCGGATAGGAATCGATGATACCAGGAATTTGCCGATACGTGTCGATGTCCGGTGTATACAGAACGGTCGGAACACCGAGCAGACAACTTTCAAAAGGAATCGAGGAATAATCGGTTACCAATACGTCGGTAATTAGTAAGTAATCATTGATTGAATATTCATCTGTCACGAAATGGACATGCGCTTTTTGATGCGTGAACATGGAACGGACCGTCGGATGTAATTTGACGAGAATCGTCCATCCTTGATCAGTCAATTGTTCGAGTTGACGAACCGTCTGTCCTTCCATCCCATTATATTCCCGGTAAGTCGGTGCATATAATAGAATACGCCGCTTCGGTTTGACATAGATGTCGGAAAGTTGTTTTTTTACGGTCTGATGTTGCTCGTTAAACCAATAATCCGTCCGGGGAACACCCAATGTTTTAAAAACTGTCCGGGGAAGATCGTGCGGTGCCATGAATTGTTTCGCACATGCTTCTCCAGGTACGATGAAATCCCCATAACGTTGATACACCCGTTTGAAACGTCGCAGGACATGTTTCGGCACCATCAAACTCCTCGATGACGTCAGTCCGAATTTTTTTAGCGTTCCTGCAGCATGCCATAACTGAATCCGTTTTGTCCCCTGACGGATCGGAGCGACACTGTATTCACCGATATAGTTATCGATGAATAGGTGTTTCGATGTCGCGAGAAGATAAGCCAGTCGAATAAAACGCAGTCTGCGGTAAGGCAAAGCATATTCTGCCGACCAGGCTTCCGGATTTTTCACAAATTTTTTATCATACACCAGATACCTTTTCTCTTTCGGGAATTCCGTGAGGAGCGCATCATTAATCGGTTTCACGTTATCACCGTAAGTGACCCAAAAGAGCGTTACCGGTCTCAGAGGTAACAAGCAGAAGATTCGATAGAAAATCCGAAAAAGCAGCAAATAGATTTGCACGATACTCTCTCTCACGTTACTCCCCCCTTTCCATGAAGAAAGACCGCACGCGAGGTGTGGTCTTTTTTCATCAACCTTTTCCTAACTCCGTTTTAATCTGGCTTGTCGAAATGCCTTCCGTCCGGCTAAGGTAAACGACTTCACAATATTCTTTCAAGAAGTCGAATTCGCCGGCCCAGTCGTCACCCATGACGAATGTATCGATTTGGTGCTCTTGTACATCCGTGATTTTTTGATCCCAGTTATTTTCGGCAATGACTTCGTCCACGTAGCGAATCGATTCCAAAATCAATTTGCGGTTTTCGAAACTGTGATATGACTCTTTGTGTTTTAAGCGATTGAACTCGTCCGTAGAAATCGCAACTACTAAATAATCGCCCATTTCCTTTGCCCGTTTGAGGATGTTGATATGTCCCCAGTGCAGTAAATCAAATGTGCCGTACGTGATGACTTTTTTCATGATGATTCTCCTTTATGCTGATTGCTGACAGGTTGTAACAGACGTTGATAGGCTTGTACAGACGCGGTTCCGTCATCCCACTGGCAAAATTTCTTTTCAAATGCGTCAAATGCCGGACCGTATCGATCGCTCCATTCGTGCAACCGGTCAATCTCTTCAAATAGCCGTGATTGCTGTAAAACAAGCGGACCCGGGGCTTCCTGCTCAAAGTCAAAATAAAATCCGCGCAGTTGATCCCGGTAGTGTTCTAAGTCATACGTGTAAAAAATCATTGGTCGTTTCAGATGGGCATAGTCAAACATGACGGATGAATAATCCGTGACCATGGCATCTGCCGCAATGTACAGTTCTGAAATATCCGGATAATCCGAAGCATTACGGACAGAAGGATAACCCGCCGTATCGACTTGATCCGCTACCAAATAATGCATCCGGATCAATAACGTATATTCAGTACCAAATTGTTTCTCAAACTGCTCCAGCGAAAACGGCAGCTTAAAGGAATAAGACCCTTTCGCCACGTACTCATTGTCTCGCCATGTCGGCGCATACAAAATGATTTTCTTCGTCCGGTCGATGTTGTAACGGGAATAGACCCGTTCGCGTATTTCCGGATGCCGTTTCGTCTCGTAAAACAAATCATTCCGCGGATAACCGATTTCGAGCAATTCACCGGAAAAATCAAATGCCCGTCGAAAAATCCGACTCGAATAAGCATTCGGTGAAATCAACAGATCCCATTTGGATGCTTCACGTGCAAAGTCCCGCTTGTAGCGTTCGGTCGTCGTATCGGCCATCTGTACATCATCCATGTCGAGCGCCAGTTTTTTAAGCGGCGTCCCGTGCCACGTTTGTAAGTAGATGGTCCCTTTACGTTTGAACAACCAGGAAGGAAGCCTGCTGTTCGAAACCCAGACCCGCGACGTGGCGAGCAGATAAATCCAACGAATCGTCATCCGATTAACGGTCCGAACACTTGGATCATCGAAGACACGGTGTCGATCTTTACTGAAGATCAATTCATATTCCGGATGGTCTTTTTTCAGCGCTTCGTAGATCGAACGTGGATTGTCACTGTATTGTTTCCCTAAAAAGCTTTCAAACAGGAAACGATTTGGATGAACCGGTAAACACGCAAATACCCGCATCACGAGATGCAATCCCGTTTCGACCAGCTTCGTTCTCTTAATCCACTGACGTAATTGACGTTTCAAAACTTATACCCCTTAATTTAACAAAAAATTTACTTTTTATAGAATTTCATATAAATCAAACCTCAACCATCATAACAAAAAGCGCATCCATTTGGAATCAGTATTTGAACGCATATAACGGAATGGTAAATCAAACTTCGTCGTATTGTGCACCAGCCCTTTTCGATGGCTGAACGTTTCGAAACTGTATTTGCCGTGATATCCGCCGATTCCACTGGCACCGACACCGCCAAACGGTAAATTATGCTGTGCGACATGCATGAGTGTATCGTTCACGCATCCGCCGCCAAAGGAAATCCGGTTCAAGACACGTTCCTTCACGAATTCATTTTCTGTAAACAGATAAAGGGCCAACGGTTTGTCACGATCCGTGACAAAGGTGATGACATCTTCGATTTCGTCATATACGAGCACCGGTAAAATCGGACCAAAGATTTCTTCCTGCATCAATTTCGAATCAAGAGGAACGTTCGTCATAACGGTCGGAGCCATTTTTCTTGTTTCCGGATCGACTTGTCCGCCGAATTCGATGTTTCCTTGCTCGAGATATCCTGTCAATCGTTCCAAGTGACCGTCCGAAACGATTTTGACATAGGACCCCACGCCGACTCCATTGCCATACTGGGAGAACGCCTCTTCTTCAATCAAACGAAGAAATGTTTCCTGGACGTCCCGATGAACAAAAACATAGTCCGGAGCGATACATGTTTGCCCGGCATTTAACCATTTTCCCCAGGCAATCCGTTTGGCCGCGAGTCTTAAGTCTGCATCCTTGTGGATAATCGTCGGAGACTTGCCGCCCAGTTCAAGCGTGACCGGCGTCAAATGTTTGGCAGCTGCTTGATGAACGATTTTACCGACACGAGTCGAGCCGGTAAAGAAGATATAATCAAACTTCTCTTCCAACACAGCTGTACTTACTTCCGCGTCGCCTTCGATCACGACACCAAAACGCTCATGAAACGCCGTCTCAAACACTTCCCGCAACACACGCGAGACGTTTGGTGTCAATTCCGAAGGTTTTAGAACAACGGTATTCCCAGCTGCAATCGCACCTACGACAGGGGCAAGGGCCAGTTGGAAAGGATAATTCCAAGGTGCGATGACGAGCACGTTTCCGTAAGGCTCAAAACGGATTTCGCTTTTTGATCCGAAATGCAACAACGGCGTTTTGACTCGCCGTGGTTTTGCAAGACGGCGCAATTGTTTTTCCATCCGATTGATTTCGCCGTAGACAAAACCGATTTCTGTCGTAAACGCGTCTTGACGTCCTTTATTCAAGTCGACTTTCAAGGCATCGTAAATGGCTTCTTCATGTGTTTCAATTGCTTGTTTCAAGAACGTCAACATACTTAAACGAAAAGCAATGCTTCGTGTCGCGCCTGTCTTAAAGAAACCCCGTTGTACTTCAATCTGGCGTGCTACATCCAATCCCGTTGTCGTCAATCCCATCCTTAAATCCCCCTTGTGAGCTCATTCATTTCTACCTTCTCATTCTACCATAGCTGTCAGGGCAAATAAAAAAAGCGGAGAGTCTTTTCTCCGCCTTTCGTTTACAGTTGGATTGCTGTTTCAAGTGCGACTTTCATCATGTCGTTAAACGTCGTTTGACGTTCTTCTGCTGTTGTCTCTTCACCCGTCAACAAGTGATCGGAAATCGTCAAGATCGTCAAGGCGTTGACTTTATGTTTGGCCGCAAGTGTGTAGAGGCCTGCCGCTTCCATCTCGATTGCGAGGCAACCGAAGTCCGCCCATTTTTTGAAGTGGTGGAAATCATCTTGATAAAATTGATCTGTCGTAAAGATTTGACCCACTTTTGCGTCGATTCCGTGCTCTTTCGCTGTCATATACGCTTTGTGCAATAAGTCAAACGATGCTGTCGGCGCGTAATCGAGTCCGTTGAAGCGGACGCGGTTTTGTGCCATATCGTGTGATGCACTCATGGCGATGACGACGTCGCGAACTTTGACGTCCGGTGTAATTCCGCCGGCAGTACCGACACGAATCAGGTTTTTTGCGCCGTATGATTGAACGAGTTCATTGGCGTAAATCGACATCGAAGGAACGCCCATACCAGTTCCTTGGACCGAAACTTTTTTACCTTTATACGTTCCTGTAAAACCATACATTCCGCGGACTTCGTTATAAAGAACGACATCCTCTAAAAATGTATCGGCAATATATTTTGCACGAAGTGGATCTCCTGGAAGTAATACGGTTTCTGCAATCTGACCTTCTGCTGCGTTAATGTGTACGCTCATGTACGATTCCTCCTCTAAATAGTGACTAAACCGACAACAACTCTCGGAACTCATTCGGAGTCATTCCGAATTGCTTTTTAAAGACTTTCCGAAAATATTTATCATCATGGTATCCGACTTCAAGCGCAATCTCGTAAATCCGGGCATCCGTCTCACCCAGCAATTCTTTTGCCCGATTTAAACGGATGGTTTGAATATAATCCGATAGATTAACGGAAAAACGCTGTTTGAATCGTCTTGAAATGTATTCTCGACTTAGATAAAAGCGTTCACTCATGAGTTGAAGCGTTAGTTCTTCCGCATAATGTGTCGAAATGTATTTTGCAATTTGATCAATCGCTTCGCCTTGTTCTTGAACAGGACCGATCAATTCCATCGCGCGCCCGAGAGCATCATTCAAAATATCAGGATCAATCGGCTTAAGTAAGTAATCAAACGATTGGTGCAAAATCGCCCGACGCATATACGTATAATCATCATACCCTGTCAATACAATCGTGACGACCTTTGGATGATGATTTTTTGTCCATTCGAGTAAACTTAGTCCGTCGAGTCCGGGCATTTCGACATCCGTCAACATCAAATCGATTTTTTCCTGTTCCAAGAAACGTTTGGCAGTGACCCCGTCATCCGCTTCAAAGATATTACCAATCTGCCAGGTATCCCATTCTCCAAGCAATTTCACCGCGTCGCGCACATGTTTTTCGTCGTCTACGATCAATACATTCATCATAGTTCCTCCTGTTCAACGGGAATTCGAATGACGATTCTAAAACCACCTTCAGCCGGAGACTGCAGGATCATGCTGGCTTCTTCTCCATAAAAGATTAATAGACGTTCGTAGATGTTGTGAAGACCGATCCCGGACGTTTGACGGTCTTCCGGTCGGCGGTGCATCCGCATCGTTTGATCAATACTTTCTAGTTTTGCTTCTTCCATGACTGAACCGCTGTTTTCGACTTGAATGATGAGTTGGTCACCATCGCTTCTGACTTTATAGGCGAGGTAATTTTCCGTCGCATCTGCCTGTTGATTAAACGCATGCTTAAAATAATTTTCAGCAAAGGGTTGTAAAATCATTTTCGGGATCTCAATCGAATTCATGTGCCACGGCACATCGACGATATAACGGAACCGATCCGGAAAACGTTGCTGCTGAAGACGCATGTAGGATTGAAGATGATCGACTTCCTGCTTCAGCGTGACAATCGTCTGTTCATTATTCATGGAATAACGCATCATCTGCGACAATCCTGTAATCGAACGATATGCGATTTTCCGGTCACCCTGTAATGTAGTCGTTCCGATCGATTGCAAGGCATTAAACAAGAAATGAGGATTTAATTGAGATTGTAAAGCCCGCAATTCGTTTGTCCGGTTTTCAAGTGCCAGACGGTATTCCCGTTTGATCAGCCGGTCGATTCGTTGAATCATCCGCTGGAATTGCCGATTCAGCAACCCAATCTCATCGTTGGTCGTCGCAACGAATTGTGCCGATAAATCACCCTGTTCGACACGCCAAACGTTTGCTGTCAGCTGTTTGATCGGCTTCGTGATTTTAAGGGCTGCAAGACTGGCCGCGATAATCATCAAGACTAACGAGCCGATTCCGATCAAAATTAAAATCAGCGCTGTTTCATTGGCACCTTTGACGACCGATGCATATGGGGTCGTCTTGATCAGTGTAATGGGAACTCCTTGTGTTGTCGTTTTGGCATACACGATAAAGGAGTCTCCGACGCGCATGCTCCCACTCTTGCCCGTCAATCGGTCATTCGTGACCGGAAGTTCTTTGCCTGTTTTCGCAATCAGTTGGTTTCCATTCAACAACCAAAGCGATTCACCGGGAAAATTTTCGAACAGCTTCAATTGTTGTTCAAAGACACTCGTCGGAATGTCGACTGAAAGAAAACCGAGCGGTTCATCCGTTTCCACCCGATTGATCCGGTAACGGAAGCTGACGATTTCTTTCTCATCCAAAATCATCGTATGTGTATTATAGGCGGCAATCTGATGTGCCGGATCAATCAGCCATCCGTTTTTTTGTTTCATCAAACGAAAATAATCGGTCTCCTGTAGCCAATCAAACTTTCCCCGGCTTGATGTTTTCATGTTATAGACCGAGTACTCCGAATTTCCTTTTAAGATGACAAAATGAAGCTGCTCAATGTCTTGTCTTGATAAAAAAAGTCCGAGCAACGCCCGTGAAATCACACCTTCCGATTCACTGAGCTCGGCATCTGCACCGACGTTCATAATATTGAGTAAGGAGCGATTGGCATACAAACTTGTCGGCAACCGTCTTACATCTTCCATATAATGACTGATTTGGTTGCTTCCTCTTTTCAAACCGCTCAAGCTCGAACGTTCCGCCTGCTCGATGTTCTGGTGGCGCACATAGAGATAAGAAGCTGATGTAGCAAGCGTCGTCGGAATCAGAATTGCTAAGACGACAAGTCGGATCAAACGTGTTCGGATGCTCTTCATCGCCGTCTCCTCCATCCTTTTTCTTCTAATAAGTAGTATAGCATAGCTGTATCCGCTTACATGTATGTCTTTTATTTGTTTATACCCGTTGTCATTTACTCCAATTTAGATTAACCGAAAAACAATACTTGATTCCGAATGAATATTGATATAACATCGTTAATGTTCGTTTTTAACAAACTTTTGAGATTAAGGTGGTCTTTGACTCATGTTTAAACTTTCAGCACACGATACAACGGTCAAACGTGAAATTCAAGCTGGTTTTATTACGTTCATCACGATGGCCTATATTCTTTTCGTCAACCCGACTATTTTATCGGAAGCAGGCATTCCGCAGGATCAAGCTTTCTCGGCAACGATCGTCGCTACTTTGATCGGGACATTGTTGATGGGCTTTTATGCCAACCTGCCGATTGCGGTGGCACCGGGAATGGGCTTAAACGCTTATTTCACTTATACGCTCGTCATCGGCGAAAAAATTCCTTACCAAACAGCTTTATCCGTCGTTTTTGTCGCCGGAATCATCTTCCTTTTGTTATCCTTGTCTCCTTTACGGACGAAATTAATCGAAGTCATTCCAACTACGATTAAGTTAGCTATCACCGGAGGAATCGGTTTATTCATTGCTTCCCTCGGTTTAAAGATGTCCGGTATTCTTGTGGCCGATCCGGCTACCTTGATTACAATCGGCTCTTTGACGTCACCGGAAGCCCTGATTACGCTGGTCGGATTACTCGTAGCCGCCATTCTGACGGTGAAACGTGTTCCGGGTGGTCTATTGTATGCGATGGTCCTGTCCGGAGTACTCGCTTTCTTAACAGGTGAATTGACGTTCTCAAAAACCTTGATTGCTTTGCCGACTTTACCGGAAGGCATTCTTGTCGCGAATCCCCTCTCTGCGGTTCAAGACGTCATTCAATATGGTCTATTCAGTGGTGTCCTTTCGTTTGTCCTCGTCACGATGTTTGATACGACCGGAACAATGGTCGCAGTCGGCGAACAGGCCGGACTGATCGAAGAAGACGGTTCTCTTAAGAACAGCGAACGTGCTCTGTTGTCTGATTCAACGGCAATGATTGTCGGATCGATGTTTGGAACCAGTCCAACGACGGCTTACGTCGAATCTGCTTCCGGTGTCGCAGCCGGTGGACGAACCGGATTGACATCCGTCACGGTCGGCATCTTATTTGCGCTCTCGGCAGTGTTCGGTCCAATCGTTCAATCGATTTCAAGTGTTCCTGCTATTACAGCACCTGCATTACTCCTGGTCGGTGCCTTGATGCTTCAAAATATTAAACAAATCCAGTGGGAAGATTTCAGCGAAGCCTTTACAGCGTTCATGATCATCATCATCATGCCGCTGTCCGGCAGTATCGCAACAGGGATCGCCTTCGGATTCATCATCTATCCGATTATGAAAGCTGTCCAAAAGCAACGCGTTCACTTTTTGATTTATCTGTTCGCTGTTCTCTTCTTCATTCAATTGTTTTTCTTACATTAAATAATAAAAAACGTGTTGATTCCATTTATTGGAAACAACACGTTTTTTATTATTTCTTCATTTTTTGCCAAGTCTTCGTAAAGTCTTGTAACATCTCTTCTGATGTTTTTTGTTTTCCTACGTATGCCTGCATGATGGCACCAAATTCGTTAACAGCACCGTCCGGATATTTAAACCAGTTCCATGAGATGGTTTTATCTTCTTTAGAGTACTTGATGATATCGTCAGCAAGTGGTCCAAGATCGGCTGCTTCGATTGATTTGAACGCCGGGATAAACTTGAATTTGTTGACCATATAATCTTTTCCTGTATCAGATGTCGCCATCCACTCGAGGAACTTTTTACCTTCTTCTTTATTTTTCGAGTTTTTGTTGACGACCCAGTTATTCGGTACGCCGACCGGAAGTCGATCCATTTTTTCTTTGTCATCATTGATCGGCATCGGAATGAAGCCCATCTCGATATCCGGATTGACATCCGTAATCAATTGTTGCGCCCAGTTTCCTTGTTGGATCATTGCTGTTTTTCCTTCAGCAAACTGTGAAACTTGTGTATTGTAATCTGTCGTCAACGGATTTTTGTTTCCGTACTCGATCGTTAAATCAAACAGATTCATGAACTCTTTAAATTGTTTATTGTCTTCGAACTTCCCTTTGCCGGAATTCAGATCGGCGATGAACTGATCCGGATCATCCTGTTGGGCCATCGGGATATTCATCAAGTGATTTCCAAGAATCCACCACTCGCCGTATCCGATCGAGAATGGTGTCACGCCGTCCGCTTTCAGCTTCTTGGACGCTTCTGTTAATTCTGTTAACGTTTTCGGCAACTCTGTAATACCGGCTTTCTTGAAGATTTCTTTGTTGTAAATGAAACCGTAACCTTCCAAGTTCATCGGCATACCATACAGTTTCCCGTCAATTGTCATCGGTTCTTTTGATAGGTCTGTTAAATCACTGACCCACTTTTCATCCGAAAGATCTTCCAGCTTATCTTGCCATGTTTTCGCTTCTGTAAATCCACCGTTGTTGAAAACATCCGGTTCGTTACCCGAAGCAAACTGAGATTTCAAGGCGGCGCCATAATCCGATCCGCCGCCGACTGTTTGAACGACGACTTTTACGCCCGTTTCTTTTTCATACGCCTTTGCCATCTTTTCCATGTCTTTTGCGATTTCAGCTTTAAATTGGAATACGTTGAGGGTCTTCCCGTCCTTAGAAGAGCCACTGTCCTTTGAGTCATCACTATTGAGTGTTCCACCGCCACCACATGCTGCAAGTGCTACGACCATTGCGGTCGTCATAACTGGTAGTGCTGCCCATTTACGTTTACGCATTCGGATACCTCCCTGATTTTCGAGTTGATAATCGTGCTACGCTTTTACAATAAATGAAAACGCTTGCAATAAAAACGGATAATTTTGTCCGGTGCGGTGGAAAATATTGAACAATCGTTATCCGACAAAAAAACTCGGGATTAGTGTATGATGAAAGTAGTTATGATATTCCATGAAGGAGTCTGATGCAATGTCCCTACAGTTCACGATTTTATTAATTGGCTTATTGTTGTTTACAGCAGTCTGGACGACGAAATTGTCGAGTCGTCTCAATATTCCGGCTCTCCTGATTTTCATTGCCCTTGGCATGATTGCCGGCAGTGACATTACCGGGTTCATCCGGTTTGATGATGCCGAGCTGGCACAGTTACTCGGTACGGTGGCGCTGATCATCATCTTATTCGAGGGAGGTCTTCAAACGGCTTGGAAAGAAGTTAAGACCGAACTCTCACCCTCTCTGTCACTTGCCACGTTTGGTGTCTTCATTGCGACGACAATCGTTGCCGTGGCGTCCCACTACATTCTCGGCTTCAGCTGGGCTAATGCTTTTCTCCTTGGTGCCATTGTCGGATCAACGGATGCTGCCGCGATTTTTTCAGTACTCAGCGGGCAATCCGTCCGGCGAAAAGTCGGTTCAACGTTAGAACTCGAATCCGGGACCAATGATCCGATGGCTGTTTTTTTGACAGTCTTCTTCCTGGAATTCGTGACGAATCCAAAAGAGGCTTCACTCGTTTCCGGCTTAACTTCGTTAGTCTGGGAAATGGTGATCGGTCTACTGCTCGGTCTGTTCATCGGCTGGATTGCTTCGACACTACTTAACCGGATTGATCTCAGTTCCTCGAGCTTTTATCCGATTCTTTTAATGTCGTTCGCCTTTCTTTCGTTCGGTATTGCCGATACGATTCATGCCAGTGGTTTCTTAGCCGTCTATGTGACCGCCATCTACATCAGCAATCATGAATTGGTTTACCGTCAGACGCTTGTCCGTTTTACGATGAGTATGGCGCACTTGGCCCAAATCGGGATGTTTATCGTGCTCGGATTACTCGTCTTCCCGAAGCAGTTGCTTGATCCGCAGGTGATTCTATCCTCGATTGCCCTTGCATTGATTTTAATCTTCATCGCCCGCCCGGTGTCGGTCTGGCTCAGTCTGCTTCCCTTTAAATATTCTTGGCAGGAAAAAGTGTTTGTTTCCTTCGCCGGTTTAAAAGGAGCAGTTCCGATCATTCTTGCGACGTATCCGCTTGTCGCCGGCATCGACAACGCCGGAATGATTTTTAATATCGTCTTTTTCACCGTTCTGTTATCGACGTTAATTCAAGGGAGCATGCTGACGTTCCTCGCCGATCGCCTTCATTTGAACGACACGGGTTCTTCCGCCATTCAAACGGTTATCGAGTTCATGTCGATTGGTAAACCGAATGCGGAAATCATCGAATTGACGATTCCGAATTCCCATCCATTCGTCGGGAAAGCCATCATGGATATTGATCTTCCGCAGGAATTTTTAATCACGGCAATCATCCGGGACGACCAAATCGTGACACCTCGTGGAGACACGATTTTTGAAGGTCGGGATCAGTTGCTTCTATTAACTCCGAAACACCGGATTAAAACGCTCAAACGATTTTTATTCCCTAAAACTCCATGAAAAAAGGGCTGACTTAAATAGTCAGTCCCTTTTTGTATTCTTAACGCTTCGATTTCAAGCGGCGATACATGATGTAGCCGATGATTCCAACGACAATGATGCCGAGAATCCACCATAATTCCTGTTCAAGCCCCTTCAGCATGGACTCTGCCCGTTCCACCCCGAACTTCTCTCCCAGCCAAACATAAAAAAACGAAACCGGGAACAAACCAATGCTCGAGGCGAGGACGTATCGTTTGAACGACAAGTTAAACAGACCACACGGAATCGAGACGACCGAACGGACGACCGGGAAGAAACGACCGAACAAGGCAGACCATGAACCGTATTTCGATACGATTCGTTCTCCCTGAATGATTTCCCGTTCCTTGATCATCAACCATTTTCCGTAGCGAACCAAAATCGGACGTCCGGCGTAACGACCGAGAAAGTAAAATAGCGTCGCGCCCATCAGACTGCCGATGAAACCGATTAGGACAGCTGCCGTCCAACTGATCGTTCCGTTTGAAACATACAGACCGAGTAACGGCAAACCGACTTCAGCCGGAATTAATTCCGTCCCGAGTCCAAGAATCATAATTCCTAAAAACAGCCAGAGATTCGACTCTCCGGCTGAGAATAACCATTCCAGCATCCAACCACTCCTCTAAATCAGCCTCGTGCAGGACGAAGAAGATAATAAATGATGACGACGAGCGTCGTCCAGACTCCTGTAAAAATCCCGATGATTCCGACGATAAAGAAGCCCAGTGCCATCATTGATCCTGTACGCTTGTAATCACGCCACATCGTCCGCAATCCTTTGATGTTAAACCAAAGGAACGCGACGAACAGCAAGGCAAGCACTAATCCTGTAATGAGTATCGCTGACATGTCTTCACCTCTCTCTTATTAGTTCATATGCCCATTATAACGTGTTTTCACACGTCTTTCCTCAGTCTGAGGTCGGATGAACTTATTTTGACACATAGAAAAACCGTACTGCCATCCATAAAGTCATGGTCAGCAGTACGGTTTGTCATTATATCTATCAGTACATCACTCGTTCTTACAGCAGGTGCACACCTTGCTCACGGTACGACGCGCGTGTTTCTTCCGACCAGACCGACGCCTGAACTTCACCGATGTGACGTTTCTTCAAGAGGAACATCGCCATCCGGGATTGTCCGATTCCGCCGCCGATTGTCAGTGGAAGTGTTTCTGCCAGTACCCCTTGATGGAACGGGAAATCGAGTTTCGCATGCTCGCCTGTCGTCTCGATTTGTGCGAGTAACGTTTCACGGTCGACACGAATGCCCATCGATGAAAGTTCAAATGCACCGATTTCCGGATGATGGACTAGAATATCGCCGTTGAGTGTCCAGTCATCGTAGTCAGCCGCTCGGCCGTCATGTTTTTCTCCGGACGCTAAGGCTCCACCGATTTGCATCAAGAAGACAGCCCCGTATTCTTTAGTCACTTCCGTCTCACGCTCTTTCGTCGAAAGCGTCGGGTACGCATCTTCCAGTTCCTGTGTCGTCATGAAATGGATTGTTTCCGGTAAGATCGCTTCAATCGCGAGCTGTTCTTCGACTTCACGTTCCACTTGACGAATCGATGCGTAAATCGCTTGCACCGTTTTCTGCAAGTAGTCGATTGTCCGCTCTTCTTTTGAAATCACACGTTCCCAGTCCCACTGATCGACATGGATCGAATGCGTTTCATCCAATACTTCGTCGCGGCGGATGGCATGCATCAATGTGTACAAGCCTTCGCCTTTTGCGAATCCGTATGTGTGGAGTGCCTGGCGTTTCCACTTCGCAAGCGATTGAACGATTTCGAGTTCTGCCTGATGATCAATCGCATCAAAGCGGATGACGCGTTCAGTTCCGTTCAGGTGATCGTTGACTCCGAGTGTGCTTTCGACGAATAACGGTGCTTCGACGCGTGTCAATCCGAGTTGGGCTGAGAATTGCTCCTCAAAGCGTTTTTTTACAAGTGTGATAGCTTCCTGTGTCTGTTTCATCGATACGAGTGTTGTCATGGTAATCTTCCTCCTCAATTGTGTGTTTGAAAAAGAAGCCATAAAAAAGAGCCCTTCTCTCCCAAGAATATGGGACGAAAGACTCGGTTCCGCGGTACCACCCATGTTAACAGCTCAGCTGCTCACTCAAAAGACTGATGATCAATTATCATCTCAATCTTCGGCCATATGATAACGGACAGGCAACTCCGGCTACGCCTACTGACTTCAGTGTTCGGGTAGCGACTCCGGGATGTTCTTCGCAACTTGTTTCCGACTGGGCTCTCACCGCCCCCAGCTCGCTAATCCGGTTTTACAAGATGTTACTCTTCCCTTCAACGTCGTTGTTACAATTGAATTGAGAACATCGTACACCATCCGGCAAGTATTTGAAAAGCCTTTTTTTCAAAAAAAAATAAAATAATCTGACTAATCAGATTAACCAATCAAAACAAAAACGTTCCCGCAGAAGCGAGAACGCGCTTACATATCACTTGATGGAACCACTCGTAATTCCTTGAATAATTTGCTTTTGCATGGCGAAGAAGAACAGTAACAACGGAATGATCCCAAGAATCAGTCCGGCTAACGCCAAATCCCATTGCTTTGTATATTGGCCGAAGAAATAGAATGTCGCAAGCGGAATCGTCCGCAGTTCGACATCACGTAACATCAGCGATGGTAACAAGAAATCATTCCAAATCCATAGTGTGTTCAGGATGACAATCGTTACCGTGATCGGTTTAAGCAACGGGAAGACGATCCGCCAAAAGACACCCCACTGCGAACAACCGTCGATAATGGCTGCCTCTTCAATCTCTTCCGGAATCGATTTCATGAATCCATGATACAAGAAAATCGATAGACCGGAACCAAAGCCGAGATACATTAAAATCAGACCCCAATAACTGTTTTGCAGTCCGAGATCCCCTGACAGTTTCGACAATGGAATCATAATCGACTGGAATGGAATGATCATCGCGGCGACAAACAGGAAAAAGATAATCGTCGACAGACGGCTTTTGGTCCGAACGAGTTTCCAGGCGGCCATCGAACAGAAAATCACGATGACGGCGTTGGCACCGACCGTGATGATGACGGAGTTCAGGAACACTTTCCCGAAATTCATCGCTTCCCAGGCATTCGTATAGTTTTCCGTAATCCATTCTTTCGGAAGACCCGATGTATTCGTAAAGATATCCCCTTGCGTCTTAAACGAGTTCGAAATGACATAATAAAACGGAATCATATACAACAAACCCATCAACAAAGCGGCAATCTCCACAGTTCCGAGTCGTACGGAATAACGGCCGCGCTTTTTCGGTGCCGGTTGCTCCGGCTTGAGCTCCGGTTTCGGTAAAGGTTGTGCGGTACTCATGCTTCCACCTCCCGTTTTTTCGTCAAGTACACTTGGGTGACGGTAATCGCGGCAACGACCACAAAGAAAATGATGGCTTTGGCGGAACCGAGACCCAGATTATTGTTTGTGAATGACTCTTTATAGATGTTCAGCGCCAGCATTTCCGTTGATTTAAACGGACCGCCGTTCGTGAGCGATAAGTTCGTATCAAATAGTTTGAAGGACCAGGAAATCGTCAGGAACAGACAGATCGTGACCGACGGCATGATCAGCGGAATCGTAATGTTCCGTAACGTCGACAGGCGGTTGGCTCCGTCAATTTTGGCTGCTTCGATCAGTTCCTGCGGGACATTTTGCAAGGCCGCAATATAGATGACCATGATATATCCCCCGCCTTGCCAAATCGAAACGATGACAATACCCCAGAAACCGGTTCGAGCGTCACCAAGCCAAGGAAGTTCGAATAAACTCCAACCTGTCAGTTCTCCAATCGAAGCAAATCCTTTAACGTAAATGAACTGCCAGACGAATCCGAGAATCAATCCGCCGATTAAGTTCGGCATGAAGAAAATCGTCCGTAAGAAATTTCGAGTCCGAATATTTTGCGTGAGTAAAAACGCTAAGATAAATCCAACCAGATTCGTTAAAACCACGGCTACGACGGTGTATTTCGTCGTCAGCCAGAAGGACTGTTGGAACTGTTCGTCCACCGTGAACAGCCGGGCATAGTTGTCAAACCCAATCCAATTTAACTCACCGGTAATTCCGTTCCAATCCGTGAATGAATACATGACACCATTAAAAAAAGGTACGAGAACGATTACTGCGAACACCAAAAAGACGGGTCCGACAAACATCCAAAATTCAAGTCCGCGCTTTACTTTTTTCTTATTGCTTACTGCCATTGCTCATCCCTCCTCTATCCCTAGACTACGCAACTTTCCATAAAATGAAAACGCAACCATTTGACCCATTGGGTGGAATATATTGAACGATTATTTGGCGTGTCCGTTTCAGATAAGCTACTATTAAGGAAATATAGAGAAACTCATCTTGAGAGGAAGATTACGCCATGGAAAAAACGATTCGTTCTGATTTAGAAATTGCCCAGCAAACCATCCTACGCCCCATCTCCGAAATCGCCGAACATATCGGATTAACTGACGCGGATTATGACACGTACGGAAAATACAAAGCAAAGTTGACAGATGGACTGGTGAAACGATTGGCGACGAAAGCAGATGGAAAACTGATTCTTGTCACGGCAATCAATCCGACGGCTGCCGGAGAAGGAAAATCGACAGTCACGGTCGGACTGGGTCAAGCGTTACACCGACTCAATCATAAGACGATGATTTGCTTGCGCGAACCGTCACTCGGACCAACGATGGGATTAAAAGGCGGAGCATGCGGCGGCGGATACAGCCAGGTCTTGCCGATGGAAGAAATCAACCTTCATTTTACAGGTGATATGCACGCCATCACTTCAGCCCACAACACAATCAGTGCCCTGCTCGATAATCATCTTCATCAAGGCAACGACTTACGGATTGATCCGCGTCGCATCACGTGGAAACGTGTCCTTGATCTGAATGACCGCGCCTTGCGACAAATCACGATTGGACTCGGCGGACCGGCCCACGGCGTTCCGCGTCAGGACGGGTTTGATATCACGGTCGCTTCGGAAATCATGGCTGTTCTCTGCTTAGCGGATTCCATCACGGATTTAGAGGAACGCATCAGCCGAATTGTCGTTGCCTATTCGTACGACCAACAGCCGGTGACAGTCAAGGATATCAAAGCTTCCGGTGCTGCGACATTACTCTTAAAAGAAGCCTTCCGTCCTAATCTTGTCCAGACGGTCGAAGGCACACCGGCTTTGATCCACGGCGGTCCGTTCGCAAATATTGCCCACGGCTGTAACTCGCTGATCGCGACCCGTACTGCTTTGAAATTGAGTGATTATGTCGTTACGGAAGCCGGCTTTGGCGCCGACCTCGGTGCGGAAAAGTTCTTTAACATCAAATCAAGGATTGGTCATTTACATCCGGACGCCGTTGTTGTCGTCGCGACCGTCCGTGCATTGAAAATGCATGGCGGGGTGGCAAAAGATCAATTGGCGGAAGAAAATTTAGCTGCTTTAGTCGAAGGGCTGGCATTGCTCGAGAAACACGTCGAGACAATGGATCTGTTCGGTGTCCCGGCCGTCGTCGCCTTGAATCGTTTCGCAACCGATACCGATACGGAACGCGAGACAGTGCTTGAATGGTGCCGTGAACGGAACATCCGTGTAGCGGAAAGCGAAGTCTTCAGCCAAGGGGGAGCCGGCGGAGAAGCTTTGGCTGAACAGGTCTTTGAGGCTTTGGAGGAAGAGAGTCAGTTTACACCGCTTTATCCGGCTGAACTGCCGCTGACACAAAAAATCGAACGGATTGCCAAACGGGTCTATGGTGCAGCAGATGTCCACTTCGAAGAAAAGGCATTACGTGAGCTTGAACGTTGCACCGAACAGGGACTCGGACATCTGCCGATCTGCATGGCAAAGACTCCCTTCTCGTTGACGGATGATCCAAGCAAGTACGGACGTGTCGAAGGATTTACGATTACTGTCCGTGAAATCAAACCATCCATCGGTGCGGGATTCATCGTCGCCTTGACCGGGAATGTATTAACCATGCCGGGTTTACCGAAAATACCGGCTGCCAATAAGATGGGAATTTCTGAAGACGGAACGATATACGGACTTTCTTAATCAGGGAAGGATGATAGATGTGACAATCGACCATACACACTGGGTTGCATCAGACGGCTATACGACGACGATGCATCTGTTAGAAGCTACTGCTCCGAAAGGGGTCGTCATTGTTTTCCACGGCATGATGGAACATGGCGCGCGCTATCAAGAGTTTGCTGAATTTCTTTATGCCCACCATTATCACACGATCATCCCGGATTTACGTTGTTTCGGTGCACGTGCGCAGCAACTGGAGTCACTGGGGCATTTGGAGCCGAATCATGGTTTTGCGCAACTGATACAGGATGCTGAAGAACTGGTTTACGATATCAAGGACCGTTATCCGGATTTGCCGATTTTCGTATTCGGTCACAGTTTCGGGTCGCTTATTTCAAGACGCCTCGGTCAGACACTTGGTCATGAGCTGGCAGGTATCATTGCAAGCGGTCCTCCGACGGACAGCGGTTTACTTGGAACCGTCAGTCAAAAAATTGTCGGACGTCTCATCGAACAAACTTCTTCTCAGCATCCTGCTGAAGGAATCAGTAAGCTGATTTTCGGCCGGTACAACTTACGTTTCTTCCCGGCACTCTCATCGAATGCCTGGTTATCTTCCGATCCTCAATCGGTCTTACGTTACGACGAAGATCCTTTATCGGGACAAACCGTAACTCTCGGTTTTTTCCATGAGTTGCTGGCGGCGACCAAATCCGTCAACTCACTAGCTTATCTGTACCAACACCCGCGCCATCTGCCTTTGTTGCTGATCGCCGGGGAAGATGATCCGGTTGCCTTTGACGGTAAAGGAATCCACACGCTGTTTGACGCTTACAACCGTGTCCGTGTCGAAGGCGTTCAACTCACCGTCTACCGTGGATTGCGGCATGAGTTATTCCATGAGTTCGAACGGATCCGCGTCTTTGCAGATATCGCGGGCTGGCTGAACAAACAGGTCGGCTCACATCCGCTTTCTTCCATGCGCCAACAAGGACATCAATAAGAAACGGGGTGCTCTCAGTTGAGAGACACCCCGTTTTGTCCTTAATGGATCCAGCTTAATGATAAAATCATCGCTTCGATTTCTTCTAGTTCCAACGATTCCCGATCTGCAGAATACGTCAATAGAACAAGTCGCTCTCCGTCTGAGTAGGCATAAATCCGGATGAAGACGCCTTCTTCTTTTCCGTCTACAGCAAGAAGTGCTTCTTTAGATGAGTTCCGACGTGCTTCGAGTGGTCCCGTAAGTTCAATTCCAAACTCTTCCACCAGTAAATTGATTTCCTGTTCCGCCGCTTCAAAAGGTGTGAGTTCTTCTGCATCCGACTCATAGATGGATAATTGTAATGTTCCCATCGCGTTTTCTTCTGTCGAATAAAAACTGACGAATGTTTCTTCTTCTTGATATTCAAACGTTTTTGGATATTGCAGTGTAATCCAATTATCGACCGTGTACTGTTTCATATGATTTCCTCCATTCGATTTATCTCGTCAAAATGTATGCCGGTCACGGCCAGTTGCTGGAAACACCGTGCTAGCGTATCCGAGAGGAAAATACGTTCCGTACGTTCATCCCGTAAGATGTGGTGGGGACCAAGCGAGGTACTGATGATTCGCTCCGTCATGAAGTAGACTTGTTTTTTCCGAAGCGTGCGGAAAATCTCCGTCTTATGTAGATGTTCCACCCGTCTTACCGCTAGAATATTGATGAGATAGTAATTGACGAGTCCCGTTCGTGTCTTCAATTGGACACGGAGACATTGGACGGAAAACGGTGTCAGCCGCTCCAACATCTGTTTCATCCGTTCAGATACTAATGGGATCCTCAATTCGTTCGGAAGCACGTCCGGTAGCATATCTGCATCCTGTTCGATTGAAAAGGCAAGTAAGCTTGCGTTCAGAAACCACTCTCCTGTCGTGAAGCGATAACGATCGATTTGATGGTGACATGTCGCCATCCATCCTTTTCCCATCAGCTGTTCGCTCCAAACTCGAACTTTGTTCACCAGTCATTCGCTCCTCTTTCCATCCTCAGCCACTCACTTTCGTTACAGGAAGCCCATGTAAACGATTTAGCTCTTATTATTGTACACATAAAATCAAAAGAATTACCTTTTTTCATAAAAGTTATGGAAATAAACGCTTTGCTATGCTACTATATTTCATGTAGCAACTCTTGCGGGTGTAGTTTAGTGGTAAAACCTCAGCCTTCCAAGCTGATGATGAGAGTTCGATTCTCTTCACCCGCTCCAATTTATGACATAACATAGGTCACGACACATAGGTCAATGACTTTTATGCCTTCGAGGGCAGACGGCTTGCAACTTGCAAGTCGTCTTTTTTGTTGTCTCCAGGATAGATTTCCCCTGCTTTCGGGTATAGTTCGATATAAAACGTTACATCCTGAAAAGAGGAGGACTCTCATGATTCAAATGAAGATGCCCGGCGTCATGGTCTACCAAAGTACATTAATGAAAACGACCTCGACTTTGATTGAGACTCCCGATTGTCTGATCGTCGTTGATCCGGGTTGGTTACCGGACGAGATCGCAACGATCCGCCGTGATGTGGAAATCATCCGGCACGATCGGCCTCTCTATATCGTGTATACGCATGCTCATTTTGATCATATTCTAGGAGCTTACGCTTTTAAAGATGCAATTGCGATTGCTTCCCGTCGTTTCGTGGATGTCGACCGGACAGCAGCGCTTGAAGAAGTGCAGAACTTTAATGACGAGTACTACATCGAGTCTCCCGTTCTGTTTCCGGATATCACACATGTCATCGAAGAATCCGAAACGACGTTGACGATCGGTAAAACCAAACTGATTTTTTTCCTGACTCCCGGTCATGAATCAACCCATTTGTCTTTTGTCGTCATGCCGCTTCATCTCCTTGTCTGTGGTGACTATGCCTCCGACGTCGAAATTCCGTTGATTGAACATGATTCGAGTGAATACTTAACGACCCTTGAATTACTCGAATCCTTTATTTATGAATATGAGGTAAAGTTACTTATTCCGGGACATGGTCATATTTGTGACGTTCGCACGGAAATGATTGAGCGGCTTCATTTGAGTTACGACTACATCTTGGCCTTACGTGCACACAAAGAGTCGGACTGGTCGCCGTCGTGGCAACGCACGTCCTTCATGGGACGTCTGCACGAAAAAAATAAACGCCAGATTACGAAAGAACAGACCGAGCAACTCGCCCGGCGGCAATACGATTAAAACAAAAAGACAGGCTGTTGTTTCCACAAAGGAACAGAGCCTGTCTTTTCTGTTAATCCATTACTCCAATCAGTTCAATCATTAAAGCTTTTTGCGCATGAAGGCGGTTTTCCGCCTGATCAAATACAAGGGAGTGACTGCCGTCAATGACTTCCGCTGTCACTTCTTCCCCGCGGTGCGCCGGAAGACAATGCAGGAAAATCACATCCGTTGCTGCTGACGACAACAACGTTTGATTCACTTGATAGCCTTCGAATGCTTTGAGACGTGCTTCCGACTCCTCTTCCTGACCCATACTGGCGAATACATCACTGTAAATGACATCAGCACCGGCAACCGCTTGAACAGGATCCGTATATTGTTCAATCTGTCCTCCGGATTGTTGTGCCAGCATCTTCGCCTGGTCAATAATCGTTTGATCCGGTGCATAAGCAGCCGGACTACAAATTCGAACGGTCATTCCACTTAACGCGCCGCCTAACAGCAATGAATGAGCCATGTTGTTTCCGTCCCCGATATAAGCCAATATCTTTCCCTTCCGTTGACCAAAATGCTCCTCAATCGTCAGTAAATCAGCCAAGACCTGACACGGATGATGAAGGTCCGTCAATCCGTTGATGATCGGAATCGTTCCGTGCGCTGCCAACGTCTCGACCGTTTCATGTGCAAATGTCCGGATCATCAAGGCGTCGACATAACGGCTCATGACTTGAATCGTATCGCTGAGGGACTCTCCGCGACCAATCTGCATATCCGATCCGTTTAAGACGACCGGATATCCTCCCAATTCGACGACACCGACCTCAAAAGAAATCCGTGTCCGCGTCGATGCTTTTTCAAACAGCAACGCGACTTTTTTTCCGGCAAGTGTTTGGGCATATGTCGCTGGAGAAGCTTTAACGTCTTTCGCCAGTTCCAATAGATCGGTCAGTCCTTCTGCTGTCAGTTCTTCCAGTGTCAGCAAATGCTTTAATCGTTGTGTAGTCGTCATTGGATTCGCTCCTTTTGTGTCGTCCATTCGGATAATGGCTTAACGGTACACATCGGTATCGTTTGGACGGATTCGAAGTATTGGGCAAGATGTTCTTCAGTAATGACAATCGCTCCTTGGGCCAGCGCTTTTTCCCGTTGTTCCCGTTCTGATTCTGATTTCGAGAAGAACACAAGACACGTATCAAACTCGGTATCCGGCTGAACTGCCGCTCCTTCTGACCACGCGTCTGTTCCCGCTCCACAGATTCGAAGCGTTCGCTTGGCCATCGCTGTTTTAGTCGTCTGGTCGAAGACGAACCGTTCTTTGGCAAGTCCCGCTTCCGTCCACTGCAATGTTTCCCCGGTCGAACGCATGACCGGACCGGTCATCGGATCGACACCACGCAGCTTCAGCGTCGAGAATACCGGTGTCTTGACCGCATGGAACGGTAACGTCAACCGGTTTGCCGGCAAGGCTTCAACCTTCATCCCGATGGCGGCTTGAACCGCCCACTCGAGCAACGGTTGTCCCGTCACCTTTGAGACAATCGGCAAGGTACGCGAAGCCCGTGGATTAATTTCGAGAACATAGACGGTTTGATCTTTTACGACGAACTGGATGTTGAAGGCACCTTGGTAATCCAGATGTTGACCGATTGTTTGCGCAATCTGTTCGATTTCATCCTGTAAGCTTGCCGGAGCTGAGACAGGCGGCAAAATCATCGTGGAGTCGCCGGAGTGAACACCGGCGGCTTCGATTTGTTCCATGATGACCGGTACGTAGGTCGTCGTCTTGTCTGAAATACAATCGACTTCGAACTCGTGTCCTTCGATATAGGCATCCACCAAAATCGGAAACGCCATTTCCGGCAATAATTTTTCTAAATCGGTTGCTGTCGTTAACCGGTGCATTCCTTTTCCACCAATGACGTACGATGGACGGATCATCAGCGGATACCCCAGTTCCTTGACGATTGCCGTCAATTCTTCCTCGTTCGACACTTCCTGACCCGGTATACGGTCAATCTGAAGTCGATCCAAGAATTGATAAAAACGATCACGGTCTTCCATTTCGTCAATCGTGTCGGCTGTCGTTCCTAAGAGCTGGTATCCTAACTGTTCGAGTTCTGCAGCCAGCGTAATGGCTGTCTGTCCACCAAACTGGACAAGCACCTGCCGGCATTGTTCTGCTTCCAGTACATGAACAACATCTTCAATCGTCAGCGGTTCAACGTAAAGACGGTCCGCCACTTCAAAGTCGGTCGAGACGGTTTCTGGATTGTTATTGATCATGATGGTTTCATAACCGGCTTTCTGTAAAGCACGAACAGCATGAACCGAACAATAATCGAATTCAATTCCCTGTCCGATCCGGATCGGTCCGGCGCCGAGAACGGCAACCTTTTTCCGGCTCGACGGAGTCACTTCCGTTCGGCCGGACCAACTGCCGTAAAAATACGGTGTCAGACTTGAAAATTCCGCCCCACAAGTGTCAATCATTTGAAAACTTGGTTGAATTAAAAAAGTATTCCGTTGCTGTTGCACGACTTCAAGTGGAACGTCGGTAATCTGTGCGATCTGCTGGTCTGTAAATCCGAATCGCTTTGCCTGTTGAAGCGATTCTTTGGATTCCAGATCCAATGATTCCTGCATCAGGATCAATGTCTCAAGCGTCGTGAGGAACAGAGACTGGATCTGCGTTTTTTCAGCCAATTCTTCGTGCGTCGCCGCTTTTCGATCGAGCAATGCCAGCATGGCCAATAACCGGCGATCCGTGATTTGATTGACTTCCTGCCACAAGACCTCCGTATCGGCCTGCTTCATCCAATTCGGATATAACGGCGCTTGTTCGATTCCGGCACCCCGCCATGCTTTTTGCAAGGCTTCCTCGAGTGTCTTGCCCATTGCCATGCTCTCTCCGGTCGCCTTCATCTGTGTACCGAGCGACCGGTCACTTCCCGGGAAAAGATCAAACGGGAAACAGGGCACTTTAGCCGTGACATAATCCAGGACAGGTTCGAAACTGGCCATCGTTTCCTTTGTCACCGGATTGATGCAGTCATCAAGACGCTCACCGAGCGCAAGACGGGTCGCTAATTTTGCAATCGGATATCCCGTCGCCTTGGAGGCTAAAGCAGAAGACCGACTGACGCGGGGATTGACCTCAATGACATAGTAGGTCTGTTCTGTCGGATGGATTGCAAATTGGATATTACAGCCACCGACGACACCGAGCGCAGAAACGATTTCCCGCGATGCCGTCCGTAAGATTTGATTCATTTTATCAGAGATCGACTGGATCGGTGCAAAGACGACCGAATCTCCCGTGTGCACGCCGACCGGGTCGATATTTTCCATATTGCAGACGATGATTGTCGTATCAAAGGCATCCCGCATCACCTCGTACTCGACTTCCTTATAACCAGCAATGCTGGCTTCGACGAGACATTGTGAAATCGGACTGGCCTGAAGTCCATTCGCCGCAAGTTTACGGGCTTCTTCTTTTGTTTGAGCAATCCCGCCACCGGTTCCACCGAGCGTAAACGCCGGACGGACAACAAGCGGGACGCCCGCTTTTTCCATGAACCCTTCCAGTTCCTCCAACGTCTCGATCGTCTGACTGATCGGGAGCGGTTGATCCAGTTCCAGCATCCGCTGTTTAAATCGTTCACGGTCTTCCCCGTCTCGGATCGTTTCAAGGGATGTCCCGAGCAGTTTGACTTGATACTGATCCAGTACTCCTGCTTCTTCGAGCGATAGTGCTAGGTTCAAGGCGGTTTGGCCGCCGACTGTTGCCAGTAAATGGGTCGGGCGTTCACGTTTGATAATGGCTGTCGCTTTTTCAAGCGTCATTGCTTCGATATAGATATGGTCCGCTGTTGAGGGATCCGTCATGATCGTAGCCGGATTCGAATTCATCAACATGACCTCGCATCCCGCTTCCCGAAGTGTCTGACATGCCTGTGTACCCGAGTAATCAAATTCCGCTGCTTGACCAATCACGATTGGACCTGATCCGATGACCAGGACTTTTTTAACTTCCTGCATATGCTACCTCCTGCTTTAAGATGCCCGCTACGAATTGATCAAATATCACCATCGCTTCCAGTGGACCGGGATGAGCTTCCGGGTGAAACTGAACCGTCAAAATAGGATGCGTCGGATGAAGCAGTCCTTCAATCGAGCCGTCATTGATATGTTCATAAGCGACGTTCAGTTCAGAATTTTGCACGCTGTCCGCTTGAACGACATAACCATGATTTTGTGATGTCATGAAGACACGTCCGGTTTTCAACTGACGGACCGGATGATTTGCCCCGCGGTGACCATGGTGTTGCTTTTCGATTCGACATCCGAAGGCCTTGGCAATCAGTTGATGCCCCATGCAGATGCCAAGCGTCGGATAGGCAAGTGCCAGTTTCTTGATTTCTGGAATCAAGTGATCGAGTTGGCTCGGATCTCCGGGTCCATTCGAAAAAAGTAACCCGTCAGGCTTTAATTCATCGATGACTGTTTTCGGTGTATCGAACGGCACGACCGTCACTTTCATCTGACGCTCCTGCAAGGCTTCAATCATCGATTTTTTCACCCCGTAATCGAGACACACGATATGTCCGGCCTCGTAATCGGTTGGATAAATCTCCGGCTGTTTGGTCGAGACAGTGGCAATCAAGTTCGACTGTTCCTGAACAGATGATGTCCCGCATGTGAGGATACCGATCTGATCCCCCTGATTGCGTAAATGATGGACCAATGCCCGTGTATCGACTTGTGTTAAAACTGGGATATCCGATGCTGCCAACCAATCCGCCAAGTCTGACCGTAATCCGTTGTTCGCTAAGGTCTGAACGACTACACCGGATACTTGAATCTGACGGCTTTCTGAATCCTGTTCTGAAATTCCGTATTGTCCAATGAGCGGGTAGGTAAAAACGATGATTTGTCCCCGGTAGGAAGGATCGGTCAATACTTCTTGATAACCGGTCATTCCCGTGAAAAATACAACTTCTCCTTGAACGGACGAGGAACCAATCAATTCACCTGGATATACGTGTCCATCCGCTAATGTTAATGCCCCTGTTCCTTTCACATCATGACCTCCTGTTGACATACTGTTTTGATTTTTTCGACCGCGAGATCAAGCTCCTGTTCCGTGACGCACAATGAAGGTAACAACCGAATGACATTCGGTCCCGCGCTGACGACGAGCATTCCGGCTTGTTGCAACGCTGTAATCAGGGATGAAACCGGTTCATGAAATTCAATTCCGATCATTAGTCCGCGTCCCCGCACATCAACGACCATCGTCTCCGGCAATTGCTTCAGTTGTTGCATCAAATAAAGTCCTTTTTGTTGAACTTGTTTCATTTGTTGCTCGTTTAGCAAGACGTCCAGTGTCGCTTCTGCCGCTGCCATTGCCAACGGATTCCCTCCGAACGTCGATCCGTGGGTACCCGGTGTGAAAACAGCCGTTGCTTCCGGTGTTGTAATGATGGCTCCGACCGGGAATCCGCTTCCGAGACCTTTTGCCACGGTAATGATATCCGGCTTTAGCGGCGTCTGTTCAAAAGCGAAACGGGATCCGGTTCTTCCGATTCCTGTCTGGACTTCATCGATGACTACCTTCACATCATACTGTCGAGCTTTCTCCATCAACGCTTCCAACCAGGCATTTTCCGCTACGATGACACCGCCTTCTCCCTGAATCACTTCAAGCCAAACGGCAGCCGTCTGATTCGTAATCATTTCAAGACTGTCAAAATCGTTAAAGGTCAGATGCTTGAAATCCGGAACCATTTCTCCGAACCCGGCTTTAATCTTGTCTTGACCCGTTGCTCCCATCATGGCAAAGGTTCTTCCATGAAACGACTGACTGAACGTCAGGATTTCTTTTTTCTGTGTCCATTTCCGAATCAGCTTAAATGCCCCTTCATTCGCTTCCGTCCCGCTGTTACAAAAAAACACATGGCTCAAATGACTGTTTTCCGTCAACATCGCGGCAACACGTTCCTGTTTACTGCTCATGAATAAATTAGACGTATGCCATAATTTTTGAAGTTGTTCTTGTAACGCCTGTTCCACATGCGGGTGTCGATGACCGGTGTTGCAGACGGCAATTCCCATCACGAAATCCAGATAGTTTTTGCCTGCTTTGTCTTGTACGAACGATCCGTTCCCTTCGACCAATTCAATGTCATGACGTAAATACGTCGGTAGTAAAGCGCTCATTGGTTTCCTCCTTGATCCGTGTCCCTTGGCTCGTCACGTCGTGTCCGGAACGAATCTTGACCTGATGTATCCCTTGTCGGACCGCTTCGATGACGGCTTCGACTTTCGGAATCATTCCTCCGTTGATTTCCGTTGATTCGATTCCCTCCTCCAGTTCCGCGACCGTCACCTCTGACTGGAAGGTGCCATTCAGCCGGACACCAGATACATCCGTCAGTAGTTCGAATTCATCGACAGCGAGTCCTTTCGCTACAGCAATCGCACAGGTGTCCCCATTACAATTCAACGTCCCTTCCGTCCCTGTAATCAGGGAGGTGACGACAGGAAGGAATCCCGATGCCATCAATGTCGTAAATAACTTCGGATTAATCTGTGTCACTTCTCCGACTGCTCCGAACGTCGGTTGCTGCTCCCCCCGAATACTGGCTCCGTCAATTCCCGTCAAGCCGATTGCCGGCAGCCCGTTTTCATTCAATGCATAGACGATTTTTGATTGCACTTCTCCTCCAAGCACCCGTTCCGCTCCCAGCAGAACCTGCTCTGTCGTCACCCGGATCCCGTTGTTGAATTCCGCTTTAATATTCATGTCCCGGCAATAAGCCGATAAAGCCGGTCCACCACCGTGGAGGATGATCAATTCATTTTTCTCGGCAAGCCACTGACTCCATTCTTCGTAATAACGCGGGTCCAGCTGTTCGAAGACACTTCCGCCCAGTTTGATCAATTTACGTTTCGTCATGTCCGGTAACTCGCATTGATTTTGATATAGTCATACGTCAAGTCACAACCGAACGCATGACCGCTGGCAGGTCCTTGATTTAAATTCACTTCGATTTCCACAACCTCTTGCGCCAGTTCACGGGAAGCCAACGATTCGTCGAATAAAACCGGCATGCTGTGACGCAGAACCCACTGGGAACCGATCCGGATATCAATTTGTCCGACATCAATCGGTTCATCGATACTGCCGACCGCTGCGATGATCCGGCCCCAGTTCGCATCTTCACCGAAAATCGCTGTTTTCACGAGGGAAGACCCTACAATCTGTTTGGCAATTTTCCGGGCAGTCCATTCGTTCGCCGTACCATGGACGTTGACTTCAATCAGCTTCGTCGCCCCTTCTCCGTCACGTGCAATTTGTTTCGCTAAATCTTGACATACTTCCTCGACCGCTTGTTGGAACTGCTCGATTTCGTCCGTCTCCGGTTGAAGCGGCTGTGTTTGTGCGGCTCCACTTGCAAGAATCATCACCATGTCATTCGTCGAACTGTCACCGTCGACGGTGATACAGTTAAACGTCCGGTTGACCGCAGACTTCAAGATGTCCTGTAGTAACGGTGAAGGAATTGAGGCATCCGTCGTTAAAAAACCAAGCATCGTCGCCATATTCGGATGAATCATGCCCGAACCTTTGGCCACTCCGCAGACCGAAACCAACTCGCCGTTTAACCAGATTTGACGTCCGGCCGTCTTCGTACCGGTATCGGTCGTTAAAATAGCCAGGGCAAAATCATCGGCTTGTTCTTCACCTTCATCCGGCTGTAACTGTTCAATTCCTTGAAGTAACGTATCGATTGCGAGCGGCTGTCCAATGATGCCGGTCGAAGCGATGACGACATGTTCCTGTGCCAATTGAAACTGATCGGCAATGGCTTGTTGGGAAGCATAGGCATGTTCGAGTCCGAGCTGACCTGTACAGGCATTGGCATTCCCGCTGTTGACTAAAACGGCATGGACTTTTTCACCCGATTTCGCCATCGCCTCTTTCGTTACAGTAATCGGTGCAGCCTGGACCTGATTGGTCGTGTAGACAGCTGCCGCATCGGCACCCGCTTCACATAATAAAAGAGCTAAATCTTTCCGTTTGCGTCTGAGCCCGACATGAACTCCCGTCGCCTTGAATCCTTTTGGTGTCGTCACGGTCAATGGTGATGTCAGTTGTATATTTAACATATTCATGGTCCCCTCTATATAAAGAATGGCTGTTGTGTCAGACCTAGTGTTTCTGGATATCCGCCAATGACATTGGCATTTTGAATCGCTTGTCCTGCTGCGCCTTTTTGCATGTTATCCAGCACGGATACGACCGTCAGTCTTCCCGTACGTGTATCCAGATAGACCGAAATGTCACAATAGTTGCTTCCGGCTGCCGATTTGATTTCCGGATCCGTTTGTCCGACACGGATAAAGGATTCCTGCTTATATTTTTCAATGAACCATGTCCGCCACTCGGCTTCCGTTTTTTCAACGAGGGGCTGCAACGTCATCGTCGCCATGATGCCACGGTTGAGTGGCACGAGATACGTAGCAAGTGACACGGTGATCTGTTGTCCGGTGATGTCTTCAGCAATCGATTCGATTTCCGGAATATGTTGATGTTGGTTCATTTTGTACAATCGGACATTTTCGCTTGATCGAACGTGGTGTGTTTGTTCCGTCAATGTTTTTCCTGCTCCCGACAAGCCGGAGCTCGCATGAATGATGATTTGCGACGGATCAATCACCCGCTCTTCTAATAACGGTAATAACCCAAGTAAGACAGCCGTAGCATAACAACCCGGATTGGCAATTAAACGACTGTCCTTGATTTGCTCCCGCTTCCATTCCGTCAGTCCGTAGGTTGCTTTTTTCTGGAGAACCGCATCGACGCCTTCATGGGGATACCATTTTTCATACAATGATTTTTCAAGACGCAAGTCTCCGCTCAAATCGATGACCGTTCCTTTCCAGTCATCCAGCTGTTTCAGATATTTCGTGGAAATTCCGCTCGGCGTCGCTAAAAATAAAAGATCTGTTTCCACCGCTTCAATTTGTTCCAGTGAAAATGCTGTCAGTACAGGAAATTGTTTATTATTCATGAAACTGTATAAATCATTCATTTCCTGATTGGTTTGCGAATCGCTGATCAATGAGACGATTTCCAAATGAGGATGTAATTCAATCAGGCGTATCAGCTCAATCGCAGCATATCCGGTCGCACCTACAATCGTACATTTCATCGTCGAAACCCCTTTGCCCTTAAATGATAATTCGATTTAAACATATGTATATTTATACTGTCAAATGAATTTTTATTTATTTTAAACATAGAAAAAAGGCTTTGATCAATGACATCTCAATAGATGTGACTGATTAAAGCCTTTTTTTATCCGAAATGAAATTATCTTTTTTCCGCCCGTTGAGCGACCATGTGATCAATTCCGTAAACACTGGCTCCCATTAACGCAATGACTACGACAAAAATTGCAGTAAACATATGTATCTCCTCCTGTTCACAAAATCGACATCTCTTATTTCCTATTGTGCAAGATTTCTGCCGAAAAAGAAAGCGTTTACGACAAATTTTCGTCACATTTTCTATTTATCCTGTCATTTAGAACGGAATCCAGATAGTTGACGAATGAATTCATATCCTTTAACATAACAACTGTTCTTCATTTTACTTTCGTACGTAAAAGCAAACAAGCATAAACGCAACATAGAATTTAAGGAGGTGGAAGCATGCGTATGTCTTTTCGTGAATCCGCAGCTGTCCTAGGAATTAGTATCATTATCTTATTATCCGTTATATTCGGTGCTAAAGCCGAACCGCATCTCGCTATCTTATCCAGTTTGATTTTTGTCGTCGCCTATGCCGCTGTCCGCGGCTTCCGTTATGAACAACTGGAACAACATATGATTAACGGAATTCGTGAAGCCATCAAACCGATCTTAATCATGTTGCTTGTCGGTATGACGATTGCCGTCTGGATGATGAGCGGAGCTGTTCCGACACTCCTTTACTACGGACTGGAAACACTTTCTGCAACATGGTTCGCACCAAGTGCTTTAATCATTACGATGATCGTTTCGACGTTTACCGGGAGTTCCTTTACAACAATCGGAACGGTCGGTGTTGCTTTGATGGGAATCGCAGTCGCACTTGGTGTTAATCCGGCCCTTGCCGCCGGTGCCATCATCAGCGGTGCCTGTTTCGGAGATAAGATGTCCCCTTTATCCGATACAACGAATTTTGCACCGGGAATCATCAATGTCTCGGTCTTTGATCATATTCGTTTTATGATGGGCACAACAATTCCTGCCATTACAATCACGTTCATTCTGTTCTTTATCTTCGGACGGGGAGACGGTTCGATTGATTCACAAACTATCGGCTCCACCCAACAGGAATTGACGCGTCTGTTTAATCTCTCGCCATGGACACTGCTGTCACCGTTACTCGTAATGATTCTTGCATTACGTAAAACACCCGTCGTTCCGACTCTGATTGTCGGCGTCCTGAGCGGTCTCCTGTTGACTGGATTAACACAAGGCAACTGGAACATCGGACAATGGATGAGCGTCATCCAAAACGGATTAAAGATTGAAACAGCCAATGACACCGTTGCAAGTATCGTCAGCAAAGGTGGTCTCCAGTCGATGATGTGGTCCGTTTCACTTGTCATGCTTGCCCTAGCTTTCGGTGGTGTCCTTCGTGGAATTGGCGTCATCGATGTCATTATCGAAAACACGGTTTCAAAATTAAAACGGGACGGCAGCATCATCTCATCGGCTGCACTCGCTTCAATCGGCGTCAACTTCATGGCCGGTGAACAATACTTGTCTATCCTGTTACCCGGTCAAGCGTTTAAACAGATCTTTAAAGACCGTTCGATTGATCCGCGTTTTCTCTCACGGGCTCTCGAAGACGGTGGAACTCTTGTGAATCCGTTGATTCCTTGGGGTGTATCCGGTGCGTTCTTCGCCTCGACACTCGGTGTCCCAGTTACTGCGTATGTTCCATTCGCCTTTTTCTTGTTACTGTCGCCTTTCTTCACTTTCGTTTTTGCCTTTACCCGCCCTACCAAACAAGCTGCAAAAGATTTGGCAGCTTAATCGACGGATTTCCTGAAGCAGAACTGAACAATCAGTTCTGTTTTTTTCTTGAAGATTACTTGAAAATATATTTCTTTTCACTTTGTTTAACAAATATTGTACAGAATTCAGCAATTACAAATAAACATGTGTAAATTCAAAAGGAAATGGGAATATACCAAACATAAGATTAAAAAATTACAGCGAATTATAAAAAGAGAAACTTGCACCTGATCCTAAGGATGCGTTCGATGTAATTTTGTAGGAGGAGTTCGATTATGATCAAACGTGGCACACTGGAACGGCTTGATGGAAAATATGCTGTTCTTCTCTGGGAGAATGGTTCAAGTTTCATCCCACGCCGCTATTTGCCTACTGAAGCAAGGCTTGGTGATACAATATTATTCGACGGATCTAATTATTCAATTGATGCAACTAACTCTACCCAGTCTTCCTTTCAAACGTTTTCGTTTCGGCAAATGGGTTGACACTTAAAAAGCCATCTGACCGCTTAAAATGACTAGCAGACACGTTGTCTCGAATAGTCGTTTCTTGCGACAGATGGCTTTTGTCTGTTAACGAATCTGGAGCGTCTGTTCAGCGCAGCTTGGACAGGGCGTTTGGGTGAGCTCATCCAAAGAAAGTCGAACCAAAACAGAATTATCTTGTTCACAGCGATGGACCGGTTCAATGATTGCCCCTTTCAAAAACAAGGCGCACCAAAACCGGGTGGAGATTTGCTGACAGGTCGGACACTGAAAGACATCATATTGATGCGGTACCCATCCGTCTTCAATCTCCTCAATATGGGCATGGTACGTCCGAATCAACTCGGCCCGTATCCGGTCATCAATTTTTTGGCGACTGACGAGCGGCTCTTGATACGGTGGAACAAATAAAAAAGGCAATGCTGATGCGTAACTTTCCATTCCATACGTCAACACCGACGGAAATCCTTTCCACTCTTCCTGCTGACCGATTTCAATGATTTGACGATACGTACATACCGCACAATATAATTCCATCCGGTTATCCTCCGATCTTCCGCACCATCTCTTTCAACATCTCTTGCGTAACGGGTCCGACATGTTTTCCGACAATCGTCCCTGTTTGATCAATAATGTAAGTCGCCGGCATCGCCACTAACTGATACGTTTTTTCCGATTGTCCTTTCGTATCATAAAGTACCGAGTACGTAATCGGTGTTTTTTTCAAAAACTGTTTTACATCACTCAACCGTCTTTCCGCAGTCGTCACGTTGATACCGTACACCGGGATTGATGTCGATTTGGCAAAGGCATTTAATTCCGGTATTTCCTGCTGACAAGGGGGGCACCAGGTTGCCCAAAAATTAATGACGATGAGCTGATCCGTTAAATCAGACAAATGAATCATTCGACCGTCTTGTTCTATTTCGAGGTCAGGCGCTTTCATTCCTGTTTCAAGTCCACCCTCTGCTTGTTGTTTTGCTTTCATTTGTTGTTGGTCCTGTTTCGTCTGATAGGCGCTGTAACTTGTATAGGCAATTCCCGAAATGATGATTGCTGCCATCAGATACACTACATATTTTTTCACTGATTTCGTCACTCCTCTATGTATGTAGTGTAGCAGAATCGCCCGCTTGATTTGTGACAAAAAAGGCAGACTGGTGCTGACTTTTTTTCCGCTCGGATGAAATATATTTGACGTACAAAAAAACAGGAGTCGGATGTTCTCCAACTCCTGTCAACGATTTTCACATCGTTTCGTTCATTAATTATAACGCGGCAATTGTTTTTTGACCTGACGGTTATCTTTAACGCTGCCAACCGCCTCATCTCCGCCAAGTGCTTCGTTTAATGTCGTTTTACCTTCTTTGACTTCCAGTCGGCGATTAAAGAGCGCCCGATTGTCGACGGCAGCGACGAGGATAGAGGCAACATCTGTTTCGGAAATCGTGGCTTCCTTGACATCCTTCAAGTCTTCATCGGCCTCAATCAATCCGCGTCCTTCTCCGTCAACGATGTTAACCGGACAAATGATCGTATATGTGAGTCCACTATGTTCAATCTGTTCTTCGGCTGCATTTTTGGCAGCGTAGAACGGATACATCTCTTTTTTAAATTGGTTCGGACGATCAGCACCATAGGCACTGAGGAGGACGAAATGACGAACACGCGCCTTTTTCGCAGCATCAATCGTTTTTAAAGCAACCGTCCGGTCCAGTAACTCGATTTCAGTCGGTTCCCCGTCAACACCGGCTGTCGCTGCACAAATGACAGCGTCTTGACCGGAAACACCCTGTTCGATGACTTTTTCGAGTTCTGTTTCGATATCGACATAGTGCGCTTTAACACCAAGTTTTTCAAATCGTTCCACTAAATGCTGATGGCGGACGATAACCGTGACTTGATGACCTTTAGCGAGCGACTTGACGACACGAGCTCCGATTGTACCTGATGCACCTACAACTAATACTTTCATATGATAGGTCCCTCCTCGATAGTTTAGTCACCTTTACTAATTTCCACTGTTCGAGAAAGAACAAACCCGTTTTGAAAAATTAATCGTTTTTTAATGTCCCATAAAACGTCGTGTCGAGTTTCGCACGCAAGTCCTTCAATTCTTTTTCCTTAGGGAAGTCATAGAAAATACCATTCATCCGCTCACTGACACCTTCGACTTCAAGGTGTTCCCGTTTCGAGAACAACGCGAGCGATAGCCCCGCCGTCATCATCTGACGGACGCTGACATCGAGATTCATTTCTTCCTTCATATACCGGTGTGCGCCGGGAATACTCGACCATCCCGTCGGTTTCATCAAATGTGTCGCCACGGCTTGGATGACTTCCGACTGTCGGTTTGCCCGTGCCACGTCTGTATCCGTTTTACGGTGACGGGAATAGGCTAACGCCATTGCCCCATCCATGTGATATTCTTTTCCTTTTTGGAACGAATACTGATTGGCTTTTCCACTCGCATCTTGTTCCGAGAACGTTCCTGTCGACACTAAATCGACTCCTCCGATTTCATCAATCAATCCGATGAAGCTGTCAAATGAAATGACGATTTTACTGTCAATGTCTTGATCGAGAAGTCCGCTGACTGCACTGCTCGTACAACCTTCGCCGCCGTATGCAAAGGCATGGGTGATCTTATCCTTTTTGCCGTTTTCACAGGCAATCGGCGTATACGTATCACGAGGAATCGACGTCAATTGAATCGTCCGTGAGAGCGGTACGAATTGCATGACGGACAGTGAATCTGATCTCGAACCGCGTAATGATTCTCCCGGCCGGGCGTCACTTCCGATCAGAAGAAACGTAAACGGTTGTGAACTAAAAAGAACGGCTGCAATCAGGACGAGTAATAATAAACCGAACAGCTTTGACTTGAAGCGACGTTTCTTTTTCGGAACAGGCTGTTTTTTCAACCGCTGTTCAGCTTCTGCTTCACGCACCGGCTCTTTCGTTCTGTTGCTCCTTGAAGCACGACGTTGGCTGAAACGATTCAAGGCCATACTCGCCAGTCTTGTTCCTGAACGCACGATGATTCCGGCTCCGGCCTGCAAGCGCTTTGCAGATGGTCTTGATACCTCTTTCCGGGCAGGCGTTCTTTCCGACGGCTCATCTAAATACCGTTGACTGGCAGATTGTTCTCTTTCATGATTTTGATCCATGGATTCGCGGGATGCTTTCCCCTGCTCCATCTTCTCTGATTCACGCAATTCTTCCTGACGTCTGCGCTCTAAACGGGAACGTCCTGAATGAAATTCTTCCATAGGTTACCTCCGTATCAATCTCGGGCTAAGTGTTTTTCCTGTAAAAAGTCATGCATATATGTCCGTTTCGGCTCCCTCATCGAAGCAGCCATCTGATAGACCCATCCTTCCGTCCGGCGTCCATCTGTTCGTTCTCCATAATACGTAGACGTTTCTCCTTCATATTGCGACAACAATTCACGCATCGTGTCGTCATTAGTATACGTATTCCGGTGGAAGACCGCATCCATCGGAAGGCGGGGTTTTTTCCCCGGCTGTTGGTCGGGAATACCGACTGCGACTCCAAATAACGGAACGACATGATCCGGCAAGCCCAACAGTTCACTCACTTTGGCAGCGTCATTTCGTAATGAACCGATATAGACGGTGCCGTATCCTAACGATTCCGCTGCAATGACTAGATTTTGGGCGGCTAAACCGGCATCGACCGCACCGACAATCAAGGCTTCCGTCGTTTCGACCGTCCGGTCCACGGAACCGGATGCGATTTTCGCTGCCAGGATGTGTTTATGATAATCGATACAAAAAACGAAAAAGTAACTGTTCTCAGCGACGTAAGATTGACCGCTCGCTACATCGACCAATTGTCGTTTCAGTGCTTCGTCCTCCACGCCGATGATGGCATAGGCCTGCTGATAAGAAGACGTAGAGGCAGACTGGGCCGAACGGACGAGCGTTTCGACTGTCTCTTGATCTAATTGATGAGGCTTGAATTTACGGATAGACCGGTGGTTAAGTAA
This sequence comes from Exiguobacterium sp. s138, assembly GCF_018618775.1. NCBI lineage: Bacteria > Bacillati > Bacillota > Bacilli > Caryophanales > Exiguobacterium > Exiguobacterium sp. s138. Next base: position 117,025 of record NZ_JACSMW010000006.1, on the reverse strand, counting down.
ATGTTCGATTGTTTCATTCATGAATAATCGCTCCCTTTTTGTTAATGATTCTCTTAACGATAGGCAAACCTTTCCGGAAGTGCAAATGTTAGCTACCCGTGTTCCGAAACAATCATTTTTGAATTCCATGCACTGCCGATTACTTCTTAAAAAAATCGGGAAAAGGATAGAACTACTATTGTGTCTTTTTTGTCGAAGGAGGGCGATCATGAGAATTCGTAAACTGCGTCTTTTACTTGAACAATATGGCGATACGACCCTTCGCGACATCATCGTAGAAATCTATCGTCAACTTCCGAAACAAGTCATCGAAGAAAAAGATCTTGATTTGATGTTATCCCAGTTTGCGAAGTATAAAGGATTACAGAAAGAACAAGATCAACCGACTGTCGAACAGGCGATCGAGCAAACAGAACAATTCATTCAACTCGCATATGATTTACAGTACTTGGAGCCGAATGAGCTGGTCTCCGTCCGCGAACAAAAAAATTGGTACGTGACGGCGAAACGCCTGCTGAAACATTTACGCCATTATATCGGTCGAAAAAACGGAACACGGGTTGCTTTTGAAGAATTCTTTTTTTTACTTTCTTCAGCCGCCGGAGAAGAACCGCTTTTTTTAAGTAACGATCCCTTCCGATTGATTAAGGTCACACAAGTCGAACTGTTCGAAGAACTGGTCGGTTATTACAAACTGGACGCATCGGATCAGACTTGGATGCAACGCGCCATCTATACTGCCGTCAAGGTACCGATCGATGTCGACACGGAACGAAGCGACCTCTTCCTCGCCGTCCTCACACATTGTACGGACGTCAGTGAACGGGAGGCTTATGTTGCCTTATTAAACACGCATGCCAAAAAACTCCGGGCGAAAGTTCGTGTCGATGCGGACATGCTGGTCTTGTATCAAGAAATCCGTTTTGCCGAACTGCATGCGCTGATCGCTTTACGTGAACTCGAACGTGCTGAAACGATGTTGTTTACGGAGTATATTCCTTATTTCTCACATCGTTCGACGCCCTTCCGGTATTATCTTAGTTTGCTTGAACAAGCCGGATTAAAGGATGAACATGATCGGATTGAACGGGTCGGACGACGTAAACATATTCACTTTTAAGCTGAAATCCCTGCAAAAAAAGACGAAACGTTCTTCGGCAAGTCCTGAGAACTAATCGTCTTTTTCTTTAATCTGTCGCATTTACGATTCCTAATCCAACTGTCGCAAGCAAAGCAATGCAGGCGAATAAAAAAGCCATATCGTTTGGAGAGTCGAATCCGTCATATGTCGGTTCCTTTTGATCCGTGATAATCTCATCCATCGTCCCGTAACTGCCGTATGTGGTAGATTGCCGGACTGTCGTTTCTTTTTTTTCAATTTCCTGTGCGTGAACAGGATTCATACCGATCAGGATCAAAAAAAGACCTGTCGCCATCAGTAGTCTCGTCATCTCATCACCACCTGATTATTTACCTTTAATTTCAATTTAATACATTAAAATACCATATTTTTTGTTATACTAAATGCACTGGCTTTCATTTTTTCTGAAAGGACGTGCACGTGTTGAACATTTTATCGTACGACCAATTATCTCATCCACAACGGCGTTTGGTCCATCGCTTACTCCGTACCACTCCGTCTTCCCCGTCATCATTTTCCTACCCACCGATCGAACACCAGCAATGGACGATTTGGCATGAAGATCATGTCCAGGCAACTCTCGGATTTCATGTTTTCGAACATACCGTTCAACTTTTAAATGCTTCCTATACCAATCTACAGGCGTTTCAAATTCTCGCTCACCATGTCCATTTGCAGGCACTCTCGTTTTCTCCCCGTCATATCGATGTCCAAATCATACCGCCGAACGACTTTGGATTCATCACGACCTGGAACGCTTTAGGGTACTCTTTGTCCTGTGAACAATTTCGGCTGATTGGTCTGACGCGTGGCCGACCCGTCTCCGTTCAATTTAAACCACTTTCCTTGCGCAACCGTCAGTTGTTCTTGACGATTCGCAATGACGCAATCCGTTATTCCGACTTTCTTTTCCCTTATGATGCTATCCATCTCGATTATTTAGTCGATCAAGGTGTCCTGCCCTACCTCGTCTACGACAAGAACACTGTTGTTGGAACCCTTCTGATTGAACAGCATAAGCAGGTCGTCCGCCTTTTGGAAATCACGTGTTTACCCCAATTAAAAAACCAGGGATACGGGCGCCGGATTCTCGATACGTTCCAAATGAAATTACATAAGAAAAATATCTTATCTTTTGAAGTGTATTGTTTTTCGACCCATCAAGAAGCTCTTCGCCTGTATCAACCGACAACTTTTTGTGATATTCAAATTTTTTCGAATTGGCACCGTTATTCCTGTGAACCGGTTTCGTTAACTACGTAACCGTTGAACGATTTCCGAGTATTCGCTGAGTATATATTGATCATCCAACGTATTGAAATCGATACCCGCCTGCCGCTTTAAATGGTCGCCGATGACAAATAAACTTTCGTAATAATCCGTTCCCATACTTGTTGCAAGACCCGGTTGATGATTATGAAATGCCAATAAGGCATCCTTTAGAATTTCCTCCTGATTTTGTTCCATCAAAACATCGTCTAGCATCTTCGGGAATTGTTCCGTCTGACGACCGACGATCGCATAAAAAAGCGGAAAATGTTTGGCATATCGAAATGTTGTAACATACCGGGTGTTCTCAATGATGGATTGCAGGCTTTCAAACTTCGCTCGTTGGAGCCGTTCTGCCAGACCGACTGTCGCCGGATGTTGAAACAACGGAAGACTCTGTTCATCCGGTGCCTGCTCATGCGTCAACAACAACACGATGTCCAGGGTATTGATTTCATCCGTTTCAAGAAAACGGTCACTCCGTTGCAATGTCGTTGTGTAGTTTAGGTCCAACCCCGAATCGACGGCAAGTTGAAACAAGACGTGGTCATAGACTGTATACAAGCCTACAGGAAAAGATAACGGCTGTCTGACAAGCGACCGGTGACCTTCGACTGTGATAAGTTGATTCAGATCGAGACCGGATGCAAGCAACTGTCGAAACAGCAGCGCGCCCTGCTCGATTTCCGTCAATTTCATCAGTAAACGGTCCATCTCAATCAACGGCTGTTTCGTCTCAAGAGCTAACGCGAGATGTTTGTCCGATTGAAGCGCGACGGCCCGTCCGACAAAATTCAAAGCTTGCCGCTCCTGTGCTGTCAGCAATTGATTATATGTTTGAAAGGCTTCGTTCTCAAGTGTAAGAAAAGCATTCAGCGCCGGAGCGATGGCTTCGTTTTTAACAAATCTTTTCATAAATTATTGTCCCCCTGCATGATGTCTCTCTTCGTAGTGTACGCAATATTGAATCGTCTTGAAAGGCTCAAAAAAAATCTTGGCAGCTTCTTTATGGAGAAAGAAGCACCAAGATTTTTATTTTTTACTTAACTGGAGATGTGAATTCCGGAATGCTTCATCCTGTTTTCCGGTTTTTTCAACACTGGTTCCAACCGAGCCGCTGTATTCAATCTGTTGTTTAGGCTGAATGAATTCATAAGTAATTGCCGGTTCACCGCGCAAACGTACTTTAATCACTTGACGATGTTGAATGGAAAAAGAAGCCTTCACTTCCAGTAGTGACGTTTTATCGATGTTGTGCTGTGTCTGCAACATCTTCGTCAACTGTTCTTCTGCACTGCGTTGACTACTTTGAAGTTCAGCGTAGGAAATTCCGACAGCAAACGACAATACGCCAATCAAACTTAACGCGAGAATGACCAGTACTTTTTTCAATGACTGACTCACCTCCAGACAAAGTTCTTCCTGCTCTCTTCATCGGTTCGTACGTCCTATTCCTGAAGTCTTTTTGAATCTTCCCCCAAGTTCATTTGCATGTCTAGATGAGGAATTCCGTCCTCTAAATAGACATCGGACGTTTCTTTAAAACCAAAGGAACCGTAAAACCGTTTCAAATGTGCCTGAGCCTGGAGATCAATCAATGATTCCCCTTGCTTCTCGATGTGAGTAATCGCTTCGTTCAACAGTTTTCTTGCTACGCCGTTTGACCGGTAATCCGTTTGGACCGCTACCCGACCGATTGCAACGGCGCCTGACGACTTCCTCGGCAAAATGCGCAGGCAACCAATCAAACGTTCGCCGTCATATGCGAGACCATGCAGGGCATCTTGATCACGGTTATCGAGTTCCGGGTACGGACAATTCTGCTCCACGACAAATATATCTGTTCTTAATTTCAATAATTGATACAAGCTTGTATTATCCAACTCATTGAACCCCATCCACTTTGTCTGATACATACCTGATTCGCTCCTCTTGGCTTCTAAATTCAACCTCTGAACAATCGGGACAACCGGCAGGAATAGATAACGACCGGAATTCCGTTGAACAACGTGTCTTTTTCCCATTGTAACCCATTCGCCCGCGCAACATTTTGCGAAGAATGATTTTCCGGATGAATGATAGAAATGAGACGGTCATGTCCCCGCTCGAATGCTTCGCGCATCAGTCGTTTGGCTGCTTCCCGGCCATATCCCACTTTCCAATGAATCGGCGTCAACCAGTAGCCGACTTCGAGTTCCTCGATTCCATCGACTGTTTGTAAAAGCAGTCCGGCAAATCCAATCGGTTCATTCGTCTCTTTTTTGATTAACAATAAAAATCCGGTTTGCCGCTCATCCTTGTAGCGATCCAGTTGACGCTCAAACCAACTCCGCGCCTTATCCTCGTCTAAGACGACACCGCCGTTGATGTAACGCATGACCTGCTCATTTTGAACAAGGGTTTTATAAAACGTAAAATCCTCTTCTACGAACGGTCGCATTTCCAGTCGTTCACTTTCCATTTAAATCCCCTCTTTCCGGATGACAGTCGTTTCTTTAATTTTCCCTTTTTTACTTTTATTCATTCACAATCCGCTCATTTTTTATAAAAAGAAAACAACATCTACATGTTGATTCGATTACATTCTTCACGAACAGCTTGCTTTTTATCTGTCAACTCTGTATTTTGGGAACAGTATGCTAAACATCAATCACGGAATTAGTGTAAAATATATTTTGAGCGTTTTTTGGCTGAATGGAATTTATGAAAAAGGACTGAGACATGATGACTGAGCAATTATTAGCTGGATTATATGAAGGTATTGCAAAAGAAGCTGTTTTAATTAATGAACCCTTAAAAAACCATACGTACACCAAGATGGGTGGACTGGCAGATTTATTCCTCATCCCGTCGACATACGAAGAAACTGCATTCGCTGTCCGGTATGCCTATGAACATGACCTCCCGTTGACGATGCTTGGAAACGGTTCGAATCTCGTTGTCCGCGACGGCGGTATCCGCGGCATCGTTTTATCCTTTGAAAAATTAACGGATATTTCGGTTGAAGGACATGAACTGATCGCGCAGAGCGGTGCGGCCATCATCCAGGCTTCACGTATCGCCTACGACCACGCCTTAAGCGGTCTTGAGTTTGCCTGCGGTATCCCGGGAACGATTGGCGGCGCACTCATCATGAATGCCGGTGCCTATGGCGGAGAAGTAAAAGACTGCCTCCACAGTGCAACGGTCTTGACACGTAAAGGTGAGCTGTTAAACATCTCACACGAAGAACTTGAGCTCGGGTACCGGACAAGCTGTTTTTCGAAAAAAGAGTACATCATTCTCGAAGGACGTTTTTCATTAACAGAAGGCGACCCTGCTTTAATCAAGGAAATGATGGACGATCTGACGCATAAACGTGAGACGAAACAACCTCTCGAGTATCCTTCATGCGGGAGTGTCTTCAAACGTCCGGAAGGATATTTTGCCGGTAAACTGATTCAAGACAGCGGCTTGCAAGGTGCACGAATCGGTGGCGCGGAAGTGTCACAAAAACACGCTGGTTTCATTGTCAATATCAAGGATGCCACAGCGACCGACTACATCTCGCTCATCCGCCACGTTCAGGAAACCGTCCAGGAAAAGTTCGGTATCTTACTGGAGCCGGAAGTAAAAATCATCGGCGAAGAAGCTTGATTCCTGTTCATCCCATCGAACTAAACAAGGGAGCACCGCGGCATGTTAATTCTGCCCGGGTGCTCCCTTGTTTTTCTTTCCGTCAAAATTCCTGCATTAGATTGCCCAGTTTCCGTCACGCATCAATGGTTCGCGTGTCCCGTCAGACAACTCACCGTCAATCGACATCTGACCTGAACCAATCATGAAATCGACGTGTGTCATTGAATCGTTTGCGCCTTGTGCCGCCAATTCTTCATTTGATAAACTCGGACCGTTTTCGAGACATGTTGAATACGCACGACCGATTGCCAAGTGACACGAAGCATTTTCGTCAAATAACGTATTGTAGAACAAGATACCCGAATCTGAAATCGGTGAGTGGTGAGGTACGAGGGCCACTTCTCCGAGATAACGGGCGCCTTCATCCAATGAGATGAGTTCGTCAAGCGCTGCCTGCCCCTGTTTTGCCTCGGCTTTGACGATTTTTCCGTCTTCAAACCATAATGTGAATTCATCAATCAGATTCCCGCTGTAGCTGAGCGGTTTCGTGCTCGAAACATGACCGTTGACGCCTGTTTTCTTCGGTAACGTAAATACTTCTTCCGTCGGCAGATTGGCGATGAAGTCAACACCATCCGCGTTTGGTCCGCCGCCACCTAACCAGACGTGACGCTCCGGCAGTTCAATCGTCAGTTCCGTTCCGGGTGCTGAATAATGCAACTTGTTGTATTTCTTTTCTGTCAGGAAGGTTGCTTTCGTCCGCAGGTTCGCATCATGTTGCTCCCACGCCGCGACCGGATTGTCCTGATCGACACGTGTCGCCTTCAAGATAGCTTCCCACAGGTCTTCTACAGCGTGTTCCGAGTCTGGGAATACCTTTGCCGCCCAGGCATCTGACGGCGCGGCTATGACGCACCAGCTGACGTTATCGCTCATGACGAACTTACGCCAATTTGCCAATGCCACCCCTGCAGCTTTATTCGCCCGGGCAATCCGGCTGGATTCGACGCCGTTTAATAAGTCAGGATCTTCACTGACAACGGACAGGAAGGCTGTTTTTTCTTCTGCCAACTGATCAAAGCGGGCTTTCAGCCAGTCCGGGAACGCATCAAATGAATCTTCCGGTGCGTCGAAGTAACGGATTTTCGTCATTTCGTCATCTGACCATTGGACGTAGACATTCGAAGCGCCCACCTCGTAGGCAACGCGTGTGATTTCACGGACTAGCGGTGCATTTTCAATCCCCGCCCGAATTTCGAGTTGCTGACCGGCTTGCAGGTTAATTCCTGTACGTACCGCAAGTGCGGCATATTTTTTTAATTGTTCTTGAGTCGGCATTATGTAATCCCCTTTCAACTATTACTCTTATTTTCACGAAATAGTTGCAATTTTGCAAGAAATAAGGTGAAACTAGAGATACAGAAGGAGTGTTGATGATGGAATTTACACCAGGCGATTTTAAATCCGCTTACACCTATTTTCACCGCCAAGCGTTAAACGCGGTCGGAAATGCAAAAGCGCAAGAAGACTTATTGATTCAAGGGGAACTCGGATTAGCCCGATTGACGACAGATCTTGCCTCTGAGGACGGCTCGGATGTCGAACGCGAAGCAGAACTTGTTCTTTACTTCCAGCTCAAGCAGTTGCTCGAGATGTTACGTGCTTTGTACAACAAACGTTTCGAAATGCAACCAGAACAGGAACAACTTTTATTGACGGCCGTTTTGTACTTCACGTCTCCGGTTGATGCCCTGCCCGATGAAAATATTTTAGGCCTGTTCGATGATGCTCAAATCGTCGAAGCCATTTATGAAGAACTAGCAGCAGATGTCGATCGTTTTCAACATCTCGAATAATGACAGACATCAAAAAAGAAGGATCCGATTTTTCATCGAATCCTTCTTTTTTGTTTTTATAACGACGTCCTTAACGATTTTTAAGCTTTTTGTTTGGAAGCGATGTTGATTGTCGCTGCCTGTTCGTTTGACTGTTCTACTTCCAGCTTTGATTTATTAAGCCATGTGTAAACCATCCCCATGAACAATGCTCCGCCGATGATGTTTCCAAGCAATGCCGGAACCAGGTTATGGATCGCACCGGCAAAGGAAATCGCTTCCGGATGCGGAACGACTAAAGCCAGTGAGAACAAGGCCATGTTGGCAATGACGTGATCAAAACCGGAGGCAAAGAACACAGCAACTAAAATCATCATCATCATGATTTGTGCCAGTTCGTTTTTCATATTTTTCGGAATGAAAATCGCTAGACAGACCATCCAGTTACAGAAGATGGCTCGTGTGAAGATCTCCCATGTCGTATGATGAATTTTCGTTTCGGAAACAGCAAACAACCAGTTCTCCATTCCGAGCTCCTGGATAATTCCTGTCTGTGAAAAGAGTAAGGCGAAGGCAAGTCCACCAAGACCGTTTCCGATAAAACATAGTGTCCATACTTTCAATGTATCCATTTTCGAAGTAAAACCACGCATGGTCGACGTCGTGAAATACATGGTGTTTCCGGTAAACAATTCTGCTCCGCCGTAGACGATCAAGACGAGTGCGACACCGAATGTCAATCCACCGACAAGCGTCGTAACCGGTGATTCATTTAAATATAAACCGTTGATTGCTTTGAGTGTAAATATGATGGCAAAACCAATGAATACTCCAGCTAACATCGCTCGAACCAAATATTCCAGCGGACGCATCCGTAGCATTTGTGTCGATTTGACAGCTTTTTTTCTTAACCCTTCTAATGCTTCTACTTCATTCATTGTAGAAACCCCGCTTTCTTTTGTTCAACACTTCACAATGTCTGTTCATTTATTATCATACTTCCATCTTATAAGATGTTCAAGTCATGAATAGACACTATTTAACGTTTTATTAAAAGAGCAGGATGTAAACGATACCATTGTGTCAAGTTTGTGAAAAGTGCCTTTTCTTGGTGAATACAACTAGTTTGAAGGAAGGATTTGCAACGCATCCTCGAATTTTTTAAAGAATACCGACCGTCTGGATTCGACCAGTACATAGTCTTCGACAACGACGCGGTTAAATCTGGTTGCGGAAGAAGTAGCCCGTTCAATATCCCGCGGTGTATAGTCTTCAATCCGTTGTCGGTCCGTCTCAAACGTGACGTCAGAAACTGTGTCGGTGTAACGGATTTGAAGTTCAGATAAATCAGAGACACTTAAAAAAAGTGCTAATGTATGATGCATGATCAGCTTGGATAATCGGCTCTCGAGAAAAGAAGTGCCAGCAGACCGGATTGTCTTTTCATTACTGCCTGTCCAGTCCGCCTGTTCTTTTCCGGCCGGTTCGTATGTCATCTTCACGGACGTCCCCTCTATCGATACAGCAGTCAACGCTTCGGAAAATGGCAACTGCTTAACTAGCTCTTCAATCGCAGCCGTATTGGAAACCGATATCCCGACATGACGCGCAATCACCTGACCATCCTTAAAACGCTCTTCTTCCGGTGGCTGCTGTAAATTCAGAACAAACCATGATCCTGCCGATAATCCGAGTCCAATGCAGAGAATGACCAGTATGATTTTTTTCAAAAAAATGGTCTCCTTTCTGAAAAACAGATGGTTTGATTGTTCTTTTTTCAAAACAGGGGTTGAATTAATCCTCATATCAGCGTACTCTTGCAGGCAGATACTTTATGGAGGAGGAGCATGAGATTACTCATCAATCAACATGAAAACTAAACAGCCCGCAAAGAAAAAACGTACAGAGAAAATCGGTTTCCTCTTGATCGGGACGTTGCTGTACTCGTTGTACATCAGTCTTCTCTTATCGCCGAATGATATCGGATCCGGCGGAATCATGGGAATCACACTTATTGTTCAGGAATTATTCCACACGCCAATCGGCTTGACACAACTGGTCTTGAATATTCCACTTTTTTTACTAGGATTTCGTTTTTTGAGAAAACGTTTTATGTTTTTATCCGGTCTCATCGTCTTGGCTTCATCATTCCTGATTGACTGGATTCCGACTCAAATCGTTCCGGAATCTTTAAATGATCCACTGGTCGCTTCCATTTTTGCCGGACTTGTCTCCGGTTTGGCAATGGCTTTAATCTTCTTTGGCGGCGCCTCGACTGGCGGTCTTGATATTCTTGGAAAGTTCTTTTATGCCCGCTTCCACAATTGGCCGCTTCCGCGTATTTTTTTAATGCAGGATTTAGTCATCTATGTACTTGTCTGGTTCGTGTTTGATTTAAAACATGTCATGTATGCTTTAATCATGAGTTTCGTTCGAGCAAAAGCACTTCAGACAGTATACAGTTTTTACTCTGCTTCTAAACAATGTATCATCATTTGTGAAAAAGCCGATGAAATCAATGATGTCATTACAAAAGAACTTGGGCGCGGTGTAACGATTCTCGATGCCCGCGGCGGATATTCGAAACGAACGAAAAAGATGGTCTATGTCGTTGTTCAGAACAATGAAATTCTTAAGCTTCAGGAAATTGTTTCCTCCGTCGAATCAAATGCCTTTGTTACATTTTCTGAAATTCACACGGTCTTCGGTAACTATAAAGAGCATTCCTATTCTTTTTAATAGCCTTAATTCTGTCGCCGCTACACTCGTTGTAGCGGTTTTTTTGTGTATAATACGCGAATCCAAAGAAAATGTTCCACATTTTTCTGAAGAATCCTTCACTTTTTGGGAAATAGTGGTTAAGCTAATGACATTACGTTTTGTAAAAAAAAGGACGAATTGTATGAATCAATTATGGCGTCACCGCATCATCCTTATTCTAGTCGTCAGCCTGTTTGCCTCGATCCCCCTCCTCTACGCTCTCAGCGGGTATCGTACGATTTCGAAGCTGACGGCAGAGATGCATACACAGGACATTCCAATGATTAAACAAGTGGACCAACTGATAGAGCATAATCGCGACCGGGCGAATGCTGTTCGGGGACTGCTATTATACGAAGATGATCGTTACATCGAACAATACTATTTTTCCACCTCTAAAGTTCATGATTTACGGCGATTACTGAATTCCTCCAATCAGACCCCCGGGGCAGTAAAAGATTTATTGTCACGCAACAATGCGTGGGAAGAAGAGATTCAAGAGGTGTTTACCGTCTACGAAACAGATCATCCGCAACGTGCGAAAAAGTTGGCGAAACAAACGACTCAAACGACTCAAACAATTCTTGAAGATCTGTCGCAGATCAAAGACAAATTATATCGTGATCTGGAGCAAAAACTGGAATTGACTACTGAAATGACGGCAGAATATAAACGGATGTGCTTCAGCTTATCCATTTTAGCTTTTTTGTTAATCGCAACGACCATTATTTTATTTCACCGGTCCAAACCAATTCTCGAAAACAAAACAAACACGTACCGTCCGTAAGAACGATGCGTGTTTGTTTTTGTGATGGAGCAGACTTATGAGGACGCTTTCCCCTCGTTTACATGCTCCATGGCCAGATGGACGAGCGATGAGACATGGTGATCGTCCAACGAGTAGTAGACGACCTTACCTTCTTTTCTATATTTCACCAAACCTTGTTTCAGCAAGGTGCGGAGATGGTGAGAAGCTGTTGCAATCGAGCAATCTACCGAAGCCGAGACATCACAGACGCAAAGTTCCTCTTCTACCGTTAAGGCGTAAGCAATCCGCAGACGCGTGGCATCTGACAGGACTTTGAATAACTTTCCGATATCTGTCGTCGGAATCGTATCGACGACTTGCTCAATCTCTTGCGCACGTACCTGATCAATCGCAATCGTTTCACAACGTGGTGCATCCACAGTCATCACCTCTTTCCCTTTAATTCCACCATCGTTTCAAATGAATTGCAAGGAAATCACTCCAAGACTCCAACGACTGACTCCTTTAAATCCGGTAACTGAACATCGAAAAACAAAACAGGTCTGCTTCCCGTTCATCCAAAGCGGAAAGCAGACCTGTTCATTTGTCACGGTTTCGTCTTGAGACGGCATAAAAGAACCAACCGCCCAAAAAATTTCCGATATCCCATACGATACGATTGGAATCGACGGCACGTACACCGATATCAATCACACCTGTACTTTTCAAACGCTCCTGGTAACGTTTCCGTAAAAAACGGGGTAACGGAAGCGGCAGCAGCATCCGGTAAAAAATGTCCAGATGTGTGTGTCCCCAGATTTCCGTTGCGATGGAACTCGTTTGAATGAGTAAGGAACGTTTATACTGTTGCTGGTATTTATTCTTTAATAAGACCGCCAGTTGATAGGAATAACGATTCGGGAAAGGAAATAGAGCTGCCCCTAAATGATATTTCCCGCGATTTTCGACTCGAATGATTTGCGGTTCGATTTTATATCGAATCCATCGTCCTCGAAATCGAACAGACTGCCATTTCACGACCATCACCTCTAGAAGGATTATACCCTGTCTGAAACGCTCTGACGCACTTGTTCGACGGTCTGTTTAAACTTTTTCGTCGTTCGTTCAATTTCCGGATTGGCAAACAAAGCGGACACCACGGCATATCCATCTACGAGAGAATCAAGTAACGATACATTTGTTTCGCTAATTCCACCGATGCCTACTAACGGGATGCGAACGGCTTTCCTGATTTGCTCTAATGTCACACGTGACATGAATGTCGCATCTTGTTTCGTCGCCGTCGGAAAAAGTGACCCGACTCCTAAATAATCTGCACCGTCCTGCTCTGCTGCCACAGCCTGTTCGACCGTTGAAACGGAAACACCGATCGTCGCCGTCGGTAACAATCGACGTGCTTCCGTTAAAGGAATATCATCTTGACCGATATGCAGGCCCGCTTCGACTAATAAAGCGATATCGATCCGGTCATTGATAATCAACGGAATATTATAACTGGCAGTCAGATCCTTCAGTACAACGGCTGATTCGAGAAAATTCTTACCCGACATCTCTTTTTCCCGTAATTGAACAATCGTTGCACCGCCCTTAATCGTTGCTTCGACAGCATCCTCCAAGGGAAGATGCGGGTGCAGACGTCTATCCGTCACTGCATAAATCAAGTATTCACTGTCCATTCATCTGCACCTCCGGCAAACTTTCCTCTGTCATCAGACTGACCGCATCAAACAATCCGGTCCGAAAACTGCCGATACCAGGACGATTTCCGGCCGTTTCCCCTGCTTTTCCCATGGCGTACGTCCCAAATACAGCTGCGTCGAAATGATCGTATCCTGCTCCCAAAAAAGTCGCAATCAAGGAAGCGGTCATACATCCTGTTCCCGTCACTTGGCCGAGTCGTTTTGTTCCGACGTCCAAATGATGTTGACGGACTCCATCTGTCACAAAATCAACGGGTCCGGTGACGACGATGACTTGTTTCGTCTGGGAAGCGAAGGCGTGAACACTTTGAAGATCGAGTGATTCTCCTTCCGCCACATCGACCCCTTTCGTTCGAGCAGCCTGTCCAAGCAACGTTTTAATTTCCGAAGCATTTCCTTTGATGACCGTAAAGGTGATTTCCTCCATCAGTTGTTTCATAAAATCCGTTCTTAATGTCGTGGCTCCCGCGCCCACCGGATCCAAAATGACCGGTTTCCCCAGCCGGTTAGCCGTTTTCCCTGCTAGCAGCTGTGCTTTGCGCATGTCCGGATTGATGGTTCCTGTATTAATCACGACGGCGTCTGAAAGACCAACCATCTCTTCGACTTCGAGCAGGTCCTCTGCCATGACAGGAGATCCTCCAAGCGCAAGTGTCATATTAGCACAATCATTGATCGTGACGGTATTCGTTAAATGATGAATTAATGGTTTTTTATCATGGATGCGTCGTAGCATGTGTATCCCTCCAAAGTTCATGAAAATGATGTGTCGGTCCAATTCCGTGTCCAAGAGCAAAACCGTGACGAATCGCTTCGGTCACATAACGTTTCGCATAACGGACGCTGTCTTCCAGTGAATGACCAAGAGCCAGGTTGGCAGCGATAGCAGCGGACAACGTACAGCCTGTCCCGTGCGTATGACGGGACTCAATCCGTTCTTGTTCAAAGACAACATACCGTTCGTCCGTATATAAAAGATCAGTGGCGTCTTGCCCTTCCAAATGCCCGCCCTTGAGCAACACAGCTCCTGTTTGTCGTTCAATCAGCTTGACCGCTGCTTGCTTCATATCAGCAAGTGAATGGACGGTTCCACCGATCATCCGCTCGATTTCAGGAATATTCGGTGTCACAAGGGTCGCAAGTGGTAACAGCTGTTCGAGCAATGCCTGTTCCGCATTCGGTTGTAACAAAGCATGGCCACCTTTTGCGACCATGACCGGATCAAGAACAATCGGCAGAGGATACTTTTCCAGTTGTCGGGCAATCACTTGAATCGTTTCCTGATTAGAAACCATTCCAATCTTGACGGCATCGACACGGATATCTGAAAAAATCGAGGTTAACTGTGCCTCCACAAGTTCGGGAGAGACGTCTTCAACCGCTTGAACACCCAATGTATTTTGTGCCGTAATCGCCGTGATGACACTCATGCCATATACACCAAGTGCTGAAAATGTTTTTAAATCCGCCTGAATTCCCGCTCCGCCACCGGAGTCGGATCCGGCGATCGTTAATACGTGTTTCATTCCAATTCCTCACTTTCCCGTGAGCAAATAAGGAGAAAACGGACAACAAAAAGCGCCGTCCGCTGTAAAAAAGCAGACGACGCCATGAATAACCAGGTTCACCGGTTAAAGTAATCATGTCTTCGATCTCAACTTTCCTACGCTGGTATTATCCAGTTCAGGTGACAGGGTCGAAAACAGAATGGTTTTCCTCTCAGCCGGACTCCTCCAGCTCCCCTAGTTGCTCGTAATTTAAATTCTTTTTCACTGTATCACAGCACCATCAAAAAAACGAGCCGAAGCTCGTTTTTACAAGTATCCAAGTGGATTAACCGTGTTAGCAGGTCCTGACGCGCTATATTGATATCCACCAATATGCAGTTCAAAGTGCAAATGCGGTCCTGTCGAATTACCCGTACTCCCAAGAGTACCAAGCCTTTGACCTTGAGTGACCGTTTGACCTGCTGAAACCGATAACGAATTCATATGACCGTACACCGTTGTATACACTTGACCGTCAAGGAAATGGGAAATCATGACGTGATTCCCGTAAGGTCCGCCGCTTCCGGCCGTAATGACTGTTCCGGAAGCCGCCGCACGAATTGGCGATCCGACAGGTCCGCTGAAATCGACACCGTTATGGAAAGTATAACCGTTCGCTCCACTGGCCGGTCCGAATCCTTGTGAGACACCACCCGAAGCCGGACGAACAAACTTCGCCGATCCGGTCGGTCCACTGCTGACAGGAGTCGGAACAACCGTTGATTCACTTGATTCAGGCTTTGATTTTGCTGCTTCTTTTGCTGCTTTTGCTGCTTTTTCCGCTGCTGCCTTTTCGGCCGCCGCTTTTTCTGCTGCTGCTTTCGCTGCTGCTTTTGCTGCCGCAATCGCTCTTTCTTGAGCCTCTAAAGTCGCTTGTAATTCTTTTGCATTTAACAGTTTAGTCGTGAACTTTGTTTTCCCTTTACGTAATTTATTCAGGGTCGCGCTCCGTTCTTTCATCTGTTGTTTTAATTGTTTCTTTTGAATGAGCAATGATTTTTTTTCTTGAACACGCTCTTCTTTTTTAGTGATGAGGTTCTTTTTCATTTCCGCCAGCTTTTCCTGTGTTTCCAAATAAGCAGAAATCATTTTATCATCTTGTTCGGCGATTTTTTTACCAGCCATGACACGGCTGAATAAATCCCCCAGGTCTTTCGAACCAAAAATGACTTCTTCCCATTTGATCGAATTACCGTCGTTTTCTTGAAGTACACGTAACCGGTCTCCGAGCAACTCTTCTTGACGTGTGAGCATGATTTCATAGCGGACGATTTCCGCTTCCAGATCTTCAATCTGAAGGTTTAGTTGTTTAATCTGCTTATTTTTTTCGGAAATCCGGAAAATATTTTCATTAATCGCTGCATCAATTTTATTGATTTCGCGTTGTTCCGCCGATATTTTGGCTTCTTGCTTTTTAATGGCTTTTTCCAATCGACGCTGTTCTGTCGCATTTTGAGATTTCTTTTCTTTAATCGTTGCAGCATGACCAGAAGTCGGCGCAGTTGATACGAGCAACACTCCTAACAATACCGTTGACAACAATTTTTTTAACATGTCTCATTTCCTCACTTATGTATGATTTCTTATTTGAAAAGTAGTTAATTCAAAGTATTTATGTCTGAGATTGATTATAGCATCGTAGTAGTTTCAGTAAAATTTCATTTATGTTTCAAGTGAAAGCGTTTTTTTGTAATATAACATTTTTCATTTTGATCAAGACACACAAAAAAAAGCGATTGCCATAGCAATCGCTTTTTCCGTAATTATAACATCGACATTGGATTTACAGAATTCGCCGGTCCTGAAGCACTGTAGCTGTAACCACCTACATGAATTTCAAAGTGTAAGTGCGGGCCTGTTGAATTCCCTGTGCTGCCAAGGGCACCGATTTGTTGTCCTTGACTGACACGTTGTCCAGCATGTGCATTTAATGAACTCATATGCGCGTAAACCGTTGTATATGTTTTTCCATTTAATTGGTGTGCGATCATGACATGATTACCGTACGGACCACCACTTGATGCAGTGATAACCGTTCCTGTTGCTGCTGCAACAATCGGCGTACCGACCGGCGCTCCGAAATCAATTCCATTGTGGAAAGAATAACCGTTCGAACCGCTTGCTGAACCATATCCTTGTGTGATTGATCCACTTGTCGGGTGAATAAACATAGAAGAAGATGATGGAGCAGGTGTTGGTGCTGCCGGTTCCGGTGTTGGTGCCGGTGCTGCTTTCGGCACAGTCACAGATGGCGTAGATTGTTTCGTCGACGTAGCAGGTGTTGACGATTTTTGTTCCGCTTTGGCTGCTGCTTTAGCAGCGGCTGCTTCTGCCGCCTGTTGTTCAGCTGCTGCTTTTTGAGCCGCTGCTGCTTGTGCTGCCTGTGCTTCTGCACGTGCTTTTGCTTCACGTGCCGCTTGCGCTTGACGCTCTTTTTCGATTCGTGCTTCACGTTCGCGAGCTGCTTTTTCAGCTGCAATTGCTTGCTCTTGCGCGATCAAAATTTGTTGTACTTCTTTTGCATCCATCAACTGAGTTTCAAATTTCTTTTTCTGTTTCCGGAGTTCTTTTAAGCGTTTGTTACGTTCTTTGAGCTGTTGCTCAAGTTCCGCTTGTTGACGTTTCAACTCTTGTTTCTCCGTCACAAGTTTTGCTTTTTTATCTTTTAATTCTTGTTGAGCAGCTGCTAATTTTTTTTGTGTGTTTTGATAATCGGTAATCATTTTATCATCTTGTTGTGAGATGGATTTCCCCGCTAAAACGCGGCTGACCAGATCCCCGACATCTTTTGATCCAAAAATGACTTCTTCCCATTTAATGGAGTTCCCATCATTTTCTTGCATGACACGAAGACGGTCACCAAGCAGTTTTTCTTGGCGTTTTAATTTCGCTTTGTACTTTTCGATCTGCTTTCCAAGTTCAACGATTTCTGCTTCAGTTGCTTTGATCTGACGGTCTTTTGTTTCAACTGCAAACATTTTTTCGTTTAATGCTTCGTCCAAGCGGTTAACTTCTTGCTGAGTCTTGGAAATTTTTTGTCCTTCTTGATTAACGGACGATTCTAAGTTTTTTTGTGTTTTGGCATTTTCTTGTTGCTTCTGTTCGTTTTTAGCTTTTTGTTCACTTAAGTCATCTGCTGCTACGAAGTGAGGAGTCGATGAAAGAATAAGTGCCGAAACGATGAGCGACGCGAACGTTTTTTTCATGTAGTATTCCCTCTTTTTCTGTGTAGTTTATATAAGTAATCGAATGATAATATTTAAATTTAGTAATACTTTTTAAAAATTATAAGAACGTTTTTGATTATAGCATTCATTTTCCTTGTATTATATTTCAGTGAGATGTCATTTTGGATAAGTTCTCTTTTCGCTCCTATCCAGACACCCCAACCGGATCTTCTTCATTGCGTGTTGGAAAAGAGTTTGACACACTATGACTATCGAAGTAAAGGAGGAACTGTTATGTATTTAGATCATACCGGCATCGCTGTTCGGGATATGCAGGAAGCGATTACGTTTTATACGACCGTTTTAGGAGGAACGTTAATTCGTGAGTACAGCAATCCGACACCGGGGGTTGCGTCTAATATTGCTGTCATTGAATTTGAAGATGCGCATATTGAATTGTTGACTCCGACAAGTCCGGAAAGTCCGATTGCCCGCTTTTTAAAACAACGGGGAAAAGGCGTTCATCATATTGCCTATCGTGTTGATGATTTGGACCAAGCCATTTTGGAAGCAAAACAACGGGGAATTACATTTTTAGAGGACACCTACCGTCAAACTCCGCTCGGCCGACGATTAATCTATATGGACCCCCGTCATTCGCATGGGGTCATTACGGAACTTTGTGATTATCCGAAAAACTAAAAAATGAGCGTCCGCTGATCGAAGTCAGCGGGCGCTCATTTTCACTTTAAGCAGTTATCCTAATTTAGCTAGCATTTCGCGATTAAATGCCGGAATATCATCCGGTTGACGGCTCGACACGAAGTTGTCATCGACGACTACTTCCTTGTCTTCATACGACACTCCCGCATTCTCTAAATCGATTCGAATCGATTTATATCCTGTCATTTTGCGTCCCTTGACGATTTTCGCGTTAATCATCAATTGTGGACCGTGACAGATTGAGAAGATTGGCTTTTTAGATGTATCAAACTCTTCCGTAAATGTGACGAAACGATCGTCTTCACGGAGTAAGTCCGGAGAAAAACCGCCTGGAATCAATAGTGCGTCAAAGTCTGAAGAAGATGTTTCATCAATCGTTACATCGACTGTTACTTTTGCTTCTTCTTGTTTCCCGACGAGTTCTGCATCTTTTTCTGTTCCGATGACTGTTACTTCATGACCCGCTTCTTTTAACGCATCGACAGGACCTGTAAACTCGACATCTTCAAAATGATCAGCAAGCACGACTGCTACTTTTTTACCCATTGTTGCTCATCCCCCAAATTAAAGTTTTTGTTACTTGTCCATTCCCCGGTCTCGCGGTGAAACCGGATCGTCCGGCATCTCGTCTTTTCCTTTTAATACTTCTTCCTGTTGTTCGGGTGAAAGCTCACGTTCCTTGTCCGTCAAACGTTTTCGTTCGTCTTCAAACTGTTCGTTTGGTCGTTCCGTTTCTTTTGGAGCCATCTGCTTCCCCTCCTTCAACGAGGATAAAATTTTAGTTGTCTAAAGAATCCACGACTTTTACTGACAAATCCACATCGATGTTGCCGCGTGTTGCTTTTGAATACGGGCAGAACTGATGCGTTTTTTCCAGCAAGTCCTGTGCTTCTTCTTCTGTTACGCCAACTACTTCGACAACAAGTTTAGCAGCAATTTTGACGCCGCCTGCTTCTTCGTCTTCAAGTAAGCTGACTTCAGAATTCGTACGTGTCTCAACACGTTTTTTATCTTGGCGAGCCATCAGGTTGAATGCCCCGTCAAAGCATGCAGCGTATCCTGCTGCGAATAATTGTTCTGGATTTGAAGTAGGAATATCTTCTTTGCCTTTCGTACCTGGCATGACAAGATCTAAATTAATTACGTTATCGTCAGAGGCGACCTTTCCATCGCGTCCCCCTACTGCAGTTGCACGTGAAGTAAGAATTGTTTTCGTCATGAATAAGAACCCCTTTATCCGCTAATTTTAGTAGCTTGTTTCGGCCACATAAACTGTATTACCACTGTCTCGACAAGAATAAACAATGAAAGGTGTTCTTTTTCACAAAAAAAGACTACACCGAAGTGTAGTCTTCCGTCTTACATTCAAACGATTTCTTCCGTCACCGGTTCTTTTTCCGGTAACTGTAGATAAATCGATTTAACTTGATGATTGTCGACTTCCATGACTTTGACCGTATGGTTTTTATAACGGAATTCCTGACCGCTCGATACTTCCGTATCCTGTGCCATGACCCAGCCGCCAATTGTATCAATGTCTTCTTCTTCAATTCCGAGATTAAACCGTTCGTTCAAGTCGTCAATCAAGACACGACCTGAAATCCGGTACAAGCGCTCATGAATCTGTTCGATGTCCGCTTTTTCATCTTTATCAAACTCATCGCGAATTTCACCGACGATTTCCTCCAGGATATCTTCCATCGTGATGACGCCGGCTGTTCCACCGTACTCATCGATGACAAGCGCCATCGGTGTACGTTCGACCTGCATCTTCAGCATCGCGTCTTGTAACGGAGAATATTCCGATACAATCGGCAGGTTGTGCACATAGAAGCTCAGTGCTTTCCCTTTGTTCGCCATATGATCCGTGAACAATTGTTTCGCATTGATAAATCCTAAGATTTTATCTTTGTCGCCTTCTTCTGCAACCGGATACCGGGTGAACTGGTATTCTTCAACAAGGGCAATGATGTCCTCCATCGATGCATCGTTTGAGATCGTAATCAGATCCGTCCGCGGCAACATGATATCTTTCGCGATCCGTTCATCAAACGAAAAGATGTTTTGCATGTACGACAACTCAGTTTGATTGATTTCACCGCTTTTGTAGCTTTGTGTCATGATGATTTTGATTTCTTCTTCCGAGTGAGCGTCTTCATGACCAACGGGTTCGACACCAAACAGGCGCAAGAAGACCCGTGCTGAGCCGTTGAGCAGCCAAATGACGGGTTTCATTACTTTCCCGAACCAATAAAGCGGCGGGGCAAGCAACATCGTAATAGCTTCCGTTTTTTGAATCGCCAGTGATTTCGGTGCCAGTTCTCCGAGGACGACGTGTAAAAATGTCACGACGGAAAAGGCTAACGTAAAGGAAACGACCGTCGAGACGGATTCCGGAAGTGCAATCTCCTTGAATACCATCGCGAGAATCGCACCGACCGTCGATTCGCCTAACCAACCCAGTCCAAGGGCCGTCACGGTAATCCCGAGCTGACAGGCAGATAAATAATAATCCAGGTTGTCTAATAATTTTTTCGCCGTCTTCGCGGTTTTACTGCCTTCTGTAATCAATTGATCGATTCGGGACATTCTCATTTTGACAACTGAAAATTCTGCTGCGACAAAAAAAGCGGTCAGCACAATTAAAAGTGCAATAATCAAAAGCCGAATGATAATCGTTGTTGTATCGAATGTCTCCACTGCGTGTGTACTGTCCAATCGTTTCCCCAAACTAAGGGGATTCACCTCCATTTAAATTAAGCCGATCAGCTTCTCATCGGTCTTCTCCACCAAAAAGAAGCTTGTTTTTAATGAACAAGCTTCTCTACTTTTTCATATTCATACTATAACGGAACTCTCGGAAAATGTGTACTTGCAGATAATCTTTCTTTTCCCTTACACGACATACAGGATGAATACGACAATCATTAACAGCATGGCGATCCCTTTTAATAAGGCACTCGACAGAATGCCCAACACAGTCCCGATTCCGATTGAAACAGAATCCTTCCATGTTTTCTTACTGATGATTTTTTCCGTTAAAATCGCAAAGACGAACGGGAAAATCAACAATCCAATCCCAGGCAGGATAAAGGGACCGGCAATCAAACCGACGGTCGTCGCGATTTTTGCGGCCTGTGAACCGCCGCGTCGATCAACGGTATAAGAGCTGACCAAATAATCTAACGTAAATAACAGGATAACGAAGATAGCTTGAATGACCCAGAAACTGACGGTCAACTCGGTAAAACCGAATCCAAATCCATAAATCAAAAATCCAATGATGAGTAACGGTGCACTTGGAATGACAGGATAGACAAGTCCTGCGAACGCAGCCAAAAAACAGACTGCAATCAAACTCCATAATATGATAGTCATGCCAATCTCCTACTTTCTGCTGTTCTTTCTTCTCTTGATTACGTTAAAAAGCTGCGACTGGTTTCATGAAAGTGCCCTTTTTTGAGCCTGCTCCAAATGTTGACGGTCCCAGTCGTTTAATGCCGACCAGTCGACCTCCGAGCAGACAAATGGAATGAACCGGTCAATGCTCGCTCTATGTTCCGGTAAAGCATTCCGTTTCATGATTTCAAGTGACTCAAGCATCGTCGAAAGGACTGAAATATCCTCTTCGCCGTAATGCCGCAGTTGATAAAACGTCAAGTACAACAGTTCAGAAAACGCGAGCCGCTTGACTGTCACCGACCCTTCCCCGTTGACCAGGAGATTACCGTCCGGAAGCATGGTGTACCGTCTGAATAAATCACCGATTTGCCGCATCGCATGGCGTGCTGTATTCGGGTCATTGATACCGGGTGAAATCGCCCGAAGTGCCACCTCAGACAGCTTTTGAATCACAAACGTAAAATCTTGTTCTGCCGAACGCGTTGGGCCGACAAGAATTCCTTGTTCCACGTTCTCTTTTTCGGCACTGCCGATCCGTTGTCCTTGCGTGACGTAACTTCCGATCGTCACCTCAATCGCGACGCGTTCACCTGACTTCATCAGTAATTCATAATCAATTGCCTGTAAATAACCGGTTTGCAGAGCGGTAAGTCCGAATGAATACGTCGACCGGTTTTCCGGCACCAATTGATACTGACCTCCGTTTATCGCTTCCACATGCTCTTCAATCAGCGTACAGCCTTCTTCATGTAAACGATCGAGTAGCGTCGTGACCCGAATCGATTGACTGACGATATGCACGAATGCGACAAAGGCAATGACCGCGATTAACACAACGATAACGGCGACGGCAGAAGCGACGACACTATCTTTCAATGACGGTCGCATGAAGAACAACATCGTAATCGAATACGTGACGGTTCCGATAAAAATCCCGAAAATATGTTGAACTTGTCGATTTTCAATAAAGTTCGGTAAGGTACGGGGAGAAAATTGTGAGGAATAGGTTGTCAGGACGACCAAAATCGTCGAGAACGTAAATGTCATCATCGTTAATAATCCGGTAAAGACTGCACTGTGAATGGTCTGAGCCAAACCGAGTGTTGTTTTCCAGTCATTCGGAAACAGTTCTTTTGCACACAAATCCACCATCAGAACAACCGCCGTCAACACTGCTCCGCCTACCCCATAAAGGAGCGGCCACCACCAATTCGTTTCCCGGTAAACCAATTTCAGCTTTTGCACATTCCATCCACTCCACTCTAATATATCGATATATTTTTAATTCCTGTTTCTTCATCTAGTAAAACGTCCTCAGGCATCTTTATTAAAATCCGCCGAGTCAATTCACTTTGTGAAAGTGTCGGTTTGTGTTTTACTTCTTCACATAACGTGAATAACTTAAGTGTTATCAAAACGAATTGGAGATGAAAAGCTATGTCAGAGCATACTGAATCAACACTCAACACAGATTTCACTAAAATTTTCATTAACGGTCAGTGGCGCAAAGGCGCAAGTGACAGCAATATGACAAATACGAATCCTTTCACGGGCGAAACGCTGTTTGAGATTTCAGCAGCTAACAACGATGACTTGGATGATGCTTACCAATCTGCCAAAGTCGCCCAAAAAGAGTGGGCAAAAGTGCCGGCACTGAAACGCCAAGGATTGATTGAAGAATTTTTAAAAGTCATGTACGAAGAAAAAGAAACAATCGTCAATTGGCTGATTAAGGAGTCCGGCAGTACACGCATTAAAGCTGAAGGCGAGTTCCTTGCCTCTGTCTTGATCGTCAAAGAAGCTGCTACTTTCCCATTACGGATGCACGGCGAAATTCGTCCGTCTGTCGTACCTGGCAAAGAAAACCGGATTTACCGGAAAGCGCTTGGTGTCATCGGCGTCATCAGCCCATGGAACTTCCCGTTCCACCTTGCTGTCCGTTCAATCGCAACAGCTATCGCTATCGGGAACGCGGTCGTCGTCAAACCGGCAACTGATACACCGGTTTCAGGCGGTTTGATTTTCGCCAGTCTTTTTGAAAAAGCCGGCTTACCAAAAGGTGTTTTAAACGTCATCGTCGGTCGCGGATCAGAAATCGGCGACTCCATCGTCGAGCATCCGGTTCCACGTTTGATTTCATTCACGGGTTCTACTGAAGTCGGCCGTCACATCGGTGAACTTGCAGGAAAACACTTGAAAAAGACAGCGCTTGAACTCGGCGGAAACAATGTATTCGTCGTACTGGACGATGCTGATCTTGATCGTGCCGTCGAATCAGCGGTTTACAGCAAGTTCTATCACCAAGGTCAAATTTGTATGTCGACGAACCGGATTTTGGTTGCTCAATCCATTCATGATGAATTCGTTGAAAAATACGTTGCGCGTGTCAAAGAACTTCAATTTGGTGATCCATCAAACGGACGCACACAAGTCGGACCGTTGATCAACCAATCGCAAGTCGACCGCATCATGGAAGAAATCGAAAAAACTAAAGCAGCGGGTGCAACAGTCCGTGTCGGCGGTGAAGCAGACGGAAACGTCATCGCTCCTACGGTCGTAACAGGCGTTACAAACGATATGCCGCTTGCTAAAAACGAAATCTTCGGACCAGTCGCTGTCATCATTCCATTTAAAGACGACGCAGAGGCACTTGAACTCGCCAACTCACTTCCTTACGGATTAAGCGGTGCTGTTCACGGTTCTTCAATTGAACGCGCAACAGAATTTGCACTTCAAGTCGAAACAGGCATGATTCACATCAATGACCAATCCGTCAACGATGAGCCGCATATGCCGTTCGGCGGCGAAAAAGACTCAGGTCTCGGCCGCTTCAACGGAGAATGGGTCCTTGAAGAATTCTCGACTGTGCAGTGGTTGTCTGTCATGCACGAACGCCGTCAGTACAAACCATTCTTTGAATAAGATAAGCTTAAATATGAAGTACGGGGTTTCCCGTACTTCTACATATAGATAGAAAGGAAGATGACTATGCCACTACTGCGTTTTGATGTCATTGAA
Source organism: Exiguobacterium sp. s138 (assembly GCF_018618775.1). Classification (NCBI taxonomy): domain Bacteria; kingdom Bacillati; phylum Bacillota; class Bacilli; order Caryophanales; genus Exiguobacterium; species Exiguobacterium sp. s138. The sequence continues at coordinate 92,076 of NZ_JACSMW010000006.1, read as the reverse complement.
GGGCGCTCGGATGAAGAACTGAAACTTTTACTCGATACTGCCCATGAGGCGATGCTGGAAGCTTTTGACGTACCGGAACGGGATCGTTATCAAATCGTTCATACGCATAAAGCGAACGAAATGATCATTGAGGATACCGGACTCGGGTTGACACGTTCCAATCAAGTCGTCGTTATCAGCGTGACAAGTAAAACACGGACAGAGGAGAAAAAGCAGGCACTCTATCGTTTACTGGCTGAACGGTTGGAAGCTGTATGTGGACTCTCGCCTGCTGATCTGATGGTCTCAATCGTCGAGAATGATGCAGCTGACTGGAGTTTCGGTTTAGGAAAAGCACAATTTTTAACCGGTGATCTGTAACATTCAAAAAAAGAGTCTGAACTCGTTTAACGAGCTCAGACTCTTTTTGAATTACTTTTGATGTTCTGCCGGGTTTTCCCGTTGTAACGGCGCTTTCCAGTCAAATGTCTCCGGTACAAAGTCGAGTCCGCCCGGATGGAACGGTTGGCAACGTAACAAACGACGGGTCGTCAAATAACCGCCCCTTAAGGCACCGTGTTTCTCGATTGCTTCTTTTCCGTAATGCGAGCAGGTCGGATAAAATCGGCAGGTCGCCGGTTTCATCGGTGAAATCACTTTTTGATAAAAATGAATCCCACCGAGCAGGATTTGTTTCATATAGTGTCACCTTCTTTTTCCTTACTCTAACGCATATGAAAAGGATTTTCTGCTTAAGTGAATTATACTACCTTTGACAACTACTAAAAAGGACGTGTATTTACTATGCGAGCTCTCACATTTCGTACCTTCGGAGATTCAAGTGTACTGCATTACGAAGAACACCCGACTCCTGAAATCCAGTCGAATGAAGTATTAATTGAAATGAAGGCTATCGGATTAAACTTTGCCGACATCTACCGCCGGAAAGGCAATTATCATTTGGAAGGCACGCCGCCTTACCTGCTCGGTTACGAGGGTTCAGGGATCATCACACAAATCGGTGCTGCTGTGACTGATCTTCAAGTCGGGCAACGGGTAGCCTTTGCCGACGTCCCGAACGCGAATGCCGAATTCGTTGCCGCACCCGTCGATAAAGTGATTCCTTTACCGGATTTTGTTTCGTACGAAACAGCGGCTTCCGTTCTATTACAAGGTTTGACTGCGCACTACCTGACACGGGACAGCTATACCATCCGGCCGAAAGATTTGGTATTGGTCCACGCAGCAGCCGGTGGCGTCGGTCAATTGTTGACACAGATTGTCCGATTACACGGAGCCATTCCGATTGGTTTAACGTCATCGATGGAAAAGGCGGATATCGCTAAACAAGCCGGTGCCGAACATGTCTTTTTATATTCGGATAACTGGGTCGAACAGATTTTAACACTGACGGATCAGCGTGGCGTCGATGTCGTCTACGAATCGGTCGGATCGACGTTGATGAACAGTTTCGAAGTGACGAAAATCCACGGAACAGTCGTCTTTTACGGCATGGCCGGCGGGGATCCGGTCTCAGTTGATCCACGGTTCCTGATGGACACTTCGAAAACATTGACCGGCGGGGACTTATGGAACGTCCTGACGACTCGTGAAGAACGTATCCGTCGGGCCGGTGAACTGTTCAGTTGGTTGGAATCCGGTCAACTGCAAATCGCCTCTCCGACTATCTTCTCCCTCTCGGACGGACAACGGGCTCATGATTATTTGGAAAGCCGTCAGAGCACCGGAAAAATTTTATTGATTCCCTAAGTCTAAACGCATCCTTCCTTTATTGGTTGGATGCGTTTTTCGTCTGGAATGATTACAAAAGAGAAACAATTCTTCATATCAGAAATTCATCGACTTAAGTAGTTGCTTTCCTTCCTAAAAGAGCGTAAAGTAAATCTCATAAAAACCAGAAACTTAAATTAGTTTTTAGTTTCAAGAAGGAGATTTGATTTATGTTTCGCTCAGAATGGAAAAAATTAAAAAGCCCGATGATGATCATCGTGATTCTTGCACTTATCCTCGTCCCGTTTCTTTACAACTCGATCTTTTTATCTGCTTTCTGGGATCCGTATGGTAAGACAGAAAACATCAAGGTCGCAGTCGTCAATGAAGACAAGGCGACGAAGTTCGAAGGAGAAAAAATTGACATCGGAAATCAGTTCGTCAAAAAACTGAAAAAAAATGATGACTTTGACTGGCAGTATCTCTCACGCAAAGATGCGGCTAAAAAGCTTCGCGCCGGTGATATTTACATGACAGTCGTCATCCCGAAGAAGTTTTCTCATAATGCGACTACGTTACTCGACGATCACCCGAAAAAAATTGAGCTGGAGTATTATCTGAATCCGGCCAAAAACTATTCCGGTACGCAGATTTCCAGCGCCGCTGCCAAACAATTAAACGAAAAAATCCGTAAATCCGTCACGAAACAATACAGCAGTGCGATTTTCGGATCCCTTAAAAAAATTGCCAAAGGACTCGAAGATGCATCCGAAGGTTCGGCGAAACTCGAGGACGGAGCGAAGAAAACAACAGATGGCGCCAAAACACTGACGACGAATCTCAGTAAATTAACGAGCGGGACAAATGAGTTGTCCACAAACTTAACAAAAGCCGCAGACGGTTCCGTTCAGCTGACAAGCGGTCTCAACACATTAAGCGGTGGAACACAAACACTAGCTGAGAAATCTGGTGAATTATCGAGCGGCCTCAATCAACTCGATGACAACAGCGGGAAGTTAATGAAAGGTTCAGCCGATTTGCAGGCCGGATCAACGAAACTTCGCCAAGGTCTCGAAAGTTCAGCTGCCGGATCGACGAAACTTCGTCAAGGTCTCGAGAGTTCAGCTGCCGGATCGACGGAACTCCGTCAAGGTCTCGAAACAGCTTCGGCCGGTGCGTCGAAGCTCGACAAGAACTTGCCACAGTTCACAGCCGGTCTCGACCAATTGAACGCCCGGGCTCAAGAAGCCAATGCCTCGCTGGCAGCAGTCAACGCGGCAGCGGATACGCTGAAACAAGAGTTGAGTTCACGTCGTGAAGCGCTTGAAGCAAACGTCGCGAGCATCAAGGACGTCATTGCTTCATCTGAAACGTTAACGGAAGAAGAAAAAGGTGCTTTGCTTCAATCCATCGCAACGATGGAACAAAACGTTCAAAATTTAGCACAGCAAGAATCTGCTCTTGATGCCAGTCTTGCTCAAGCAAATGACGCCACAGAAAAAATCAATCAGCTTGCAGTTGGTGGTCAAAGTATCGCTTCTGCTGTTTCGCAACTCGATGGTGGGCTAGCACAACTGCTTGACGGTTCAAAACGATTAGAACAAGGACAAACCCAACTACTTGCTGGTTCAAAACAATTAGAGCAAGGACAAACTCAACTACTTGCCGGTGCAAAAAGTCTCGAACAAGGACAAGGCACGCTCACGCAAGGTTTGACGGCTTATACAGACGGCGTGCATAAAGCAGCTGCCGGAAGCAGCCAGTTAACAGCTGGGGCACAACAGCTGGCAACCGGTGCGAACGATGCCAGTACAGCATCCGGTCAATTGACCTCAGGTCTCGGACAGTTATCGGACGGTGCCGTTGCCATTTCCTCCGGTGCCGGTCAACTGACAGACGGAGCATCGCGTCTCGCAGACGGTAACTCTAAACTTGCAGACGGAGCCAACACATTGAAAACGGAACTCGGTAAAGGGGCAAAAGATGCGACTGTGAAACCATCGAATGCCCGGGATAATATGCTCGCTGAGCCCGTCGTCTTAAAAGAACACGATTATTCAACCGTCAACAACTACGGATCCGGTCTTGCAGCTTACATTCTCAGCATCGCTTTATTCGCCGGTGCGTTGATGTTCTCTTCCGTTTACCAGATCCGTCCTGAACACGGCGAGACATTAACATGGCGTTTCCTCGTCGGTAAACTATCGATCATCTTACCGATTGGTGCGCTACAAGGGATTGCGGCTTCCGTCGCTATCGTCTATGTACTCGATGCCGATGTCGCAAGTACGCCTGCGCTGTACGGATTTGCCGCCTTAACAGGTATGACCTTCATTACGTTACTCTTTACGTTAACAATGCTCTTTGGTCGGGTCGGACAATTCAGCGCCTTCCTACTGTTGTTACTGCAAATTGGCGGCAGCGGCGGAACATTCCCGGTCGAAATGACACCAAGCTTTTTCCAATCGATTCACCGCTTCCTGCCGATGACATATTCAGTCACAGGTTTCCGTGAGGCACTTGGAATCGGCGTTACTGACACACTCATCACAAACGGACAAATCCTTGGTTTGATTCTGTTTTCTGCACTTGTTATCAGCTTCGCTGGTGCTTTAGGCGGAAAACGAATCTTACTCTCAACGAAAGCGAGAAAACGCCATGACACTGTCTGATAAAGAACATCTCATTTTAGATGCAGCGATGTCCTGCTTTTCAGAACTCGGATATAAAGGAACGACCATCGAACGGGTTGCCAAACGAGCTCATGTTGGAAAACCAACTGTCTATCAATTGTTTGAAAGTAAACTTGATTTGTTTGAATCCCTCGTCACACGGGTCTTGCAGGAGATGAAAGCAGAAGCGGAAAACGCCTATACGACGACAGCTTCTGTCGAAGAAAATAAACAGGCGATGATTGATGCCATTGTCAATCATCAACAGCAGCATCTGTTTATCTTACAAATCACACAAGAAACCCAGACACTGAAACTTCAGGAGATGTCGGAGCTACGGATTCGAATCGAGCAGCATATCGTCGAATATATAAAGAATCTGCTGGAAACACGGTTGGAACTTGAAAAACGTTCTCCGGCCGTTCCGGTCGAAGTAACTGCGTTCTTACTGTTCAAGACGTATATTGCCTTGATTTCTGAATGGCCGCTGATTGGGAAACCGCTTGATTTAAAAACAATCAGTCAAGCGATGTTAAAATTGTTATAATGAAAACAGCCTCTCGATGAATGGAGAGGCTGTTTTTGCGTGATCGATCCTTACTCGTACTTGAATGGAGTGTTTTATTTGTCCCAGCTTTTACTGTCCAATTTTCTGTTCACGTTAGCTTTGCTGGTCTACGTCATTGTATCGCTCGTTGATATGTGGAAATCGTACACCCGCACCAGCTCCAAAACAGATTTTCTGTTTTTCATTTTAACATTGATCACCTTATTTATCGGATTTCTTGTATCCCCTTTCCTTGCGCTTGCCTTTCAATGGAAACGAAGCCGGACGAAACGGATCATCGGGATTTTACTTATCGCCGTCCCTTTAATGCTCGTTCTTGTAAGCCGTTTTTTATAATCACATGTGTCATCCATCGAACGATCCGTGCTTATTCAAGCGGATCGTTTTTTCATGTTCTTCCGCCTAAAAACAGTTTACGCAACAGTTCTTTTTCCGGCATCGGTGCCGCATTAAACGCTTCAAGGTACGGTCGGTCATCGTACTTCACTTCAATGACATTCACGTTCCACTCTCCGCTGTTCAGTTCGACTACCGCAAATGGTGCTACAGCTTCCGGCTGACAGCCTAGCGCCCCCGGATTCAGGTAAGTTATCCCCATCGCCCGGACCAACTGTTTCGGATGATGATGCCCAAAGCAAATCAGACTCGCCTGCTCGCCTTTAAAGAGCTCGGGCAGGGATTGTTCTGTTCCGTCCACCGTATCTGCCAACGGTTCCTCTCCAATCGCTTTTGTTTCATCCAGATACGCATAATGTGTAAACAATGCTTCCTGTTCCGAAAATGTTTTTCGGACGGTTCTTGGGAGCTGCTCCAAAAAACGTTGATTGTCCGGTGTTAACTGATCGGCAATCCATTGATGATGGTTTTTCGCATGACGGTAACTATCCGGATATTTTTGACTATGGATCAACGCAAGGACATTTTCGTCATGATTTCCGCTGATGGTCGTCATGTGTGGTGTCGATCGCACAATTTCGATGACTTCATTCGTTTGTGGTCCGATGCCAATCAAATCTCCGAGACAGAAAATTTCTGAGACATCTGCTTCTTCCGTTATTCTTTTTAAAACTGCTTCTAATGCCGTTGCATTGCCGTGAATATCCGTAATGACTGCAAATTTCATGAAACCGCCTCCAATGTTCAACTTATGCCATTCTTATCTTTCCCCTGATTTTAAGTTCAAAAATCACGAAAAATAAATTGTCAGAAAATATTGATTATTCATCTTACCCGTGTTAGGCTTAGAAAAATTCACGGAGAGGGGAATACACTTTATGTATGTAAACCACATTGCTGGCCGACTGATTATTCTATGCTCGAGGGACTGAAACCTTTTCCGCTGATTTTCGGAATTGATTTTGGGCCCTCCTTTCGATGCATCGAATGAGGCGCCCGCAGGAATACTGGCGCCTATCCGATACCGGATAGGTTTTTTTCATGGCAAAGCGAAATAGAGAGAGGATGAGTGAGTTGAAAGAATATGCGATGGATCGAATGGTGAAAGTATCTGCCGGGATGGCAAATGCCGTGTTAGTGACGTTAGGGGTAGGATTATTGATTGAGACGTTCGGAAATCTCTTACATATTGAAATGTTACTGACAATCGGCGGCGTCGCCAAAGTCTTACTCGCCCCCGCACTCGGAGCCGGAATTGCTTATCAGCTTGGCGGAAACACCTTAGTCTTATTCAGTGCGATGATTGCCGCGACGATTGGCGGAGCCGCACTTCAACCGACGGATGCCGGTCTTGTCCTCGTACCGGGTCAACCAATCAGTGCGTTACTCGCAGCTGCTGTGGCCGTCTTCGTCGGAAAACGGATGACAGGGAAAACAAAATTCGACATGATGGTCATCCCGGTCAGTGCTGTTCTCGCCGGCGGTTTTACCGGTCTTGGTGCCGCTGCCGTCACAACACCTCTCCTCACACGATTCAGCGCAATGGTTACTGCGTCCGTCGAGTCTTCACCGATTGCAACATCACTTGTTATTGCTCTTATCTTTAGTGTCTTATTGATGTCACCCGCTTCATCGGCTGCACTCGCAATCGCCCTTCAACTCGACCCGGTCGCCAGTGCCGCTGCTTTAATCGGTTGTTCAGCTCAGTTTGTCGGATTTACATTGATGGCATATCGTCAAACAGATCCCGGCGGTTTGATTGCTTCGTTCTTCGTCACACCAAAGGTTCAGTTTCCGAACATCGTTAAGAATCCAAGACTTGTCGTCGCTCCGTTCCTGGCCGCGATGATCTCGGCACCCATCGCCACACTTGTTCTTTCACTTGAAGTACCTTATGAACTTGCGGGTCTCGGATTAAATTCAATGATTGCCCCACTCAACATCTTCGTTAATCAGGGTTTTAATGCGTTCCTGATCTTTTTTGCAACCGGCGTCGTCCTTCCCGGTGTCTTGACGCTCGTCTTTTACCGCATGACGACGATGGCCGGTTGGACAAAGATGGGCGACCTTCGATTAGAAATTCAATAGGTGCTCACGTTGCTGTTCCCTCATATAATGAAGGAACAGCTTTTTTACATGAAAAAACTCCCGTTCATCGTGTGATGAACGGGAGCTCGGTATGATTCTGACTGGGCTCGAACCAGCGACCTCTACCCTGTCAAGGTAGCGCTCTCCCAGCTGAGCTACAGAATCATGATCGTGTGTCCTGGGTATATGTTTATTATAGCAACATATTGAAAACTGTAAAGACTTTTCTCTGATTTTTTTTATTATATTTTTTCTTTCTGCTCTACAGTTCAAAGTTGCAGGGTTTCGTTTCGTCCTCTACTATGTAAATAAGCACATATAAAATAAAGGAGGGGTAACTGTTGAATTTTTTAACAAGGTTTAGTTTAAAGAACTCTGTCGCTGTATTTATTATTGCTATTTTATTAGTTTTGGGCGGCGTATATTCGTTTTCTCAGCTTAAAGTGGATCAATTTCCTGAAATTGAATTTCCTCAAATTTCAGTAGAAGCTGTGTATCCAGGCGCATCTCCGGATGATGTCGATAAACAGGTCGTCTCAAAACTCGAGACAGCACTGAAAGGGATCGAGGGCTCGACAAAAATCACGAGCTCTGCTTATGAAAGTATCGGGATCATCAATATCGAATTCCCATTTGATACCGATATGGACAAGGTCGAACAACAAATCGATGCTGCGATCCAGGATGCTAACCTTCCGGAAGAAGCGACAACGAAGTTAAACCGCTTCTCATTTGGATCGTTCCCAATCTACAACATTTCCTTCTTTAGTAAAGACGGAAAAGAGATTGAGTCCCTTCTAAAAAATGAAATCGAACCGGAACTGAATAAAATTCCGGGCATCAACAGTGTTTCTGTTGGTGGTTACAAAGATGATTTAGTCCAGATTACTGTCGACAACAAAAAGGCAACAGCGGCCGGTTTATCGTTATCAAGCATTAAAGAACAAATCAATGCCAAATATGTTTCCTTCCCGTCTGGTCAGCTCGCAGAAGGTGATTCGAAGATTCCGATCCGGGTCGAAGAAAAACTGGAAAACTTGGATAAATTAAAAAATCTTCAATTGACGTCAAGTGTTGCTTCCGGTGCTGCTTCCGGCGGCCAGGGTCAACCTGCCCAATCAGGACCCCCGGCTGGTGCTACCGACGAAACGGGTGCTCCGACAGAACAAGCGGAACCGGTTCGTCTTTCAGACATCGCTACCATTGAAGCTGTCTCGAAGCAAAGTGAAAAAACACGTTATGATTTAAAAGATTCTCTCTCGATGGCGATCACCAAAAAACAAGACGCTAATACGGTTGAAATTGCTGACGGCGTCACAAAAATCTTAAACAAATATGATGACCAAATCGATTATACGATTGGTATTGATTCTGCGAAAGACATCGAAGAATCCGTCGCTACGCTTGTCAAAGAAGGATTACTCGGGGCCTTGTTCGCTTCACTGGCTGTCCTTTTGTTCCTACGGAATATCCGGGCGACGATCATTGCAATCGTCTCAATTCCGCTGTCACTCTTGATTGCGGCCATCTTCTTGAACTGGCAAGCTATTTCATTAAATATCATGACACTCGGTGGTATGGCAGTTGCTGTCGGCCGGGTCGTCGATGACAGTATCGTCGTCATTGAAAACATTTTCCGACGGGTCCGAAAATCAGATGACGGTATGACAGATGAAGTCATCGAACAATCAACAAAAGAGATTTTAAAAGCCATCACGTCTTCGACGCTTACGACCGTCGTCGTCTTCTTGCCGATCGGCTTTGTCGGCGGTATCACAGGTAAATTCTTCTTACCGTTCGCCTTAACCATCATCTTCTCGTTACTCGCTTCCCTACTTGTCGCGATTACAATTGTACCGATCTTAGCGAAGTTCGCCTTTAAAAAGGTACCGGCGGAAGAAAAAGAAGGCGTCTTACAACGGTGGTACGGCACACTGATTGAAAAATCATTGTCGCATAAAGCGATCATCTTAGTTGTTTCCTTCTTGTTACTCGGTGGTTCGCTTGCCATCGTACCGCAACTCGGCTTTACGTTCATTCCGAATGAAGCTTCAAAAACATTGACTGCTTCACTGGAGCTTCCTGCTGCAACGTCGCTTGAGAAAACAAGTGATGTTTCGCTGAACATGGAAAAAATGTTTGATCAGGAAAACGCCATTGCTGATGTCACGACATCCGTCGGAGCACGTGACTTCACGACCGGATTGCGACTTGACAACAAAGCCAGCTACTTCTTGAATTTAAAAGACGGGGCTGATGTCGAAAAAACGATCAAATCCCTCGAAACCAAAATGGATGATATCGCAAAAGAAGATGGTGTCGACGTCAAAATCAGCGTTGCTGAACTGTCGACAGGTGGTCCCCCATCCAATAATAATGTAGATGTTGATTTGTTCTCGACTGATTTAGAAGCGCTCCAAAAAGCAGCTAAACTGGTGGAAGACAATATGAACAAAAACAATGATTTGAAATATGTTACGAATAACTTTAGCGAGAAACAAAAACAATTCCTTGTCGAAATTGATTCTGAAAAAGCCAGTGATCGTGGTTTATCCGGCTTCCAGATTCTTGGTACGGTCAACGACCAGACTAAACCTGTCACGGTCGGTACACTGAACCTTGATGACAAAGATCAGGACGTCCAATTGTCTTACAAGGAAGACTTGACGTCGAAAGAAGATCTTGAAAATGTCCAGCTCTTCTCGGCTGCCGGTCCTGTCGCCTTAAAAGATGTCGCAACCGTCAATGAAGTCGATACCTTCACATCGATTCAAAAACTGGACGGTAAAGTCTATGCCCGCGTTTCGGGTCAAGTCAAAGGCGATAACGTCCAAACGGTCTCCAGTGACGTCAAAGCTGCTGTCGAAAAAATTGACTTGCCGGACGGCGTTTCCTTAACAAGTGGCGGCGGAAATGATGATACGGTTGAAATCTTCCAATCTCTCGGAATTGCCATCGTCGTTGCCATCGGTCTCGTTTACTTGACGATGTTAATCACGTTCGGAAAAGCACGGATTCCGTTCATCATCTTGTCATCGCTCATTTTCGTTCCGATCGGTTCGCTCGTTACACTGTTCCTAGCTAACGAACCATTGTCTGTCAGTGTTATGATCGGATTCCTCATGCTGATCGGAATCGTCACGACCAACGCGATTGTGCTTGTTGACCGGATTGGTCAGAACATCACACGTGGACTTCCGGTTCGGGAATCCTTGATTGAAGCCGGTAAGACACGACTTCGTCCCATCCTGATGACGGCATTCGCTACTATCATGGCGCTTGTCCCGCTCGCACTGACAACGTCATCCGGTACCCTGATTTCAAAAGGTCTCGCCTTGACTGTCATCGGCGGATTGACGACGTCAACACTCTTGACGCTCATCATCGTCCCGGTCGTCTACGAGCTCTTCTTCTTCAAAAAAGTAAAAAAAGAACGTCAATCTTAATCTAAAAAAATCCTCCCCTCTTGATGAGGGAAGGATTTTTTTGATTATTTTTCGAGCAATTCATCTGTCCGATCAATCGTTCCATTATGTTTCGCGACCAGTCCATCCAGTACGGATGGTTCGAATTCTTCCCCGATTGCAATGATTCCCGTCTTACCAGGTGGAATCACACCAAGTGTCCGTTTAAATGTTTCTTGAACAGCTTGATTCTCTTTTAAGTCTTTTGATCCGCCAATCAGCATCCCGGTCATCGAACCTAATAAAATACCGAACGGTCCCCCGAGAATCCCGACTGCCATACCGATTAAAGAACCTTTAAAGGCTTTGTTGGAGCCGCTCAAGTCGACAGCATCTTCAAAGGAAAAAGCTCCGCTTTCACTTCGTTTAATGACAGCGATTTGTTCAAAATCGACTTGGCCATTCGCATGATATTTCTTTAATTCACTGAATACCTGATACGAGGTCGCTTCTTCTTCAAATGTAAAGGTCATGATATGGTGCTTTTCTTCTTTTTTCGCCACAACTTTCCACCTCTTTCGAAAAAAGGCAGACCGCTGCTGCTGACGATGAGGAATACACCATTTCTTTACCATTTAAAGCTTGAAGTGAAACCTGTTACGGTGTACTTGGTTTACCCGGTGCCAATTGATAGTATTCTTCCATTGTCAATCCGGTCATTTTCAGCTGCGCCGCAAGCGTTGCTCCGACATAACGGTAATGCCAACTTTCATATGTGTAGCCTGTCCATGATTCTTTTCCGAGCGGGTAACGGAGATGGAATCCAAAACGGTGGGCATTGGCAGCCAGCCATTTTGCTTCTTTTGTACTTGAGAAGCTGAACTTGGCATATTTTGATGAATCGGCGCCTCCGATATCAAAACCCAGTCCTGTTTGATGTTCACTTTTTCCCGGCTGGGCACTGTACGTGCTGGCTTTCTCAAAACCATCCCGTGCCACATATTTTTCAAATAAGGCTTTTTGATACGCATATGAACGGTATGTACTGAATGCGACCAGCGTAATCTTTTCCGCTTTGGCAGCCCGTTTCATTTTTTCAAATGCGGCCCGTGCAACTGTACTTTCTCCCGGCGCATACGTCGAACGTAACGGAAGATTTGGATTAACGATTAATGTCTTGCCGATGCGTAACCCACCGATTTGTTGATCGGTCAGTAAATATTTTGTACTGGCATACCCTGTCTGTGTTCCATAACGAACTTTTGACCATGTCCCGAGTCGGCTGATTTCATTGACATAGACAGTAGTCGGAATCACTGCGACGACTGCTTTTGTTGTCGAAGCCCCGCTTCGAAGATTGAGCGGTGTTTTCGCCTGGCGGTAACTGGATGCTTCTGCGGCCAGTGAAAAACTGACGAGTGAGAGGAGAATCGCCAGTAACCCGATCACCGTTTGCTTTAATTTTTTCATATCTCTTAAAACTCCTTTTTTCCAAAACAGGGTAATTAGTCTTTAATTTTAGAATAACATTCATTTCAAAATGCCACCATTTTTTGTACAGGTGTAATCAAAATGAATTAATTCTCAGTTTGCCAAAAGAAGCTGGATTGTCCGACACAAGGATTGAATGTTCAGCCTTTCGGGTAAAGATTTCTTGTATGCGTTTTCTTTAAATAATGATTAGTATCAGTCAGGGGCGAATCTTATGACCATTTTAGATAAAGTGTTCATTGCCGTCTCTCTTCTTTGGTTATTCGAATTGTTTCTGTTCCGAAACCGTAAGAAGGAACCTTCTCCACTGGAAGAACGGCAAAGTTTTTATTGGATTTTAGCTACGTTAATCACCACAATCCTTTTTTCCGTTCTGTTCAGTGATTCAATTCGACTTCCCTTGTCACGTGAAATCGGATTGCTCCTTTTGACTTCCGGTGTCGTTCTGCGCTATTGGGGGATTTATCATCTCAAGCATCAGTTCACCCGCCATGTTGCTGTCAATCCGGGCGACCGGCTTGTCAGCACGGGTCCTTATCGGGCATTACGCCACCCCCTCTATTCCGGTCTGTTTTTTATCACGTTAAGTTTCCCGTTATACTTCGGGAATTTGTTTGTCACGTTATGTGCCGGAATCCTGATGTTCATCGCTTTGCTTCACCGTATTCGAATCGAGGAACAGATGTTAACCAAAGGATTTGGTCCTGCTTACACGGACTGGGCCCGCAAAAGAAAACGTTTGATTCCGTTTATTTACTAAAACATAAGGAGATGTGATTTTTTTGAAGAAACAGGCAGTCGTTATTGGAGCAGGTTTAGCAGGTATGTCAGCAGCAATCCGCCTTGCGGGAGACGGTTATGAAGTCACGATGCTAGAACAAAATGGAAATGTTGGCGGGAAATTAAACCAACGTAGCGGCCAAGGATTTACGTTCGATACCGGTCCTTCAATCTTGACGATGCCTTGGGTACTCGAACAATTGTTTACGAGCGTCCACCGTCGACTCGACGACTATTTGGAAATCGAACGCATCGAACCGCAATGGCGGACTTTCTTTGAAGACGGTACACAACTTGACGTCAAAGGCGATCTCCCGGGAATGCTTGAGGAATTTAAAAAAGTTTCCGATCAAGCGGATTTCGTCGAATTGTTCAGTTATTCTAAAAAGATGTATGACCTGTGTTTAGACAGTTTCTACAAATACAGTCTCGAAGATTTAAAAGACTTAAAAAAATACCATACGATGTCTGAATTACTTAAGATGGATCCACTCAATACAGTAGCAAGCGGTACGAAAAAACACTTGAACAACAAGTATCTGGAGCAACTGTTTAATTATATGGTCATGTACGTCGGCTCCAACCCTTACGAAGCTCCTGCCGTCTTCAACCAGATGATTTATGTTCAGATGGGACTTGGTATCTATTACGTCAAAGGCGGCATGTACAATATCGCCCGTGCCATGAAGACGGTGCTTGACGAACTCCGGGTGACGATTCATGTCAATACACCTGTCGCACGTGTCGTCACAGAGGGCAAACGTGCGGTCGGCGTGGAAACGACAGACGGTACATTTTATCCGGCTGATGTCGTCGTCTCAAACCTGGAGGTCATTCCGACCTATCAACATCTCATCTCAGAGAAAAAAGGACCAAAACAGGCTAAAAAGTTAAATCAGTCCTTCGTTCCGTCCGTTTCCGGTCTTGTCCTGTTACTTGGTGTGAACCGCGAGTATAAAGATCTTAAGCACCATAACTTCTTCTTCTCGGATGATCCGGAACGGGAATTTGCCCAAATGTTCAAGGATGGTGTTCCGCCAGAAGATCCAACGATTTATGTCGGTGTCTCCTCTAAATCAGATGCTTCCCAGGCACCGGAAGGAAAAGACAATCTGTTTGTCCTGACGCACGTTCCGCCACTGACGAAACAAGACGGCAAAACCGATTGGGATGCGTATCGTGAAGTCGTCCTTGATAAATTAGAACGGATGGGACTGACCGACTTACGTGAATCGATTGAATTCGAATACCGCTTTACACCGGAAGACTTGAAATCACTATACGGTCCGAACGGCGGTTCGATTTACGGTGTGGCTGCCGATCGGAAAAAGAACGGCGGCTTCAAGATTCCATCGAAAAGTGATCTCTACGAAGGGCTTTACTTCGTCGGCGGTTCAACACATCCGGGCGGTGGCGTTCCGATGGTCACTTTGTCGGGTCAACTGACGGCAGATTTAATCCAAAAACATGAAAAGGTAAAAGCATAATCAAAACAGGAGAAGGTCCCTTATCGAAGGGACAATCTCCTGTTTTTTTAGTTATGCTGACAAACTTCTTCAATCTGAAGGAAGGTTTCGTCTTTAAATGTCATTTGATACACAGCCGGCATCTTTAGCGTTTTCCAGAACGCATATCCATATGCCGGATCAAAATGTTGCATTAATAACACCATGATATTCCCGTGTGTTCCGATGACGACGGTTTGATCTTTATGTTTTTCTAGTAATCGTTTGATTTCAGGCACGATCCGCCGTTGTGCCGTAACGTTTGATTCACCTCCATACGGATTTTCATCCGGATGTTCCCATACATAACCGACAGCCTGTTGAAAATCCGGCAGTTCTTCGGGCGCCAATAACCGTTCTTGAAAAGCCGCTGCTTCTTGAATGACTAATCCATATTGTTCTGCTAAAGGCTGGACCGTTTCAATCGCTCGCCGATACGGACTCGCGTAAATCTGGTCCGGTTTAATCCCTTCAAAAAGAGTCGTCAGTTGTTCCGCATCGTCTCTCCCCTGTTCTGATAAAGGACGTGCTTCTTCGTCTGTAGAATAGGTCGAATGTGCATGGCGGACTAAATAAATTGTCGTTGTCATTTCAATTCTCCTTTTAGCTGTCTTTTGTCTGCTCCAGTAAACGATAACCCACACCTCGGACAGTCTCCAAATACTCATCGATTGGAAAACCGGAACGGCGCAATTTCTCACGAAGATGACGCATATGAGAATCAATCGTTCGTGGTTCAATCGATTGATCATCGCCCCACAGCGACAAAACCAATTGTTCTCTTGATAAGACGCCATTCACGGACGTCAAGAGTTTTCCTAAAAGTTGAAACTCTGTTTTCGTCAGTAAGATTTTTTGTCCGTCGAATGTACAATGATATCCTGCGACGTCATACTGCAGTCCATGAAATGCATACTGCTCCCGCTTTTCTCGACCAATCAACAGTTCGATTCGTCCTAATAATTCTCCTTCATGAATCGGCTTTGCCACATAATCATCTGCACCGACTTTGCGCCCCCGTAGCACATCTTCCATTTGATTCCGCGCTGTCACCATAATGATTGGAAAATCAGCCATTCGTCTTATATTTTCACACAACGTCCATCCATCCATATCGGGCATCATGACATCGAGTAAGGCCAAATCGATGGGAACGGTCTTGACGATGTCGAGCGCTTTTTCGGCCGTGTCGGCTAAATGACATGTATGACCATAGGGTACCAGATATAACTTCATTAATTGAAGCATCCGTTGTTCATCATCAACGATTAAAATTCGAGCCATTTCTTCACACCTTCCATTGAATCATCACACTCGTCCCGGCATTCTTTTCACTCTTGATATCTAATGTCGCATCGTGTGCTTGAACGATTGCCAAGGCAATCGTCAAACCAAGCCCTGATCCGCCCCGGCTTCGTGATCGTGACGGTTCACTGCGGTACAGACGTTTTGTCACATGGGGTAAACTTTCTTGGCTGATGCCGCTTCCTGTATCACGTACTTGAAAATACGGTCCTGTTTCATTCCTGCCGTATCGGACGACGATTTCACCGGTTGCTGTATATTTTTTTGCGTTATCCAATACATTTATCAGCACTTGCTTGAGCCGAATTTCATCTCCTGCTATCTCTACCGGTTCCCCTGATACATGCAAATGCAGCCCTTTTTCTTCAATTGCAGGTCGCATTTTCTCTGTCGTCGAGACAATCAATTGATCGAGCGCAAGCGGCACTCGTTCGACTGAGAATGCATTCGTATCGGAACGTGCCAGTAACATCAGCTGTTCAATCAATGTGCTCAAATGATCGCTTTCTTCTTTGATAATCGACAGATAAGCTGTTTTTTCAGATTCCGGCAAGTTTGGACGATGTAATATATCCGCATAACCCTTCATGTAGGTCAGCGGAGTTCGAAGTTCGTGCGAGATATTTGCTAAAAATTCTGTCCGTTCACGATTCAAAAAATCAAGATCTTTTGCCAACTGTGTGATGGAGCGTGCCAGTGCCCCAAGCTCATCCGAGCGGTTTACCGGTAAATCCACGTCAAGGTTTCCTTCTTTCAACTTGGCCGTCGCACGCTCCATCTCAATGAGTGGTCTTGAAATCAATCGTGTACACAGCACGACAGTCGTAAGCGACAGAAGGACGGCAATGATACCAACTTGAATGAATTGTTGTCTTAACGGGTCGACGACTTGTTGAATTAACGTTTCCGGAGCAAACATGAAGACATGCCCACGATGAACACCTGAAATCGTGATTGGACTATCTGTCATAAAAAAACCCTTCGTTTCCGCTTGAGCTCTTAAAATCCGATCTTTTCGTTGTGTTTGAAATTCCGTATGGATAAGCTCTACTTTCATTTTGGGAGTAAGTGGATGCGAAGCCTTTAAAATTTTTCCTTTTTGATCCGTGATAACGACGGTAAATTCGGATGCTGATTCCATCAAACTGACATGTTCCAATGTTTCCGCATGAAATGATTCCTCGAGGACATCGCGGTGCGTGTTCCCTCGGTTCAGCAAACCGAGGACCACTTCATTCGTCCTTTGATTCACAAGGTTTAAATAGAGGGTACTGAACAGAATGCCGCCGATGACAAGAATGGCAGTCAAAAAAAGTAGACCAATGTAGTATGAAATATGCCGCACGCCCTGCTCCTCCTTTTTCTTCACTATTACGATACACTTTTCCAATGACTCATTCAGTCAGGTAATTGAATTGTCACTCTTTCTGCACGGTTTCTGCACGAAACACGGGTATAGTAGTCACATAACCAAATTACTACAGGAGGTCAATTTTCATGAAAAAACAACTACTCGTTACATCACTCGCTCTTTCTGCTGTCCTAAGTTTAGGTGCCTGCGGATCTGATTCCAATTCCTCTACTTCACACGATATGCATGATAATAAGAACGATTCCCATGCAGGGATGATGCATTCAAGTGACGGGAAAATTCCCGCTGGACTGAAACAAGCTGAAAATCCGAAGTTTAAAGACGGATCAGACGTCCTTCTGTCCTCTGATCATATGAAAGGAATGGATGGCGCAAAAGCAACAATCGTCGATTCATTTGATACAACAGTATATGAAGTCAGCTATACACCAACGAACGGTGGTAAAAAAGTCAGTAATCATAAATGGGTGATTCAGGAAGAACTCAACCCGGTTCCGGCTTCACCGTTGCAAGCAGGTGATGAGGTGACTTTAGCGGCTGATCACATGAAAGGGATGGATGGTGCAAAAGCGACCATTGATCAAGCCGATCAGACAACCGTGTATATGGTCGATTTTAAGCCGACAACCGGTGGAAAAACGATTAAAAATCATAAATGGGTGACAGAAGATGAACTTCAAACCAATGATTAAAACAAAAAAACCCGCTCATCCAAGGATGAACGGGTTTTTGGTATGATTCTGACTGGGCTCGAACCAGCGACCTCTACCCTGTCAAGGTAGCGCTCTCCCAGCTGAGCTACAGAATCATGATGCAGTACGTTATGTACTTGCTAGGACATGTATTAATATAGCAAGAAACTAACCATCTGACAAGTACTTTTCTAAAAAAATATGAAAAATAAAAATGAACGAGGCTGAACTCAATGTTGATTCAGCCCCTCTCTTTTACTTATAGAATAGTCGTCACTTGATCGACCGGTAAACGGAGCGCCGGACGTTTTTTCGCGTCTTCGATTGCTTTCCCGACAGCAATCAACATGACCGGGACATAACGTTCGTCTGTAATAAACGTTTCTGTAAAGAGTTGGTGATTGAATCCGCCCATCGCGAGTGTCGAGAGTCCTTTTGCTTCAGCAACTAGCATCAGTTGCATCGCAGCTAAACTTGCGTTTGACATGGCTGCATCTCTCGCGTAAGCCCCTTCTACTTGTCCTTTGATCGAGTCAAACAAGTCTTCCGTCATGCCTCCTGCTTCTACAGCTGGTCCATAAACCGGATTATAGTTTCGGTTTGCCTGTAAATCCCCTAGTACGGCAATGACGACGGAAGAAGAACTGATGGCCGGCTGATTGTAAGCGATTGGAGCTAATCGTTGTTTCGCTTCTTCCGAATGGAAGGCAACGAAATGCCAATGTTGCAGGTTCCAGGCACTTGGCGCAGCTGTCGTCAATTCAACCAATTCTTGTACTTCTTTTTGTGAAAGCGTGAATGTCTCATCGTAATGACGAACTGACCGGCGTTCTGTCAAAATCGATAGTGTGTCAGATAATGTTTGATTCATAATGATCCCCCTCTAGGTACATCTGTTTACTATGTTATCGTATCATCCTCTACGCTTACCTGTCATATGACAAGACTTGCTAAAGAAACTTCTGTTATAAAACAAAGATTGACATACCGCTTCTGTACTAGTACAATAAAATAAATTCAGTGTTGTTTGCTGGTACATCCATATACTAAGAGGAGGAACACAATCATGGAACAACCCCTTTACCAAGAGACCTCTCCCGAGTTTTACCGTCAACTTCCGGTCAAAACCTGCTCCCATTGCGGAAAAGAAATGGATGAACAATGCGAATCGTATAAAACAGAATGTGATGAGTGTGCTGTTACAGAACACTAATCGCAAATTTGCTTGAAGAAGGAAGTCTACCGTAGCGGATGGACTTCTTTTTTTGTTTGAAAATATAACATTATTTCTATCTTAATCAACTTTTTTTGAATTACAGGTTATCCAGTCATCTTTTTGTAATATTTTTGTTACAAATGAAACAGACAAAATGTTACATTTAACTCATAAGATTTTCCGTAAAGGAGCTCAGACATCAATGGATTCATACAACTCAGGCAATCCCATCGGACTTGGTCCAAGATACCGAAAACCCAAACGAAAGTATTTCGCTAAGCTTTTGATCGTGCTGGCGCTGATTCTTCTTCCGATTGGCGGTTACATCGTTTATCAGTACTTGACTTCGACACAACAACAAGCGAGCGTAAAAACCGTCCAATCTTTACAGGAAGTTCCGACTCCGAACCTGGACAAGGTACGCGTCGAGAAATGGAACGGGATTACTAAAAAAGTGGCGTATCTGACATTTGAAGACGGACCGACCGCTTTGACTTCAGACATCTTGAAATCATTAAAAGAACAAGAAGTTAAAGCGACTTTTTTTTTGATCGGAAGTAACATCAATGAGCAACCGGATGTCGTCCGCTCGATGGCAAAGGCTGGACATTACATCGGACCACACAGTGAAACTCATGATTACGACACGTTGTATAAGAAAAAGCAGTATGTTCCCGAGATGCTGCGGGTACAGAAACAAATCAACCAACTGACGAATCACAGCCCGTTGTTGACACGTCCGCCTTATGGATCAACACCCGGCATTACCAAGTCGATTGCAAAAGAGATCGAACAGGCGAAACTTCGGGTGTGGGACTGGTCGATCGATTCGATGGACTGGTACTACAAAGATAGTGCCAAGGAAGTTGCCAACACTGTCATCAGCCGTGCGGAAGGCCCGGTCGAAATCATCCTGTTGCATGAACAACCACAAACATTGCAGGCATTGCCTGCGATTGTCGCCGGATTAAAGAAAAAAGGCTATCAATTTTCCATCTATGATGAAGATTTTCATGTCCCGTATAATTTCGCAAAATTCTCTAATTTATAAGGAGTTCCTTTCATGATTAATAAACGGATGATCCTCACCAGTTGTTTGACCTGTCTCGGCCTCTTGCTTCTCAGTGCCTGTTCGAGTGATCCGGCTGCTTCGGTATACGAGCAGTTGGAAGAACAAGCGAAGTCCGAACAAAAAGCAGCAGTCGTCGCCGAGCAACGGACACGCCAAGATGAAATTTCCGTCAATACCTACCAAGCCGTCCTCGAAGCCGGGGCCGATGATATTAAACGGGCACAAAATGAACGGGATGAATTGACCGCTCTGAATCAAAACCGTGTCAAATTGTTAAAACAAGAACAGACAATCCGTACCCATGCTTTTGATGAGTTAGACCTTGCGGAATTAACAAGTACCCTATCTTCGTTGCCTGCCGCTAAAAAAGACGGGACAGCCCTTATCAATATCTTTAAAGAGCGGGAGAAGGCTTTTGATACGTTTTTGAAACGTTATGCGGCGACGATTGATTCAGAAAAGAAAGTGCTTTCCTACTTGACCGAAAAACCGAACTTCGTTAAGATTGATGAAGCAACAGCTGATTTAAACCGGACTTCCCGTCAAGCGACAGAAGCACTCAAAACCTTTAATCAATTGACCGTCCGCTACAATGAATTAAAGCCAACCTTTTACAAAAAGGCTGGACTCAACATTAAATAACTCACACAGGTTGCAACCAAACCCTGTCCAAAAAACCTGGACAAGGCCCCGTTGCAACCTTTTTTGTGCGTTCTAAAACATGGAGGGATCTGTATGAATCGTTCAAAAGCAACACTTTTCGTCTTAATCGGCGCCATCAGTTACGGCGTCCTGTCGACCATCGTCAAACTGGCTTACGGTGCCGGTTTTGACTCAGCCGCTGTTTCCGGAAGTCAATTTTTCTTCGGATGGCTGATGATTTTTGTCTTAGCCCTGCTGTCAAAAAATCTTCGTCTGAATCCGAAAACAGCTCTTACTTTAATGGCCATCGGAATTTCAAGCGGCACGACCGGTTACCTGTATTATCAGAGCCTACAAACCGTCTCCGCTTCAGTCGCCATCATTCTCCTCTTCCAATTCACATGGATTGGTGTCGTGATTGATTCGATTTTGGCAAAACGTCTGCCGTCGCGTTCTCATTTCTTGTCTGCCGTCCTATTGATCGGCGGTGCCATTTTAGCGAGCGCTGCTTATACGAGCGCCCTTGACGTGCGCGGTACGTTGTTCGGACTCGGCGCAGCCGTCAGTTTCTCGATCTTCCTGCTTGCGAGCGGACGGGTCGCAAACCATGTACCGGTCATTAAAAAAAGCTTTTATATGATGACAGGCGGACTTCTCTTCGTCATGATTATGTATCCGCCGACGACTTTCCTGACTGCAGCGAATTTCGAACAGGGACTGATCTGGTACGCACTTCCACTGGGTCTGTTCGCCTTAATTCTGCCACCGCTGTTATTCGCAGCAGGTGCCCCACACTTAAGCCCGGCCAGCGTCTCCTTGCTTGGTGCAGCCGAACTGCCGACTGCCGTCATCTGTTCCGTCCTCATCCTCGGTGAGCATCTCTCCGGTTCACAGTGGATCGGGATCATCATCATCCTGATTGGAATTTTCTATCCGATTTACGTCAGCAGTCTGAAACAATCGACTACTTCTGTTCCACGTCAAAACGACCTCTCCTGAGCAATCAGGAAAGGTCGTTTTTTTATAGCATTATTTTTGACGTTTCATCGCATCAGCGACGAACTCGACATCCGTACCGATGATGATTTGGACGTTTTTCGCGCCCATCTTCATAACACCTTTTGCGCCGGCCGCTTTAATTGCAGCTTCGTCAATGATCGTTGAATCTTTTACCTGGAGACGGAGACGTGTCGCACAGTTATCAATCGCTGTAACGTTGTCCGTTCCTTGTAAGCCTGCAAAAATACGTGCTGCTTGTTGCTCGTACTTATCGTCTGATACACCCGTGACAGGGCCTGCATCCGTTACAAGTGATTCATCTTCACGACCCGGCGTTTTCAGATCGAATTTCGTGATCATGAAGTAGAACAGGAAGTAATAAATGACGGCGAATACGAGACCGACAACGAGTAAAAGCAACGGTTTTGTCGCGATTCCGAAGTTCAGGACATAGTCAATGAAACCGGCAGAGAAGGAGAACCCGTGCAAGATACCGAGTAAATTGACGACTGCCATGGAAACACCCGTCAACACGGCGTGCATGACATATAAGACCGGTGACAAGAACATGAATGAAAACTCAATCGGTTCCGTAATCCCTGTCAGGAATGATGTTAATCCAAGACCAATCATCGCCCCTGCGACGGCTTTCCGATTTTCTTTGCGTGCCGCCATGACCATGGCTGCTGCTGCAGCCGGTAAAGCGAACATCATGATCGGGAAAAATCCGGCTTGATAAATACCGGCTGTCGGATCTCCAGCGAAGAAGCGTGCGATATCTCCATTCGCAATTGTTCCATCCGCTTTTTCATATGAACCGAAGACAAACCAGAAAATATTGTTCAAGACATGGTGAAGACCGACAGGAATTAACAGACGGTTGAAGAATCCAAACAGTGCGGCCCCTCCTGCTCCAAGGCTGACCATCCATTCTCCCGCATTATTGATTCCGTCTTCAATGAACGGCCATAAGTAACCAAAGACAAACGCTAAGACCAGCATAGCGGCTGACGTGATGATCGGAACAAAACGGCGTCCGCCGAAGAATGCTAACCAATCCGGTAATTTAATATTGTAAAATCGGTTGTACAACAAACCGGCAACGATACCGGCAATAATTCCGCCGAAGACAGCCATGTTGACCATTGATCCTAAGGTTGCCTGATTGGCAATGGAACTTAAGGTCGCTCCGTCCACTTTCGTCGAGGAGTCATTGACAATGGCGGCAATCGCATCGTACTTGGCCTGAATCTGGGCATTTGAATAATCCTTATTCATCGAGTCAACGCCCGTTTTTAAGACCAAATACCCGACTGCTCCTGCCAATCCGGCAGCTCCGCTGGCATCAATGGATAATCCAATCGCAACACCAATCGCAAAAATCAGTGGAAGATTATCAAAAATCGCACCACCTGCTGCCACCATTAACGGAATATCCAACATATCGGCTGAACCGAGTCGAAGGACAATTCCCGCGGCTGGTAAAACGGCGATCGGCAGCATTAAAGCTTTACCGATTCGTTGAAGAAACTGCAACATACACTTCATCCTTTCCTAAATAAAAACAAATAATGACATGACGATGAAAACGCTTTAACATCTATTATTATTCCACATACACGTCTAAATGACTAGACCTTTATACATATTTTTTCATAAAAAAAGATCCCTTTAGATAA
The DNA here is from genome assembly GCF_018618775.1 of Exiguobacterium sp. s138. Taxonomy (NCBI): domain Bacteria; kingdom Bacillati; phylum Bacillota; class Bacilli; order Caryophanales; genus Exiguobacterium; species Exiguobacterium sp. s138. The sequence continues at coordinate 68,485 of NZ_JACSMW010000006.1, read as the reverse complement.
GGGACCTTACGGGTACAGATTAACGACGATTCGTATCTTCAAGATTCTGTTGAACATTACCAACTGTTTTTTTAGCATCGCCTTTAAGCTGATCTTTTTTGCCTTCACGTTCTGTTGATTTATCTCCTGTTGCTTTTCCGAGCGCTTCTTTCGCTTTTCCGGCAACTTTATCAACTAAACCATCAGCTTTTTTGTTTAATCCGCTATCATGTGACATGTTCATTACCCCCTATTTTTTTAACGCATAGTAGTATGTTCCCACCTGAAACAGATTCAAACATTTCTCTGCTCTCATTTGCTCCCAGTCTTAGGGGTCCATCAATCGAAAAACTCCCTATCGCTTTCCGATAGGGAGTGGACTGTCACTGTGCAACCGAGACGCCGAGGACTTGTTCAATCCGTTCGAATGCCCAGTCTAATTCTTCTTTTGTAATGACGAGTGGTGGTGCAAAACGAATGACTGTCTCATGTGTTTCCTTGCAGAGCAATCCTTTTTCTTTTAATGCTTCGCAATACGGACGAGCCGCTTCTGTCAATTCGACACCGATGAATAATCCGCGCCCACGAACTTCTTTAATCATCGGATTGTCGATTTCTTTTAGACGGTTCATAAAGTATGTTCCGAGCTCTAGTGAACGTTCCGGTAACTTCTCTTCTTCCAAAACTTCAAGTGAAGCGACAGATACCGCACAGGCCAATGGATTTCCGCCGAATGTCGAACCATGCGATCCCGGATTAAAGACACTCAGGATATCGTGGTTGGCAGCCACACAAGAAATCGGGAACACGCCGCCCCCCAGTGCTTTTCCTAAGATGTACATATCTGGTGTTACATTGTCCCAGTCCGAAGCAAACCATTTACCCGAACGGCCCAGTCCTGATTGGATTTCATCCGAGACGAGCAATACGTTTTGTTCCTTACAGACGTCCTGGGCATCTTTCAAGAATCCTTCGTACGGAATCAGGATACCCGCTTCACCTTGGATCGGCTCAACGATGAAGGCAGCTGTATTTTCCGTGATGGCGCCTTTCAATGCTTCCAAATCCCCGTATGGAATCGTTTTGATGCCCGGTAAGAGTGGTCCGAATCCACGTTGATACTCGGCTTCTGTTGACATCGAAACAGCCGTCATCGTCCGACCATGGAAGTTCCCTTCGCAGACGATGATTTCAGCATCTCCAGGAATTTGTTTGACTTCGTACGCCCAGCGACGTGCTGCCTTAACTGCCGTCTCGACCGCTTCCGCTCCCGTATTCATCGGCAGGACCATATCTTTTCCTGTCAATTGCGCGACCTTCTCATAAAAGAACCCCAACTGGTCATTGTGAAACGCGCGCGATGTCAGCGTAATTTTATCCGCTTGCCGTTTTAAGGCTTCGATGATTTTCGGATGACGGTGTCCTTGGTTCACAGCTGAATAGGCACTAAGCATATCCATATATTCGCGGCCTTCCGGATCTTTGACGAACACCCCTTCTGCCTCCGAGATGACGATTGGAAGCGGATGATAGTTGTGTGCCCCGAATTTCTCTGTCTGTGTAATGATTTTCTCTGTTTGATTCATGATAAATCCCCCTTTTTCGCTTGGAAAACGCTTTCATTCTGATTATAACAGATTCACACGGATAATCTTCAATCGAAATACAGGATTTATTCGCATGAAAATTGAATATACTGGGAATAGACAAGACAAGTGAACCGTCATCTCTGATCATTTAAAAGGAGTGTGCGTCCATAATGGATCGTTCGACCATTAGTTCCTACGAAACTGTCATGCAAGGATTTCCTTTACCTGCATTTATCCTACACGTCGATTTAACCGTCCATTCTTGGAATGAGGCTGCCGAATCCTGCTGGGGCTGGTCGGCACAAGAAGTTACCGGACAACTGGTCCCGCTCCTTGACCCGGAAGATGCTGCGTTCAGCCGGCAAATCTGGTATTCATTTTTAGAAAAGCGGCAATCGATGCAATTACCGAATACAACATTTCTTCATAAATCAGGTGACCGTTCGACATCGACGTTGCTCGTCTCACCGCTCTTTGATGAAAAAAACGAACCTTCTGGTGCTTTTTTCTGTCAGCTGCCTTCTTCCACTCAACAGAATGCAACCAAACCGTTATTTCAAGGATTGATGGACTTACGCTATGCGTTTGATCAAATCGCTTGTGTCGCAATATTCGACGCACGGGGAACGATTCAATACGCCAATACCAATTTGACGGATGTTACGGGTTTTTGCCCACACCTGTTGCTCGGTCAACCTTGGACGATATTACTAGATTCGTCTGAAGACGTCCTTCCCATGATTCGCTCTCAAATCAAGAAGAAAAAAGCCTGGTCCGGGAAGTTGTCCATATCGACACAGGATGAGTCTAAAAAAGTGTTTCATGCCACTTTGATTCCGGTTTATGACGTAAACGGTGTCCGTTTCCAACATCTTTTCATTGGTACCGATATTACGGAAACCGAACATCTCGAACAGGAACTTGATTTTTTAGTTCATCATAATGAATTGACCCATCTACTGAATAGACGTGGCTTTCTTCGGGAAGGTCAGGTCTTATTCTCCAAAGCATCTGATGATCTCCCGATCTCACTCATCTTATTTGATATTGATCGTTTTAAAGTCATCAACGATTCCTTCGGGACACATGTCGGCGACCAACTTTTACAAGCGTTAGCCAAACGTTTGTCCGAACATGCAAAACAGCTGTTAACGTTCCATCCGACGAGTGACTTGTTTGGTGTGGTGCTCGAAGTGACAGACCGGAATGCCTTGTTCCAATATGCCCGGAAACTGCAACAAGTATTGCAACGTCCCTATTATATTAATGGGCATTCCTTAATCATCTCCTGTACGTTCGGAATTACCGTCTATCCTTCGGAAGCCAAATCACTTGAAGATTTGTACCGTCGTTCGGAGATGGCCCTGTATGCCGGAAAATCAATCGGCACAGGAACAATCCAGTATTTGACCCATGAAATGGATGAGCAGTTCACCCGGAAATTACAGCTCGAACGCTCATTATTTACGGCTTTAGAGGATCAAGCCCTTCATTTGGTCTATCAACCGATCATCAACTTGAAAACCAAGCATGTCGATGGTTTTGAAGCGCTGTTGCGTTGGAATCATACGGCACTTGGGAGCATTCCTCCGGATGAGTTCATTCCCCTTGCCGAAGAAGCGGCTTTGATTACACCCATCAACAACTGGGTTGTCATCGAAGCCTGCGAACGACTCGCACTTTGGCAGAAACAGATTGCACCTGATTTGACGATGGCCATCAACATTTCACCGCATCAGTTCCAAAGCGATTCGTTTGTCCGGACCTTACAGCATGTCGTGTCTCAAAAAAAGATCGATCCCCGATTCGTGACACTCGAACTGACGGAAAATATTGCAATTTTACAGACACAGCGGACAATTGAACGGATGCAACTGATCAAAGCGCTTGGTTTCCGATTATCGATTGATGATTTTGGAACAGGTTATTCTTCCTTACAATATTTGCGTGCTTTTCCGATTGATGAACTCAAGATCGATAAAGTCTTCATTGACGGCATCGATTTAGGAGAAAACGGGTTGCTCGACTCAATCATTCAACTTGGTCAAAACTTAAAGCTGAATCTGGTCGCAGAAGGCGTCGAAACGACGACTGCCCTGAGTTATCTGGAAGCGACCGCCTGCCAGCAGATGCAAGGATTCATTTTTTCCGAACCGTTGTCTGTTGAGGAAGTAGAACTGCGTTTTGGTTCATCCAATCCTGAAGAACCGGACAATAAGGACAACTAAAAAACAGGAGCCGGACTAGACTCCGGCTCCTGTTTTTCGTATAAAGACGGTTTTTGAAGTCCGCCGATGAGATTCGTCCATTGTCTTACAATTGAATTTGTCCACCGATCATCCCGTAAACTGCAACGGCAGCTAAGATAATTAAAATTCCACTCGCAATCATTTCGTAACGCGACATACCGCCCCGCTTCTGCTCCCGCTCCGCCATCAGATAGGCGATGATACCCGGTACATAGACGAGGGCTGCGATGACGATATACCAAATCCCTGAAGCGTAGACGAGCCACAGTGAATAGGCGGCGGCAATCGTCGAGAAGATCAGCATCTTTGTATTGCGTTCTGCCCGTGAAAAACGGACACTGTACACGGCAGACAACAGATACGGCAACAATGCACAAATTCCGGCAATACTGGATAAGACTAAATACGTCTGTGCAGAAAATAAGGCGATACCTGCAACGAACTGGGTCGCAATTTGAGTGATCAGCAACGCACCGACCGGCGCCCCTTTCCGGTTCGTTTTTGCAAAGAACTTTGGAAACGCACCATCTTTCGCAACGAGGTAGGAAATTTCAGACGCCAGAATCGTCCATCCGAGCAGTGCTCCGGATAACGAAATGATCAGTCCGACCATAATCAAGGTTGCTCCAAACGGACCAATCGCAGCTTCGAGCACATAAGCCATTGTCGGTTCTTGTAATCCTGCTAACTGTTCCTGGTTCAAAACACCGAGCGATAAGACGGAAATCAGGATGTAGATGACAAGTACTCCGACAAGCCCTACGACTGTCGCCTTCCCGACATCACTCCGTTTGTTGGCGCGTGTCGACAAGACGACAGCCCCTTCAATCCCGACGAAGGCCCAAAGCGTCACAAGCATCGTTCCTTTGACTTGCGTAAAGATACTGCCTAATTCCGTTCCTTCTCCCCAAAAATTCAGGTTAAACGTCTTCACATTAAAAGCAATTGCTACCAATAAAATAAAAATCAAAATGGGAACGAGCTTTGCGATCGTCGTAATCAGGTTGACAAGTGTCGCTTCTTTAATCCCGCTCGAGACGATGAAAAACAGTCCCCATACGACAACGATACTCATCACTAACAAAAATACACGATTTTCTGATGAGAAAATCGGGAAAAAGTAACTGAGTGCATTAAAGACCAACGTTATGTTGGCAACTGTCCCGATCCAGGCCGAGACCCAATATCCCCAGGCGCTGTTAAAACCGACAAATCGTCCGAATCCTTCACGGGCATATGCGTAAATGCCGCCTTCAAGTTCCGGTTTACTGTTTGCCAAGTGTTGAAAGACCAGCGCCAGCATAATCATGCCAAGACCAGTAATTCCCCATCCGATTAGAATCGGACCTGCACTCGCTTTTTGAGCCATTGCTCCCGGCAGATTGAAGGCACCTCCACCGACCATCGATCCAATGACCATTGCGGCTAAAGCAAAAAAGCCGATTTTTTGTTGATTCATCCTCTAACACGTCCTTTATTTCTTGTATATCTATTCATATCAAACGTATATTAATTCGAAAGACACAAAATTCATTATAACAAAATCAAAGCCATTGTAAAGAAAGGATTTGATCAATATGAATTGGATCCATTCGTTCCAACTAGAGGACTTTTTTAAATTGATGATAGCCGCACTGTTCGGTATCATCATCGGATTCGAACGCGAAATCAAAAATAAGCCTGTTGGTATACGTACTAGCCTCGTAATTACCCTGATCAGTTGTCTGTTAACCATCGTATCCATTAAGTCTGTCGTGCTGTACAGTACGATTGCCCCCAATGTCCAAATGGATCCGATGCGTCTTGTCGCTCAAGTCGTCGCCGGAATCGGCTTCATCGGCGCCGGCGTGATTTTAAGACGTCCGCACGATATCGTCAGTGGTTTGACGACTGCTGCCATCATTTGGGCAGCCAGTGGAATTGGCATTGCACTCGGAGCTGGCTTTATCCTAGAAGCCACGTTTTTAGTCCTCTTTTTATTTTTTTCATTGGAAGGACTGACTTGGGTCATGAAGCGGGTCAACAATAGCCGATTCGAAGCTAACGTCATCGTTGCCCACCTGACTCTCGCAGCGGATACGGATGCTCAAACGGTCAAAGCAGCATTAGAAAAAAAAGGAGTCCGCATTACTAATATCCGGTTACGCGGTCATGCGCGGCAGTTGACTTTACGGATGTATTCTCCTCATAAACTGACGATATTCATACTTTATGACTACTTGAAAACACTCGGAATTGAGCATATAGACCTTGATCAATAGAAATTGTCAGAAAATTTGTGTTGCATTTTTACTCGCTTTCACTTAAATTTACATTATGTTCACACTTTTCTGAAATCATTTCAATCTAATCGGGGGGTCATCTTTCACATGAAGAAACAAACTAAAATTGCCTTTGCTGGACTATCCAGCATGGCGCTGCTCGCAGTAGCAGCTTGTGGCCAAAGCAATGAATCAGATGGAAACTCTTCTTCCTCAAAAGAAAAAAAACAAGAGGTGACACTCATCTCGACTACGGATGTGCCACAACTTGATCCAACAAAAACAACGGACTCAACATCCATCATCGTTACGAACAACGTCTTTGAAGGTCTCTACCGTCTTGACGGCGACAACAAACCGACTGCCGGAATCGCAGAAAGTGTCGAAGTATCAGATGATAAGAAAACATATACATTTAAACTCCGTAAAGATGCCAAGTGGTCAGATGGTTCAGCTGTTACGGCAGACGACTTCATCTACTCTTGGAAACGTGCACTCGATCCAAAAACAGGAGCAGAGTACGCATACATCCTTCAGGATTTAAAAAATGCTAACAAAATCTTAGCCGGTGAAGCAGAACTCGATTCGCTCGGTGTCAAGAAAGTGGACGATCAAACTCTTGAAGTGCAATTGGAAGCTCCGGCTCCATACTTCCTCGGATTGACAAGTTTCCCGACTTACTTACCACTCAAGCAATCGTTTGTCGAAGAAAACGGCGACAAGTTTGCGACAAACGTCGACTCGATGCTCTTCAACGGACCATTCATCTTGGATAAGTGGCAATCTAATTCCGGTTGGACATATAAGAAAAACCCGGATTACTGGGATAAAGCAAACGTCAAAATGGAAAAAATCGATGTAAAAGTCGTTAAAGAAATTTCGACTGGTGTCAACTTGTTCGAGTCGAAAGACGTCGACTTCGCACCTATCACATCGGAGTTCGTCTCACAATACGAAAAATCCGACAACTACAAGACACGTCCAGATGCACGGATCAACTTCCTCCGATTCAACCAAAAAAATAAAGCACTTAAAAACGAAAACATCCGTAAAGCGCTTGCACTTGGTTTTGAAAAACAAGGAATTACAGACGTCATCTTAAATGACGGTTCAAAACCGGCTAACTTCATCGTCGCAAAAGACTTTACATTCACTCCGGATGGGGAAGATTTCCGTGCCAAATATCCAGATCTCCAAAGCTTTGATGCAACAGAAGCGAAAAAAGCATGGGATGCCGGCCTAAAAGAACTCGGTGTCAAAACAGTAGAACTCGATATGTTGTCACGTGATGAAGATGCCTTCAAGAAAGTTTCTGAATTCTTAAAAGGTGATCTCGAGAAAAACTTACCGGGTCTTACGGTCAACATCAAGCAACAACCGTTCAAAAACTTCCTGGACCTCGAGTCTAAAGGCGATTACGACATCTCTGCTGCCGGTTGGGGCCCTGACTACCAGGATCCAATGACGTTCCTCGATATGTGGTTAACAGGCGGAAGCTTTAACCGTATGGAATACTCGAACAAAGAGTTCGATAAGATGATTAAAGAAGCAAAAGCAGAGCCGGATGAAGCAAAACGCTGGTCGACGCTTCAAGAAGCTGAAAAAATGCTCTTGGCAGAAGACTATGCGATTGCTCCAATCTACCAAAAAGGTGAAGCATACTTGCAACGTGCGAACATCGACAAACTATATCGTCACCCATTCGGAGCAGACATGAGCTTCAAATGGATGGAAGTAAAATAAGTATCTTCCTACCGGTTACCAGGATTCCCTTGGTGACCGGTTTTTGTATACAACAAAGACCCCTTCTGCCGGAGCCGATCGGGGTCTTTACTGTGCGATTTGTTTATAAAATTCGATTTCTTCCCGCTGTCCTTCTTCGACCGCACGGAAAAATTCAGCAAAAAATGCGTATAAGACGGTTCGTTCCTGATAGGTCGGACCAGCCTGTCGAATCACTGAAAACGCAAGATTTCGTAACTGACGTTTTGTACGCCGGTTGTTTGGTAACTCATGAAACTGGTCGATAAATGAACGGTATACATCAGCAATCAACTTTTCATGACCTTCAAAATATGACTTATCCATTGAATCTGTCCTTTCTGATTGTTCTCTTCTTTTCTACGGAGTATCCTCCTGAAAAGTTTCATCAAGCTACACTTTTCACAAAGATATAAGACCTACTATAACAAGGATCAAATAATGATTCAACCGGAAAACTATTAAGAAAAGGTAAAGTCCACATCATCACCTTTCGTGAACTTTACCTTTTCATTTAAGCTTGTACTGCAATATGTTGGAACGTTTTAACGTCAAACAATCCGCTGTCCGTCAACTTCAGATTCGGGATGACAGGCAAACAGAGGAACGACATCGTCAAGTACGGATTAAAGGAGCGGTCGGCTTCGAGTACATCAAGTGCATCATTGAGCGCTTCGAGGGTATCTCCGACTTCCTGGAAAGGACGACTCGTCATCAATCCAGCGATTTCAAGCGGCAACTCCGCCAGAACTTCTGTCCCGTTGACCGCAATGACACCTCCACCCGCCTTGATCAGACGCTCTGCCGCAAGTTTCATCTCGGCATCCGATGTTCCGACGATAACAAGGTTATGCGAATCATGGGCGACCGTCGCCGCAATGGCACCTCGCTTCATGCCAAACCCTTTAACGATGCCGACTGCTGAGAAGTTGGTCGCATTATGACGCTCGATGACGGCGATTTTCAATAAGTCCTGTTCCGGGACGGGGACAAATTTCCCGTCCTGTAAAGGCACATCCAAAATCAAATGTTCCGTGACAATACTTTTCGGGATGATTCCGATGACATGCGCTTTCGGTTTTTCTAATACGAGTTCAAAAACTTGATCCGTGATCGGCTTCGTTTTCAGTTCGCCGCGCAATGTCGACGGTACCGCTATCTTTTGGGATGAGATGATTGTTTTACCGGCTCGGGCGACCGCCTGTCCATTGACGAAGACTTCCTTAATCGTCACTTGATCGGCATCCTGCAAAATGACAAAGTCCGCACGGCGTCCCGGGACGATTGCTCCACGGTCATTTAGTTGATACGCATTGGCTGCATGAAGAGAAGCCATCGCATAAGCCGTTTCCCGCTTAATCCCGTGTTGTATGGCATAGCGGATATTATAGTCAATCGTGCCTTCACGTAACGTATCGTCCAGATGCTTATCGTCCGTACAGAACAGGAATCGACCGGCATTACTTTCCGTGACCGCATCAAGCACTTCCTGGAGATTCCGGGCAGCCGACCCTTCCCGGACTTCGACGTATAATCCGCGTCGCGCCCGTTCAATCGCTTCTTGCTTGCTGACCGCTTCGTGATCCGTCCGGATGCCTGCCACACCGTAGATGTTCAATTCACGTGCACCGAGTCCTGCGGCATGACCATCCACGAGTTTCCCGGCAGCTTCGATTTGTTCGATTTTTTTCAGCATATCCTGATCCGCCCGTTCCACCGCCGGATAGTCCATGACTTCTCCTAAGCCGTGCACGCCCGGATGATCCACGAAAGATGCGAGTGCCGCTGCATCGAGCGATGCCCCGGCATGTTCAAATGATGTCGCTGGAACACAGCTCGGCAACATCATCCGCACGTCAAGCGACAGTCCTGCTGCATCGTCCAACATGAACTGGAGCCCTTCCGCTCCCTTTACGTTCGCAATCTCATGCGGATCGGCAATGACGGTCGTTACACCGAGCGGTAAAATTGCCTGTTCGTATTCACTTGGTGTCACCATCGATGACTCGATATGGACATGGCCGTCAATGAAACTCGGCGCAATGAATTTTCCTGTTCCGTCAATCATTTCAATTCCTTCATATCCGTCGCCGACAGCGGCAATGTAGCCGGAATCTACCGCAACATCCGCTTGATACGTCTCACGTGTCATGACATCGATGACCTGAATGCCTTGATAGACGACTGCTGCTTTTTCTTTTTTTGCGGCGATGGTAATAAGTCGTGCCCGAACTGTCTGATTCATCCTGTTTCCTCCTGGTGTGAACGGTATTTTTACCATCTTACAATTAGTTTGGAAGCAGTTGCAATTTATTTTTCCAACAGTCAAGATGAAAACGTACACTTGAAAGTAAAAGGGAGGAACAGACATGAAATATCGTGTAGGTCAATTGGTTCCAAACGTTGACCCGAGCGTCTATATCGCAGACGGCGCCAAAGTCATCGGAGAGGTCGAAATCGGTAAAGATTCGACTGTGTGGTTCAATACGGTCATCCGGGGAGATGAAGGTCCGATTAAAATTGGCGAGCGTGTCAATATTCAGGACGGGTCCATGATTCATCAGTATGAAGGGTATCCGACCATCATTGAAGATGATGTCACGATCGGACACATGGCAATGATTCACGGGGGAATCATTCGCCAAGGCGCTTTGATCGGGATGTCGGCGACGATTTTGGACGAAGCTGAAATCGGAAGCGGTGCCTTCGTTGCAGCCGGCAGTCTGGTCCCACCTAAAATGGTCGTTCCTCCGAATTCGATGGTCATGGGCGTTCCGGCAAAAATCGTTCGTGAAATCAGTGATCATGACCGGTTCATCATGGAACGGACGATCCGGAAATACGTCAAACGGGGTCAACAATATGCTGCTGACTGCACGCCACTCGAAGAAGATTTGACGACAATGTGAAAACGTTTACAAAGTTCACCTGTTTTTAACAATTTACCTCTCGTTTGTTTACATCTCTCCCTTACACTGTAGAAGTAAGGCAGGAATCACGACGGGGGAGGATTTAAAATGACACCATTATTCGAAGAACGGTTGATGGCTGACTTGTTTTCATCCACAAATAATCCGAGTTACGGTTTGCCGACTTTACCTGTATACGAAACAGATGGGTTGACGAAAGAGTTGCAAGCACGTATTGTTAATGATGCCGAGCAAAAATCCTTGAGTTTAGGAATAATTCAATCAAGAGAGGAAGAACATGTATGATTCAGCAAAATACAGTTCGCGCTTGGCTCGCTAGTCGAATCAAAAAATAATGATCTACTAGGATTACCTATTTTCCAAAACGATATAGCGCGTCAGCGCGCATGATAAAGAGCCGAAGCGGATTCTCGCCTCGGCTCTCTTTTTTTACTTTTTAATGAGTCCTTCTTCAATCAAGAATTCACGTGCCACATCTTCCGGACGTTCTTTTTCGACATCTGCTTTAAAGTTCAATTCCTGCATCTTTTTATCTGTGATCTTATCTTTTAACAGGTTCAGGACTTCTTTTAATTCCGGATGTTCTTCGAGTGTTTCTTGACGAACAAGTGGTACAGCGTAATATGGCGGGAAAAATTCTTTATCATCTTCAAGAACTGTCAGATTAAACTTTTTCAGTAGACCGTCTGTCGAGAAGCTGTCGATGACATTGGTTTTTCCGTTCGTTAAAGCCGTATAACGTAATCCGCCGTCGACCGGCTGGACATCTTTAAACTTCATGTCGGGATATTTTTTCTTTAATCCCAAGTACCCGTCTTCGCGGTTGGCGAATTCAATCGTTGATCCGAGAATCAATCGGTTACTGACTGCTGCCATGTCGGAAACAGTTTTCAAGTCATATTTTTTAATATCTTCTTTTGTCATCGCAAGAGCGTACGTGTTGTTAAAACCGATTGGATCGAGAACATCAACCTGGCTCTTTTCCGGAATCATTTTTCCGACCTTTTTATAAACAGCTTCCGGATCAGTTTCCAGTTTTTGTTTCAGGACATCAATCAATAATGTTCCCGTGTACTCGACATAAGCATCAATTTCGCCTGTTTCAAGTGCTCCATAGGCGACTTTTGTTCCGCCGAGATTGAGTTGACGCTCGACTTCTAAATCTGTTTTGTCTTCAATGAGATCCGCTAACATATTTCCTAAAATCAATTGCTCCGTAAAGTTTTTTGAACCGATGACGATTTTATCCGTTTTTAAGAACGAATAGGCGACCGTTCCGCCAATCAGCAGGAAAACAATCGCTGCAATGGCGATTTTCTTTCCGGCTGACATCGCTTTACGGCGTTTGCGTGCGCGGCTCTTCACCCGGCCGTCTGCAAGCGGAATTCCGTTTGGTGCGACCGAATATTCAATCCGGCTGACAATGAAATCAATGGCTAATGCTAAGATACCGGCAGGAATGGCACCAGCCAGAATTTGATTGTTATCAACGGTTTGAATCCCGGAGAAAACAAGATATCCTAATCCGCCTGCACCGATGAAGGCAGAAATCGTCATCAGACCGACGGCCGTGACGGCAGAAATCCGAATTCCGGCCATCATGATCGGTAACGCCAATGGAATTTGAACTTTACCTAAAATCTGACGATCCGTTAAGCCGATTCCTTTGGCTGCTTCGAGCATATCTCCCGGAATGCTCGATAATCCGGTATACGTATTTTTAACGATTGGAAGCAGTGAATAGAGAACGACCATGATGATGGCCGGTGTCGAACCAATTCCGATGAACGGAATCAGGAATCCAAGCAGGGCAAGACTCGGTACGGCTTGGACGACGCTTGTCAAAGCAAGGACCGGTTTCGCAAAACGTTGATACCGTGTGATGAGAATACCAATCGGAATCCCGAGGACGACGGCAATGACGACGGCCAGCACAGTCAACTGCAAGTGTTCGAGTAACAGGTCAAAAATTTGACCGGTATTGTTTTGAACGTAATTTAAAAATCCATTCATTGAACTTCCTCCTCCTGAATGAACTGCTCACTCAAGACAGAAAGCAAGCTACTTCTTGTAATTAATCCACGTAATTGTCCTGCTTTATTCGTAACAGGCAGATAGCCTGTTTCTTCATGGTTCATGACTTCAAGTACATCAAGCAAGGAGTCCTGCTCATCAACCGCAACCAGTTCCCCTTCCATGACGTCTTCAATCCGAACCCCTTTATCAGGAGCCGTTTGAATATTCTTCAATTTAACGATTCCTTGAAGGATCCGGTCACGGTCCGTGATCAACAGACTGTCGACTTTACGTCCGCGCATGATTTCAATTCCCTGCAACAGCGTTCGTTTTCCGCTAATGGAAACAGGATCTTCAATCATGATGTCCTCTGCTTTGATGAACGCCGGACTGCTCCAGATTTTATTTTTTCCGATAAAGGATTCGACGTACTCGTCTTTCGGATGACGCAGGATTTCTTCCGGTGTATCAAACTGAACGATTTCTCCATCGCGCATGATACAGATCCGATCGGCCAGCTTGATCGCCTCATCCATATCATGTGTGACGAACACAATCGTTTTCTTGACTTCTTCCTGGAGATTAAATAGTTCTTCTTGGAGGTCATTGCGTGTAACGGGGTCAAGCGCACTGAACGGCTCATCCATCAGGATGACGTCCGGGTCATTCATCAAGGCTCGGGCAAACCCGACACGTTGCTGTTGTCCACCACTGAGTTCACTCGGATAACGGTCAATGAATTGTTTGGGATCAAGACCGACCATCTGTAATAATTCTTCTGTTCGAACATCCATCTGATCGTGGTCTTTCCCTTCGAGCCCGGCAATCAATTGAATATTCTCCCGTACAGTCATGTGTGGAAAGAGACCGGTCTGTTGGATGACGTATCCCATATGACGACGCAATTCAATCGTATCCGTCTTCATGATGTCTTTTCCGTTGACTAAAATCGTTCCTGACGAGGGTTCAATCAAACGATTGATCATTTTTAAGGATGTCGTTTTCCCACATCCACTCGGTCCGATGAACACAACCAGCTCGCCCTCTTTGATTTCGAGAGTTAAGCCTTTTAAGACAACGTTGTCTTTAAATTGCTTCCCGACGTTTTTAAATTCAATCATTCGTTTCCACTCCTTTTACTATTTCCATATACCATATGTTCCCTATTCATTTCAGGGCTAAACAATTATTTAAGATTAATCCGTTTAGACTCATAAAAATTCGGGAATTATCTCCCTATTTTTTAGTTTTTTTGCTCAAAAAGGGTAATAGATAAGTAGAGTCAAGTGAGAGGCAGTCATCCTAGAAAAAGGAGGCGACGTACACATGCACGGGAAATGGATTCGGATCATCATGATCATGTTAATATCGCTTTTTCCTTTCTTTAGTTACGGTTTGACGGCAGATGCAGCCAGTTCGACGTTTGTCACAAAAGGATCGACGACGAGTAAAGTCGTCGCACTGACGTTTGATGACGGAGCAGATGGTGGAAACATCACTAAGATTTTGAGTATCTTAAAAGCCAACAATGTCAAAGCAACCTTTTTCTTAACAGGTACCGGTGCCAATAATCATCCACAATTGATTAAAAACATCGCCACTGCAACTCCGACGCATCAGCTTGGAAATCACTCCTATACGCATCCTGATTTTACGAAATTAACCGCCACTCAGATGACGAGTGAACTCTCAAAAACCGAAAACTTAATCAAGTCATTGACCGGACGGACGACTAAACCGATTTTCCGCGCACCATTTGGCGCGAGCAACAGCGCTGTCCTTGCCGCCGTCGGGAATGCCGGATACACGAAAACGATTCAGTGGAACATCGATACAACTGACTGGAAAGGTATCAGTTCAACAGCCATTTTGGCGCGTGTCGTTCCGAACATCGTCCCGGGATCCATCGTTCTGATGCATACGGGGGCTGGTGCACCCGGTACACCGGTTGCACTTCCATCGATGATTTCGCAACTTAAAGCGAAAGGCTATAAATTCGTCACAATCTCCGAATTATTAAAATTGCCTCCAAGCGGCAGTAAAACGTATACGGTTAAATCGGGCGATACCCTTTATAAAATCGCCAACCTCTACAATGTCACCGTCGCTGCTCTCGCTAAAGCCAATAACATCACGAACTACAATCTGATCACTGTCGGACAAGTGCTTGTCATTCCGGGAACGACACCTCCTCCGCCAACAACAGTCACCTATACCGTCAAAGCCGGGGACACGCTCTACTCCATTGCAACGAAGTACGGCGTGACGGTCACCGCGCTTGCCAGTGCCAATAAAATCACGAATGTCAATTTGATTTCCGTCGGGCAAGTCCTTGTCATTCCGAAGTAACACAAAAGCGTCCCGGTCTTTACGACCAGGACGCTTTTGAATGGTTTCAGTTCTTAAGAAGACGGGATATTTTCAAGACCCAGATCACATTGAATTAAATCGGCGTACGTCTGGCGACGGACAACTTCACGCGATTCACCTTGATTAACGAAAACAACAGCCGGTCGTAAAAATTGGTTGTAGTTGCTTGCCATCGAATAGTTATAAGCGCCTGTCCCGAAGACCGCTAACGTATCTCCACTGACGGGTTCTGCTAAATCAGCAGACTCAGCAACCAGATCGCCGGATTCGCACGCTGCACCGACAACTGTCACATGACGTGTTTCTCCTTTGATTCGATTGGCAATCACGGTTTCGTACACCGCTCCGTATAGAGCAGGCCGGATATTATCCGCCATTCCGCCGTCCACCGATAGGTACGTTCGTACACCTTGTACTTCCTTGATAGCACCAACCGTGTACAGCGTCGTTCCGGCATTTGCGACGACCCACCGCCCCGGTTCAATCCCGATTCGCGGACGATCGATCGCAAGACGCGTTGTTTCTTCATCGATGATCGCCATAACCCGCTCCATCGTTTGTTCGAAATCAAGCGGCTGATCATCTTGCGTATAGGCAATTCCAAATCCACCGCCGAGATTGACTTCGCTTGCGACGAAAGAAGTCCGCTCGCGAATCGTTTCGACGAATCCCATCATCGTCCGGGCCGTCCGCTCAAACAGTTCAATTTCTTGAATTTGCGATCCGACATGGCAATGAATACCGAGTAACACCAAATGTTCCGCTGCTAAAACAGCTTCGACGGCTTGCAGGTACGAATCATCATGCGTCGAAAAACCAAACTTCGTATCGACACCACCGGTCTGGATTTTCGTGTGCGCACCACCGATGACTTGCGGAACAATCCGGATCAGAACCTGAACGGTTTGACAGGTATCGCCCGCAATCTGGTTGAGTTGAGCGATTTCCCCGTAATGATCGATGACGATTTTCCCGACACCCTCTTCGACGGCATACCGTAAATCCTGCGTCGATTTATTTGAACCGTGGAAATAAATCCGTTCCGCCGGCACACCGGCTTTACGGGCGATGAACAGTTCGCCGCCTGTGACGACGTCAATGCCAAGACCATGTCGGACAACTTGCTGGTAAACGGCACCGATTGTCAAGGCTTTAGAAGCAAACGAAGCATACGTATTCGGATATTTCTTTAAAAAGGCGTCGCGTACGGTCGCCAGACGGTCCGTCAATTCACGTTCTGCCATGACATAAAGCGGTGTCCCGTATTGTTTGGCAAGCTCTGTTGCTGCCACCCCGTCAATCTGTAGTTCATTGTTTTGTTCCGTCAAATAGCGGCTTCCGTACATCTTGCTTCCCCCTTATAAATAACGATGTGTTAAACGCCACGAACGGGCACACATCTGTTCCGAATTATTGGCTGTCCCGGTCCGGGTGATGTCATCAATTTCGATGCCGTCTCCGTACAGAACAACTTTATCACCGATTTCCACCGTCGAATCGACGGCGATGAACGTATGACTCATAAATAACTTACTGATGATCGGATAACGTTTTCCGTTGATGATGACCGGCAGTGACGACCGTCCGCGGACAACCCCGTCCCCGTAGCCGACCGGCAAAACCGCCACACGAATCGCTGTCGGTGCTGTATACGATGTTCCGTAACCGACGTGTTCCCCTGCTGCCACTTCACGGATTTCAACAACCTCCGTCGTCATCCGGAGTGAGGGGACGAGCCAATCCATTTTTTCGATCGGCGAATATCCAAACAGGAATATACCGGGCCGGACGTAATTGCAACAGGCGAGGCGCGGATCATGCTTGACGATCGTTGCACTGTTTTCGGCATGGATATAAGTAAAGCTATGTTTCGCCTGTAACGGATTTCCGATTTCAAGGAACCGTTCAACCTGACCGTCGTGATCGGCTCCCGGTTCATCGGCAAGCGGGAAATGCGTGTAGAGCCCTGTTAACGTCAGCTCTTGCTCCTGTACGGTTTCAAGCACCGCTAATGCTTCTTCGAGCGAACTGACACCAAAACGGTTCATCCCGACATTTATTTTTAAATGCAGTTCAATTCCCGATAAATCCGCCTGATGACGTGTCAGCCAATCGAGCGAAGGAATTCCGAGCGCTACTCCATGCAAGCGGACCTCTTTAAAATCCGATGCCGGATTCATCGCCAGGACATAACTGTCTGGAAAATTCGTTTTGATTTCAATTGCTTCATAAACTTCCGCCACTGCGAAATGCCGGACACCGGCTTCCATCAATGTGGCGACCATTTCAATCATCCCTAAGTTGTAAGCATTGTTTTTGACCACGGCAAAAATCTGCTTGTTAGACCGGGCGAAAACCGATGCGACATTATGCCGCACCGCTTCCCGATCAATGGTAACGACAGTTCTTGAACTCATTCGGCGACAGCAGGTGTCACATGTGTCAACCAGTCCGCATATTGCGGCAATTGACCTGAGACCGTCTGTCGGTAAAGATCAAGCAACTCATCCGCGACAGTCCGTGTTCCGCCGTTGATGACGATGTGATCAATTTCTCCGACACTTGTAATTTCTGCTGCTGTACCCGTCAAGAAGATTTCGTCTGCGACGTATAACTCATCACGGCCGATATGACGCTCGACGACCGGATACCCTTGATCCTGCGCCAAACGCATGATGACTTGACGTGTGATGCCGTCTAATACCGAGCAGTCGAGTGAAGGTGTATAAATCGTGCCGTTTTTCAACATGAACAGGTTGGCGACACTCGCTTCACTGACGTTTCCGTTCATATCGAGGGCAATCGCCTCGTCGAATCCGTCACGTTGTGCTTCGCCTTTTAAGAGCTGCGAGTTCATGTAGTTGGCGGCAGCTTTTGCCTGCATCGGCATCATTGTCGACGAAACGCGGCGGTAAGAAGCGACTTTCGCGCGGATACCGGCGCCTTTATCGAAGTACTCGCCCAGTTCCCAACAAGAAATTCCGACGTGAACCGTCGTATCTTTTGCCATCAATGCCTGCCACGGTGTACCGAGGAAAACAAACGGGCGGATGTAACAAGATTCAAAGCCGTTTTTGGCGACCAGATCAATTGTCGCTTGGACAAGTTCTTCCACTGTATAAGGAATCGTCACGTGATAGAACGCGCAACTGCGGAACAGACGTTCAATGTGTTCCGTCAATTGGAAAATCGCCGGACCATCCGGTGTCGCATACGCACGGATACCTTCGAAGAATCCGCTTCCGTAATGAATCGCATGGGACATGACGCTCGTATTTGCCTCTTTTGGATCATGAAAAACTCCGTCTAACCAAATTGCTTCTCCATACTGTGTATCCACTGCCATGTGTTTTCCTCCTCTTCGACGTCAATCAGAGTGAACGTAAATCATCCACCAATTGCGTCTTCTCTGCTGTTTTTTCGTCTTTCTGTTTGATAACACGTGCTGGAGTACCAGCAACTACGCTACCGGCAGGAACGTCTTCTGTGACGACACTGCCTGCTGCGACGACGGCATCTTTTCCAACGCGGACACCTTCAAGAATGACGGCATTCGCTCCGATTAAGACACCATCTTCAATGATGACCGGTGTTTTTGAAGGCGGTTCAAGAACCCCTGCGACCACGGCGCCGGCGCCGACATGAACGTTTTTCCCGATTGTGCCACGTGCTCCGACAACGGCGTTCATATCAATCATTGTACCATCTCCGATTGATGCACCGATATTAATGATTGCTCCCATCATGATGACAGCATTGTCACCGATGACGACATGATCACGAATCCATGAACCCGGTTCAATGCGTGCGTTTAAATGGCGCGTATCAAGCATCGGTACGGCACTGTTCCGGCGGTCATACTCGACGTGAACTTCCGTGATCCGGTCTGCATATTCTTCTAAGAAAGTTGACGCAAGTCCTGCATCCGCGAAGAAAATTTTAGATTGATCGGTTCCGAAAGCTGTTGCCCCTTCAATCGTCAGTCCTGCCAGGTCCCCGTTAACGTACAGTTTGACCGGTGTTTGTTTTTTAGCATCTTTAATGAATTTCGCAATTTCAAAAGCATCAGTTAATAACATGTGAATCCTCCTGTGTGTAAAGCGTCTCCAGTGTATAGAGTCCCGCTGATTTTTGGATGAGTGCTTCTGCTGCCTTGATTGCACCTGAAGCAAAGACTTTCTTTGACAACGCCGTATGCTTGATTTCAATCAATTCGTCAACACCGGCGAACAATACTTCATGTTCCCCGAAGATCGTTCCCCCACGCATCGAGTGCATCCCGATTTCATTTGCTTCGCGCTTCTCGCGTGTTGATTCCCGTTCGTAGACGGGTGTGACGTTCCGCAAATCTTGAATCGTCCGCAGTAGCAGCTCCGCCGTTCCGCTTGGTGCATCGACTTTTTGATTATGGTGTTTTTCCAGCAGTTCGATGTCGAATGCGCCGGCGAGCGGAACAAGTGTTTTTAACAGCTGTTGCATCATCGCGATCCCAAACGACATGTTATACGATTGGAAAATCGGAATTTGTGTCGAAGCATCGCGAATCGTCTGCAGTTCTGCTTCCGAGAAACCGGTCGTCGCAATGACGAGCGGGGTTTTCGTTTTGATCCCGTAAGCAAGCAAGTCCGGCAAAAGACTCGGATGCGAAAAATCAATGATCGCATCGACCGACTCCGTCATTTCGGCAAGCGTACCGTAAGACGGGACCTGTTCCGCTGTTTTCGTTTTGTCGATGACGGCGACGACGGCATCCGGTGCCAGTTCATGCACGTAATGTCCGGTCGCTCCGTATCCGTGAATGGCGAGTCTCATCCAACCACTCCTTTGTAACTCCGCATCGTCTCAAGCAGATGGGCATGACCGGCTTCCGACTGGCGAACAAGCGGCAGACGAGGTGCCCCGACAGCAAGGCCGATTTCTTCGAGTGCTGCTTTGACGGGAATCGGATTGACATCGCTAAACAATGCTGAGATAACAGGCATCAAATCACTTTGAATCCGGCGTGCCGTCGTATAGTCATTCGCAAGTAACGCTTCTGCCAAAGCTTGCGTTTCTGCCGGGTATGGATTCGACAAGACGGAAATCACGCCTTGTGCCCCCCATGCCATATAAGGAAGAATTTGATCATCGTTACCGCAGAAGACTGCAAAGCCATCTGGTAAGGCCGTCATCAATTCCCCCATGAAACTGACGTCTCCACTTGCTTCTTTAAACGCTTGGATGTTCGGATGTTTGGCAAGTGTGACGGCTGTTTCGACGGAAATCGCGACCCCTGTCCGTGACGGAACATTGTAGAGCATGATTGGCAAATCGACTGCATCCGCAACCGCCGTGAAGTGGGCGACGAGTCCTGCTTGTGATGTCTTATTGTAGTAAGGTGTGACCAGCATGGCAGCATCAGCACCAAGTCGGGCTGCCGTCTGTGTTTTTTCAATCGTTTGAGCCGTATTGTTCGTTCCGGTCCCGGCAATGACCGGTACACGTCCGGCTGTCACACGGATTGCCGTTTCAAGTAACGTTTCAAACTCTTCATTCGTCAACGTTGACCCTTCTCCGGTCGTTCCCCCGACGACTAACGCTTGAATGTTCGCTGCGAGTTGTTGTTCGATCAGTTGTTCAAATACCGCTAAATCCAGCTCACCGGTTGATGTAAATGGTGTAGCCAGTGCTGTTCCTGCTCCTTTAAACATATCGGATTCCTCCTCGTTTCTTACGAATGGATTGAACTTTCAAGTGCTTGCCGTGCTACCTGGACAGCGTTCGAAGCGGCCCCTTTACGGATATTATCGGCGACACACCAGATGTGGAACGTATTGGCGAGACTTTGATCCTGACGAATTCGTCCGACATAGACGTCGTCTGTTCCGCTTGCATCAAGCGGCATCGGATATTGATTATGACTGACATCATCGACTAAAACGACGCCAGGTGCTTCGGCCAGAGCAACACGAATCGCTTCAACACTTGTTTCCTGCTCAAACGTGACATTGATGGCAACGGAATGTGAATTCGTGACCGGGACACGGACACACGTCGCGCTGACGGGCAACTCCGGCAAACGAAAGATTTTCCGAGTTTCGTCAATCATTTTCTGTTCTTCCTTTGTATAACCGTCCGGTAAGAACACATCGATATGCGGCAAAATATTATCATGAATCGGGTGTGGATAGTTGACCGGTTCTTCGCCGCGACTGCCGCGGGCTAAATCCTCGATTCCCTTTTGACCGGAACCGGATACGGCCTGATACGTCGTATAGTTGACGCGCTTCAAACCAAATGGTTGAAGCGGTGCCAAGGCGACGACCGATTGAATCGTTGAACAGTTCGGATTGGCGATCAAACGATCGTTCCGTCCGATTGCCTGCGAATTTACTTCCGGTACGACAAGCGGAATATCTGCCTGCATCCGGAACGCACTGGAATTATCAACGACGAGTGTTCCTGCTGCAGCAAGCAACGGGGCATACTGTTCACTGATGGTACCGCCAGCTGCGAACAGTGCGACATCAATCCCGTCTTTCGTGATGTTTTCCGATAACGCTTGAATCGTGACGTCCTGTCCTTTGAACTGAACGATTTTCCCGGCTGAACGGGCTGAAGCATAAGCTGAAATCTGACGGACCGGAAAATCGTGTTCCGCCAGGACTTGTAACATTTTTTGACCAACGGCACCGGTTGCGCCAATGACTGCGACATGATACATATGATTTCCTCCTTACAGATCGAATGCTTTTGCGATTGCTGCGACAGTCCGTTCGATATCGGCCTGGGCAATCGTATATGAGATGCTGATTTCTGATGTCGTGACTTGATAAAACGTGATGTTTTCCGCCCGGAACGTCGCAAACAATTTCGAAGCGACCCCGGTTGCGTCCCGCATCCCGATTCCGACGACGGATAACTTGGCATGCTGGTTATGACGGTCGACTTTGACCGTCGGGAAACGATTGATGATATCCTGCAGTGCTTCTTCCAAAAACTCTTCTTCATCCAGCGGACAAGAGAAGGAAAGGAAGATGTCACTGTCAAACGTCGTCTGACTGATCATATCGATGTTGACGTGACGTCCTGATAACAGTTCAAAGATATCCGCGACCGCCGAGTTCGTCTGCGGTACATGCTTGATTGACACCGTCAACACGTTTTTCGTTACACTGACGCTCGTGACCGCTTTTTGTTCCATCGTTTCCGTTGCCTCCATGATCCAAGTCCCTCTTTCCGATTCTAATGTTTTTCCGACGAAGATGTGGACGCCGTATTTTTTACCGAGTTCGACACTGCGCATCTCCATGACTTTTGAACCGAGTGCACTCATTTCCATCATCTCATCGTATGAAATGTGTGGAATCGGTTGTGCCGTTGCATGAATCCGTGGATCAGCTGTGTAAACACCGTCGACGTCCGTGTAAATTTCACATCGTTTATCAAGAACCGCGGCCAATGCGACGGCTGTCGTATCCGATCCGCCGCGACCGAGTGTCGTGACATCCCCGAGCTCATTGACGCCCTGGAAACCGGCGACGATGATGACGTCGTATGTCTCCAGTTTTTTCCGGAGCAATTCGCCGTCAATCTGTTTGATTTTACTTTTCGTGTGCAGTCCCATCGTGCTGATGCCTGCCTGGGCCCCTGTCTGCGACAAGGCTTTTATCCCGAGTGAGTTCAGGGCGATGCTGAGTAATGAAATCGTCTGTTCTTCACCGATTGCAAGCAGCCGGTCCAGTTCGCGTCGTTCCGGACGGTCCGTTATCGCCTGCGCCTGAGCAATCAATGAATCGGTCATTTTCCCCATTGCCGACACGACGACGACTAATTTTTCTCCTTGTTCCGTCCGATTCTTCAAATAATTCGCAATTGACTGAATCTGTTCGACAGTCGCAACCGAACTACCACCAAATTTAAGTACAGTTGTCACAATCCTATCTCCTTTTGTCCCGAAACAGAAAAAAACGACGGGCCGGTAGGAGCGTTCCTACGGCCCGTCGTTATCACGATCGGACAAACGATGACAGCGTCATACGTTCTTTTACGTAAGATAGCGCTCCGAAACGTGGGTTTCGGCAGTACAACGGATCTTAACCGTTGTACCAGCAATCAAGAAAAAGCATTTTCTTGTTCACTTCGGCGGATTTCCCCTTTCACATCACTTGGCATGCTTGCCTTGAATAAGTGTTGCTACTGATGTCATCCGCGCCTCTATCTGTCGGTTGTTAGTTACAGTTATAGCAAACATTTTTTGTTAAATCCAGTGATTTGCCAAACTTTTTTTGAATTTTATCATTTTTCAA
The DNA here is from genome assembly GCF_018618775.1 of Exiguobacterium sp. s138. Lineage (NCBI taxonomy): Bacteria > Bacillati > Bacillota > Bacilli > Caryophanales > Exiguobacterium > Exiguobacterium sp. s138. The sequence continues at coordinate 45,042 of NZ_JACSMW010000006.1, read as the reverse complement.
GTTGCTTCTTCGCTAATGCGAGTTGATCCCGGACGGCCGTAAAACCGGTCCCGCCGTAACTTCCCCGTCGCGCGACCGCCTGAACCGGATCTAACAACGGATAGACATCTTCTGCAATGACCGGATGGAACGTCTGATACGTGGACAGCGTCAAATCTTTTAAGAAACAGCCGCTTTGGACACAATGTAAGACGGCTTTCCCGACGATTTCATGTGCTTCCCGGAACGGAATCCCTTTTGTGACCAGATAATCCGCCAGTTCCGTTGCATTCGAGAAGTCTTGCATCGTCGCCTTCTTGAGCGCTTCTGTCTTAAACGTAGCCGATTCGATCATGCCTGTAAAAATTTGAACGGATTGTAACACGGTATCAGCGGTGTCAAAGACACCTTCCTTATCTTCCTGCATATCTTTATTGTATGCGAGTGGTAATGCTTTCATCGTCGTCAGGAAACCCATCAGATTTCCGTAGACACGACCTGTTTTGCCGCGGATCAGTTCCGCGAAATCTGGATTTTTTTTCTGCGGCATCATGCTTGATCCCGTCGAAAACGCATCGGACAGCTCAATGAACGAAAATTCTTGCGACGCCCAGATGATGATTTCTTCGCAAAAGCGTGACAGATGCATCATGACCGTCGACGCGATGCCAAGGTATTCAATCACGAAGTCCCGGTCTGAGACCGCGTCCAAACTATTCGGATAGACCTGTTCAAACCCAAGTAACTCGGCTGACTTGAAGCGGTCAATCGGGAAAGTCGTTCCCGCCAGTGCCCCGGCACCGAGCGGCGACATCCGAATCCGTTTCAGGTTATCGGTCAATCGATCGGCATCCCGTTCAAACATCCAAAAATAAGCGAGCAGATGATGCGCGAGTGAGATCGGTTGCGCCCGTTGCAGATGGGTATAACCCGGCATGACCGTCTCCACATGTTGCTCCGCCTGTTCCGTAATGACGGATTGCAGGTTGCGAAGACTCGACAGGAGTTCTAAAACATGCTGTTCCATCCAAAGGTGGAGATCAGTCGCGACCTGGTCATTTCGACTGCGGGCTGTATGCAGTTTACCGGCGACCGGACCAATCTGTTCCGTCAGTAACCGCTCGAGATTCATGTGGATGTCTTCATCCACTGTCGTATAGACGTGTTGCTCGAGTGTCGTTTGCAACTGTTTAAGACCGGCTTCGATTTGTTCCCACTCGGTCTTTTCAAGAATTCCCTGTTCATATAACATCTGCGCGTGCGCAAGACTCCCCTGTAAATCAACGGCTGCTAATTTCTGATCAAACGAAATCGATGCTCCGAAGGCCTCCGCTTGAGCGGAAGCACTTTCCGTAAAACGTCCGCCCCATAGTTTCGTCATTTTTTCACGCCTTCCTGACGATGGACACTGGCATGTGTCGAAATCGCAAGACCGTGTAATTTGATGAATCCTTTCGCTGCTTCGTGATCAAAGGCATCTTCTTTTGTATACGTCGCGAGTTTCTCATCGTAGAGCGAAACTGCTGACTGACGTCCTGTGACGGTTGCGTTCCCTTTATACAGTTTGACACGGACTTCACCGGTCACGTCCTGTTGCGTTGCCGTCAAGAACGCTTTGAGACCTTTTGTCAGCGGGGCATGGAACAATCCGTTGTAAATCGTTTCTGCATATTGTTTGCTGAGAATCGGTTTAAAGTGGGCAACGTCTTTCGTCAATGTGATCGTTTCAAGTGCTGCGTGGGCTTTGAGTAAGACTGTCGCACCCGGGCACTCATACACTTCACGTGACTTGATGCCGACCAAACGGTTTTCGACATGGTCAATCCGTCCAACACCGTGTGCACCGGCAATGATATTCAGTTCTGTAATCAGCTTCGCCAGCGGATACGCTGTCCCGTTGATCGAAACCGGAACACCTGCTTCAAAACCGATGATGACTTCTTCCGCTTGATCCGGTGCGTCTTCCGGTGCGACCGTCAAAGCGTATGCATCTTGCGGCGGCTCTGTCCATGGATTTTCAAGGACACCACATTCGTTACTGCGTCCCCATAAGTTCATGTCGATTGAATACGGGCTGTTGAGATTAATCGGAATCGGAACGTTGTTTTCTTTTGCATAAGCGATTTCTTCTTCACGTGACCATTTCCATTCCCGAACCGGTGCGATGACTTCGAGCGACGGATCAAGAGCAGCAACCGAAACTTCGAACCGGACTTGGTCGTTTCCTTTTCCGGTACATCCGTGGGCGACTGCTGTGGCACCGTGGGCATGTGCCACTTCGACCAGTTTTTCAGCAATCAACGGACGAGATAAAGCGGAAATCAGAGGATAGGCTCCTTCATAATGCGCACCATACTGAAGGGCTGGCAAAACAAAGTCATTTGCGAATTCGTCTTTGACATCAAGAACAATCGATTCGATCGCACCGACGAGTAACGCCTTTTCTTTGATGACCGACAAATCTTTTCCTTCGCCGACATCCATACACAATGCGACGACGTCATAATCCTTGCTCAACCATTTGATGGCGACTGAAGTATCCAGTCCACCCGAATACGCTAAAATCAATTTTTGTTTTGTCATTCTTATTTCCTCCTTGAATTCGACTGTATCTTTCTGTATAAAAATTCACTATGAATTATATATATACATAGACTTTTAAAAAAAGAAACCCTTTTTTCAGGATTTCTCAAAAAATCAGCATTAAATTTTTTTCTCCATCGTCCGGTGCGGGATGCCGGCATCGTCAAATTCATCGGAAACAATCGCATAACCTAGCCCTTGATAAAACGGAATTGCCTGGACCTGGGCACCGAGTGTCAAAATCGTCCGACCTTCACGGCGGGCAATCCGCTCCATCGCCTGCATCAGCTCGCCGCCGTATCCTTTTCCTCTTGTCGCCGCAAGGGTCGCGACGCGTTCGACCTTCATCCGTTGCTCATCGTACGGACGGGTCCGCCCCGTCGCAACCGGATGATTCATCTCATCGAGGACAAGCAAGTGAATCGCTGTTTCATCATGCGTATCATATTCCAAATGGCTCGGAACGCCTTGTTCCTCGACGAAAACCCGTTCCCGGATCATTCGGACCGCTTGTTTTTGTTCGGTTGTTTTTACTTGAATCACTGTCATGTATGTAATTCCTCCTTTAATGCTTCTGCATAAGCTTGTGCCTCTTCATACGTTTGGAATACTGCTTGGGCATTGTTTTCACTTCCGCCGCCCCGTCCATTAAACTGCTTTAAATGGGTTTTGGCAAATTTTCCGAGATGAATGGATCCAGCGCTGCACATGAATAATTTTTTGGCGTTTTCGTTCCAGACGAATCCTGTCCGTCCTGTTTCAGCCAGGGCTTTCAACAGTTTTTCTGAAAAACGGACATCCTCTTGATCATGCCGTACGGTGAGAACCGGTTCATCCGTTGCGAGCAACTGTTTTAAGACCGTTTTGACATGCAGATCTTCTGCCTGTCCGATTTGACGGTTCAGACGGACTTGCTCCTGTTTCAGGTCTTCCACAACAAGATGGACCTGATTTTTTTTAGCTGATACTGCACGTGCAGTTTCTGTCAGGACACGCCGTTCGGTCGTCAGTAATCGAAACGCTCGGTCTTTTGCAACGTACGCTAAACGAATATTCCCGCGAACCTTTTCAAGTCCCGTGAATAAAATCAGTTCCAGTTCCGACGTCGAGGCGAGATGCGTTCCTCCACAGGCACTGTAATCCAGTTCACCGATTTGAACGACCCGGATTTTTCCTGTGACTTGTGGTGTTTTTCGTAACGGTAACTGCAATGCTTCTTCTTCTGTATATTCCGTTGCCGTAATCAAGAGGTTCGCTTGAATCACCGTCCGTAAACGTTCCTCCAAACGACTTTGAAGCGTCTCATCCCAGTCACCGAGATCGAGATCAAGCGTCGATTCTTCTGTGCCGGTTCGGAAACTGACTGTCTTGATTTGAAATTCGTCTTGAAGAATGGCAGAAATAACGTGTTGTGCTGTATGTTGCGCCGCATGATCCGTTCGAATGACATCATCGACCTCACCTTGCACTTCGTTTTCAAGAAGCGGACTGTCGAGCAGGTGCCAGACATCCCCTTCTTGAAGCTGGACATCGAGGACGGAAACCCCGTTGAGTGTTCCCCGATCGGCAGGCTGCCCCCCGCTCTCCGGATGAAAGTAACTTTGTTCTAATCTTACCCAGTAGCCTTGTTCTTCCTTCGTACCTGTCACGATTGATTCGAAGGTCCGGACGTCCGGATAAATTTGCTCTGAACGCATCTTCATTCCACCTTTTCAGCACTGAATTTGCTTCTATTATGACACAAATCACTTACAATCGTTTGTCGACATCTCCATTTCCTAGTACACTAGATGAAAGACTATCGACCGCGAAGGGACGAAATGCCGTGATTCAGCATATCAATAAAAATTCACCACTTCCAATCTACTACCAAATCGAGGCTGCCTTGAAGCAACAAATCGAGGAGGGTCTGTTACAACCCGGCGATTTGATCCCCTCGGAACGCGAGTTTGCCGAAGCCCATCAAATCAGCCGGATGACTGTCCGTCAAGCCATCTCGAATCTTGTTAACGCTGGTTATCTCATTCGTCAAAAAGGACGCGGCACATTCGTCGCCAACAAAAAAATCGTCATGCAACTGTCCGGATTAACCAGTTTTTCCGAAGAGATGGAACATCTTGGTTTGGAACCGGCGAGTGAACTGCTGTCTTATCAAACGATTGCTGCTGAAATGACGATTGCGAATAAACTCGGGATTCGTGAAGGTGCCAAAATTTATGAATTAAAACGGTTACGCATCGCAAACGAACAACCGCTTGCGCTCGAAACCGTCTATATTCCTGAACAGTTGTTACCCGGTTTGAACCAGGACGTTGCCATCACGTCACTTTATGCCTTTGCAGAAGCCAGTGGACTGAATCTTGGTCGTGCCAGTCAAACTTTCGAATCACGTCTCGCGACAAAAGAAGAAGCGCAACATCTCGGTCTGTCGGTCAGTTCACCTGTTTTGTCCGTCGAGCAACTGACTTTCCTTGCCACCGATCAACCGTTTGAATACGTCATCTCCGCTTATCGTGGCGATCGGTACACATTCACAGTCGAAATGGAACGGCAACGCTGAGTCTGATTTGAAAACAGGAGAGAGCCCTCTCCTGTTTTCAAATCAAAAAGCACATGTTTCGAGATACTTTTCAAGAAAGTATCTGAAACATGTGCTTTTTTAGGATCATTCGTCTTAAACGGTTATTGAACCGGCTGCTCGACTGTCGTCGAATCCGTTTCCGACGGTGTGCTTGTCTCTTCTTTCATTGGTGATACTTCTTGTCCTTGCATCGCCTTGGTCAAGTTGGCTTTGACACGATCAAGTTGATTCGGATCAAGATGGTATTCCCATTTCCCGCTGATTCCGATGTATCCTTCACCTGCGAGCTGGTATTCCGTCGTATTACGTAGAGCTGTCGTAAAATCAGCTAAACGGAGATAATCGTTTGGACCTAAATTCGTCTCGACATTGTCGCCTACAGCGTCTAAGATGTCGCGATACGCACCGAGCGAACGGAAACTTGCCGCTTCTTTCGCAACAGCTTGAATGACTTGCATCTGCTTTTGTCCTCGGCCAATATCTCCGAGTGGATCATCATGGCGATTTCGGACGTAAGCGAGTGCCTGTTCCCCAGTCAAATGCTGCAGACCTTTCGGAACAGTGATCGTTCCTGCTTTACGAGCTGAATCCTGTTCTTTGAACGCATAACGCACATCGATATCAACTCCATCAAGCGCATCGATCAACTGAACGAATCCTTGGAAGTTAACTTTAACGACATGGTTGATTTCAATGCCAAGCAGATTTTCAGTCGTCTCACGTGCCAGTTTAATGCCGTTGTATGAACTCGATTTGTCCATCGAACCAAAATAATGCGCATGGGTGATTTTATCCTGCTCGACACCCGTTTTTCCGTACGGCACATCGTACTTAGAGTAATCAATATTGACGAGTGAATCCCGTGGAATACTAGTCAGTACCAATTGCTCGGTCTTCTTATTCAAGACACCGACAATCATGACATCCGATCGTGCCGGTTCCTTGCGTTCTTTACTAGCTTTTGTCTCATCCGTTCCTAGAATCAAAAAAGATTCGGACGGAACATCATCATATTTCGAACTGACTTTCGAACCCGGAATGTTGATTTGTGTTCTCGCCAGAGTTTCCTGCGTCTTTATGAAAACCGCTCCCGCATAACCGGAACCGATAACGGTCAAAAGTAATAACAAGGCAGCGATCACTTTGATGAACATCTTGCCAGCACTCGGTTTCCTCTTTCTTGCTGATCTCGTCTGCATCTGTAAGCCCTCATTTTCATGTAAATTTTCTGTAAAGTTCACTATTCTCCATTATCCCGACTTTTATTAAAATGTCAATTTACGATTCGATTAAGAAGATGTGATTTCACTGTTTTTGCGATGAAACAGCTAAACCAAAATTAAATACAAAACTCGCCTCTTGAGAAGACCGGTCTAAAGTAGTCCGGTCTCATCAAAGACGAGTTGTTGTTTCATTTCATGAAGTTCGTATAGGCAGCTCGGCCTGTTCGTTTCGCTTCGTCCGATAACAAGCTTGCGGCTTCTTCGTCCAGGACAACCATCACATCGGCATGCCGTTGTAAAATCGTTGCCGGGCATGCAGTCGTCGCCGGACCTTCCATCATATCGCGAATCGCCTCCGCTTTTCGCTCGCTTGAAGCCACTAACAGAATCTTCTTCGCTTCCATGATCGTTCCAATCCCCATCGTAATAGCTTCTGTCGGCACATCCTCCAACCGGTCAAAAAATCGTTGGTTGGCAATCCGGGTCGACTCGGTCAGTTGGGTGACGTGGGTTTTGGCATCAAAAGGTGTGCCGGGTTCATTAAACGCGATATGACCATTCGAACCGATGCCGAGCAACTGAATATCGATGCCTAACTTCCGGACAAGCTGTTCATACCGTTCACTCTCTTGACTTGGATCAACTGTATTTCCAATCGGTACATACGATTCTTTGAAGTCGACCGCATCAAACAAATGCTCCTGCATGAACGTATGATAACTGTGCGCATGATCCGGACTGAGTCCGACGTATTCGTCCAAATTGACGGTCGTCACATGCCGACAATCGACTTGATCCTTGCGCCATTCTTCATATACACCGAGCGGAGAGCTGCCGGTCGCAAGTCCGATCGTCAATCCTTCCGGGTGTCTTACAATCTCCTGTTTGAGCAGTTGGTAAGAGACATTTGCCAATTCTTCTGCTTTTTCTACAATCATCCATTTCATCAGTTGTTACCCCTTTCCGTTTGTAAATCGGTGCACTTCCCCGCGGTGAACGGTTTGTTCCACTTTCAAGTCTGCCGTCAATACAACAAAATCAGCATCCTTGCCCCGCTCGAGTCGTCCTTTATGTGTTAAGCCAAATTCTTCTGCCTGGTTGATTGAAGTCATCTGTACTGCTTGTTCGAGTGAACAACCGGTAAAGGTGATGATATTGCGTAATGCCTGATCCATCGTCAGGACACTGCCTGCCAAGTTCCCGCTGGCAAGACGCGCAGCTCCATCCTTGACGTGCACCGTCTGTCCGCCGAGTTCATATTCTCCGTCCGACAATCCCTTCGCTCGCATGGCATCAGTGATGACCGTCAAACGGTCTGGTCCTTTCATCCGGTAAGCAAATTCGACCATCTCTTTCGAACTGTGAATCCCGTCCGGAATGATTTCCGCGTATACCGATCGTTCGAGGAGGCAATATCCGACGGTGCCGGGTTCCCGGTGATGCAAGGCACGCATTTGATTATAGAGATGTGTCCCGTGGGTGACATTGCCTAAATGATTTTGGTCAAATGTCGCATCGGTATGTCCGGCAGATGGAATCGCGCCCGTCTCTCGAACAGCCGCTTCAAAATCACGGGCACCCGACCGTTCCGGAGCGTACGTGACCAGTTTGATCTGATTTCCGGATGCTTGTTGCCATTTTAAAAATTGATCCGCATCCGGTTCGACGATGTATTCCAACGGTTGGGCTCCGGCATAGTCCGGATTGATGAATGGTCCTTCTAGATGAATGCCTTCAATCGTCGTCTGCCGGGAATCGATGACATCTCGCGTGACTTTCAATGCCTGCGTAATCTGATCCCAGTCTTGTGTGATCGTCGTCGCAAAAAAAGACGTGACGCCTTCCGCAAGCATCGCCTTACTCAACCGGTGCATCGCTTCCGCATCCGCATCCATCGTGTCGACATCATATCCACCATGGATATGAACATCAATCATTCCTGGAATCAGTCGTTTCCCTTCAAGATTGATGACGACTTCGTCGCGTGGTGTGTAATCTGACATCTTTCCGATTTCTTGGATGGTCTCTTCAAAGCGGATGAATCCATCTTGAATGACGGTTTGTCCCGTATAAATTTCTGCATGAATCATGCTTGGCATCTTGTTTCTTCCTTTCTCTTTTCAATTCCGACAAGTGATATATCTTCACCATTAGTATACCGTTGTTGATTCTAGTTGTATAGACCTTTATACATTTAATCAACTATGAAAAAGAAGATTCCGGAGTCTAGTCCAGAATCTTCTTTACTTACGGCAATAAAATCCGGTCTTTTTTCTTTGAAATCAGACGTGTCGCTTTTAAAATCGCAATCGTTAACGATTGACGTTTACGGTATGCGAGGTAACGTCCTTCCCACTTCGGATCATATTTTTCCTTATAGCGTCTCAACCCGGTAAAGCTGTACATGTAGCGGATGTTGTTGAATACATCGGCAGCTACACGTTCCTGCCAAAATGATGTTTCGTCCTCACCAACGGATGAGAGCGGAGCCATTCCCATATTAAAGGTATGGTAGCCCTGCTCAGTCGCATAGTCAAACAAGCGGATAAACATGGCATCCATAATCCCGTTCGGACCATCCGGACGAAAACGCATCAAATCAATCGAGAGAACACCTTCCTGATACGCCGGCATGAATGTCATGAAGCCAAGCATCTGCTGATTGGCATCACGCATGATGCCGATCGGCGCTTGATTCAAATAAGACTCGTTGAAATAACCTAATGAAAATCCTTTTTCGAATTTCCCTCCCAACCACTCATCCGAGACGTCACGTAATTGATCCAATAACGCTTCACTAAACGGAGGCGATACGACTTCAAACGTCATCCCTTCCCGTTCAAAACGATTTTTAATGGAACGTAAGCCGGCCCGTTTTTTCCCGGAAACGGTAAAGGTCGTCATGTCGACGATCGCCTCTTCACCAAGCTTAAAGAAATTAAAGCCGAAATCATGATACAACGACATGTTCTGTGCCTGAATCTGATAGATGTTCGGGATATAACCTAAATCCTCGACACGCCGTAAGAAACAGGCAATCAACTGGGAATGCTCTTCCGGATTTCCGCTCGGATCACCAAGCATCATAATCCGGTTTCCGGTCTGACTGAACTGAATAAATGAACGTCCGGATTCGGAGAAGAAAAAGCGTTTATCGCCGAGAAAAGCCAGGTGACTTAAATAATTTCCCCCTTCTTCCGTCAAGACATCCTTAACTTTTTGCAGATCTAACTTTTCACCCAAGACCGGCTGATTAAAGGTATTGAACAAACGAATGAAGACGAGTGTGTAGACAAGTGCAAAAATCGCTGCACTCGCGGCAAACATGAAGATCTCATGGGCAGGATACACCCTTGTCCCGTCAGCCGAACCGAGTGTGTAAAAGGCGTATCCGAAAAAGATGAATCCACCGAGGTATAAAAAACCGGCAAAAGCGGCCCGGATCAGTCGAGTCGTCGTGATCAGCGTCCGTTCACGATGAAAGGCACTTCGTGACATCGTCACTAAAACCAGTACGATCAACACGACAGACAAGGAAATCAAGTTAAATCCGCGCAGTGCCATCCCGATCAAAGCAAAAGCCGAAACACCATAAATCATATACAGCGAACGTTTCGTCCGTCGGTACAGAGACGGGGCAAGCAGTACATACAACAAGCCGGCCATCAAAAAGAAACTGTTCGCAAGCAGCAACAATTCATGCGGCAGACGGGCTTCCAAGTATTCATACTGCGTCGAGTTAGGCGGTAAAATCGCCAACCCCCAAATCGCGATGCCTGCGAGTAACGTAATTAAGGCTAACGTAAAATGTCGTACTTTACTTAAAAAGCGTAACTGAAGCCGCCAAATGACACCACCGACCTCAACAGACGGACCGACAATCGGTTTATCCTCAATCATCTTGACGACCGGACCACTGAACTCACGCGCCGAGAAAATGACGCCGATCACGAATGGAATCAAATAATACACCAGACGATAAATCAGCAATCCGGTAAGGACGATACCTTCTTCGACACCGGCGCGCTGCATGCCAATCAAAAAAACCAAGTCGAACGAACCGAATCCACCTGGCACCATCGAAATCAATCCGGCAGTTGCGGCGATGATGAAAACACCGATGACTTTAGAAAAACTGACATCCGTTCCGAGTGCCGCCAGAATGAAATAGACGACGACTCCCGCACTGAACCATTCCGCCAGTGAGACAAGCGAATAGAGGGCAATGGATGACGGACGGATACTGCTGCTCCCCCGTCGGAAAGTAAACAACAGATAGACCGGGAAGAAAAAGGCAACACCGATGATGACCGGCCATAACCATTTCTTTAAATCCAACACTTCAAACGCCGGAAAAACGTTTAATAAGGATAATGCCGATAAAATCGATAATCCGCTGATCAGTGTCGGAGCCATCCAACCGATGGCTTTCAATAACCGGGTTCCTTCGACGAACGGTCGATAGAGGGCTGTTCTGACGCCCATTCCGGCAAGTCCTCCAAAACCGATGATCCCGTTAAACGAGTTGGCAATCCAAGATGCCCGGAAAATCAGCCCGATCGGAACCTTCACTTGAAGCGAACGCAATAAAAAGAAATCGTAAAAAAACATCGTCGCGACCGCTGCAAGTCCCGACACAATCAATAAAATGAACTTCCAGGACGGAATTTGCTGAATCGCCCGAATCGATTCTTTTAACGATAAGCTTCTTAATTCGTTTTGTCCCTGATAAAAAATGAACGCAATCAAGACAATCGGCAAAATGATTTTCGCCACCGTCAGCAAACGTTGTTTATTGAATCTCATTTCGCGACCTCCTTTGATTTTCTGACAAGATGCATCAGGCGCAACAACAGCAGACTGGCTCCGACAGCGAGTCCGATGATCAAACCCCACCAATATCCGTCTGGTCCAAGTTCCGTAAACCGCTCAAAATAAAATCCGAGTGGCAGTCCGATGACCCAGTACGCGGTAATCGTCAAAATAAATGTGACGTTGACATCCTTAAATCCGCGAAGCGCCCCTTGAGTGGGTGCTGCGACCGCATCGGACAATTGAAAGAAAATCGCTAAAATCATGAAATGAGCCGCCATTTTGATGACCGCCGGATCGTTGCTGTAAAGTGCCGCAATCCGTTCATTTTGAATGTACAGCAATCCACCTGAGAAAAGGGAGACAACCAGGCACAGCAACAGGCCAATCCATACGTATTGAACAGCGTCCTTGACCCGTTTGGCACCCATTTCGAACCCGACCGTGATCGTCAGGGCTGATGCGGCCGAGAGCGGAATCATATAGACGAACGAAGCAAAGTTGATGGCTGCCTGATAGGCTCCAATGACGACATCGCCGTAGGCGCCAAGCAGCAAAGTCACAGCTGAAAAGATACTGACTTCCGAAAAAATCGCTAAACCGATCGGCGCACCGAGCAAGACCAGTTCCTTGATTCTCTTTACATCCGGTCTATAAAAACGACGGAGAATCCCGAGCCGTTGAAACAGTTCGCCTTTTAAGACGACACCGACAACCGCGATACATAAAATCCAGTAGGTGATGGCTGTCGCCACGCCTGCTCCGATGCCGCCTAGTTCCGGGAAACCGAACTTTCCGAAGATAAACAGATAATTGAAAGCAACATTAATGGGTAAAGAGAATAATAATAACGTCATCGTGATGTTCGACTTTCCTAACGAATCAATTAAGGTACGCAGGACAAAAAAGACGAACATCGGAATAATTCCAAAACCTAACATGACGAGATAGATGCGGGCAACATGACGTGCCTGATCCGATAATTCCATTTGGTTCAAAATCGGATTCACGAGCACCAGTCCTAGTACAATCGTCAACACGATGATGACGACGGACACATATAAAGCCTGAATCACAATCCGCTTCACTTCTCGTTCTTTTCGTGCCCCCATTGCTTGGGACACAAGTGGCGCCACGGCTAATAAAATCCCTGTCAATCCTGTGTAAACCGGTGCCCACAGACTGGCTCCGACGCCGACGCCTGCTAAATCAGCCGAACCGTATCGACCTGCCATGACCGTATCAAAAAAACTAATTAAGTAAAACGCTACCTGTGTAACCAGAATCGGAAAGAAAATTTTCATGAACTGTTGAATCTTTCCCGATAGCGTAGTTGTCTCTAACATTGTTCCACCACATTTCAGGGCCATCTGCCCCCTATTTTTATTAAAACATCCAGGTTCGCTCTTTGTTCTACGTAAATTATTTAAGGAGGGATTCATTTGAATCATCGTGATGCGGAAAATCTAACTTTTGAATTACTTGAGACCTGGTCGACATTTAATCATTATGCCGAGGAAGCCCAAACATTTAAAAACCCGGAAGACGTTCACCAGGCGCGGATCCGTTTACGTAAATTAATCACATTCGCGAAGTTGGTGGATCAAACGGAGGAACCGATTTATCTCATTTGGAAACGATTGATGGCTGCGTTCGGTCAAGTCCGGGATCTTGATGTCCAACTTAGTCAACAAGCTGTTACTTCTCCCATTGAACAGTTATTCGCGGAACATCTTGCCTTACAACTACAAGGCAAACGGGCCACGTTACTGGAAACGATGCATCTGTTGATTTCTGATGAACTGGACCGCTCCGTCCGTCGATTTTTAGCCGGCCGGTTAACAAAACAATTAAAACGGATTGATGAAAAAGATCTTCTTCAGACAGCTGAAAAACGATTTGATAAAAAGAAACTTCACTATGAAAAAATTCAGCATAAGGAAGGGAACAAGCGGATTCAGATGATGCATGAGTTACGGCTTGCAACGAAGTTTTACCGCTATACGGTCGAGTATTTACGTCCTTATACCGATTTTCCGAAATCGTCCGTCGACCGGTTAAAACGGATTCAAACCCAATTAGGTGACATCAATGATACGTATAACCGCCTCGAACGCTGGCGTCTTTTCAGCGTTCCTGACGACCAGCTTGCGCAACAACAAAAAGAAATCACCCGTCTTGAGAAAAAGCTTTCGAAACTGCTCGATCAACTGTCGTTTGATTAAGGATGACGCTGGACGAGCAACTCCAGCATCTTCGTTCCGGCAATCGAATTTCCTTTCAGGTCAAGTGCCGGTCCGAAGATACCGATTCCAAGGTCCGCCATGTCGAAGTCACTGCGACCACAGGCCACGATGGCACCCGATACCCCGCTTTTTCCGGGTAACCCGACCTGGACTGAAAATTCACCGGACGCATCGTACATGCCGCATGTCGTCATGATCGCCCGGATAATCCGTGCATTCCGGCGGGAGATGACTTGATTCCCGGATGGTGTTTTTCCGGACTGACTTAAGATTTTCCCCATCATTGCGAGTCCTTTACAATTGGTCAAAATCGCACACTGCTTCGTATAGACATCGATGATTTCTTCCACGTTTCCTTCGATGACTCCATGATACCGCATGAAGTACAGCAGAGCCCGATTTAAGTCGGTCGTCTCGAATTCGGATTTAGCGACCTCTGCGTCGTATTTGACCATATCAAGTTCGATGTCCAGCAGATCGGCAATGAATTGGCGTAACCGGTTCAGCTTATCGGCGGCGTCTTCCCCCGGTAACATGCTCGTCACCGCGAGTGCACCGGCATTGATCATCGGATTAAGGGGTTTCGTCGGGATCGTCTCTTCAAGCTTCGCAATCGAGTTGAATGCGTCTCCCGTCGGTTCCATACCGACCTTCGAGAACACGTAATCTTCACCAAATGTCTCGAGGACAAAGGCTAACGTGATGATTTTTGAAACACTTTGTAAGGTGAACATCGTTTCGGCATCTCCCGCTGATACAAAACTGCCGTCTGCATTACAAACAGCGATTCCAAGCTGGGTCGGTTCCGATTTTGCCAGTTCTGGTATATAACTCGCCACCTGTCCAAGTACGGTATAGGGGCGACATTCAGCGATCAACTCTTCTAGTTGTTGTTGCGTTACGTTCATCGTAGTCCCTCTTCCTGTCGTTTTCATTAGCTTATCATGCTTTTTCGTCACGAGATATGCCGTTGTTCTTTTTAGTTTTCCCTCTCATGAAAAAGGTCGTCTCCCCTCTGACAGTCAGAGGATGAGACGACCTTTTGAACTATACTTTAGCGGATAACCAATTCTGTACCGTCTGTATCAATCGCGACATGCGAACCATCCTGGATGGAGCCACTAATCAGAGCCCGTGCCAGTTTCGTTTCAATCGTCCGCTGGATGTACCGGTTGATTGGACGTGCACCGTATTGTGGTTCAAACGCCTCGTTGAAAATTAACGTTTTTGCCGCTTCTGTTACATCGATTGTAATTTCACGACCGGACAGACGATCTGCCATCTTGCTGACTGCTTTGTCGATGATCCGTTCGATTTCCGCCCGGTGGAGAGGATGGAAGAGGATCGTGTCATCAATCCGGTTCAGGAATTCTGGCCGGAAATACTTTTTCAGCTCTTGACGGACCGCTTCTTCTTCTGCCGCATCAATCTCCCCGTCTTTTGCCGCTTCGAGCAAAATATTCGATCCGATGTTAGATGTCATGATGACAATTGTGTTCTTGAAATCGACCATTCGTCCTTGAGCATCAGTCAAACGGCCATCGTCCAATACTTGAAGTAAAATATTAAAGACGTCACCATGTGCTTTTTCGATTTCGTCAAACAACAACACCGAATACGGACTCCGGCGGACGGCTTCCGTCAATTGACCGCCTTCTTCATAACCGACATAACCGGGAGGTGCTCCGACCAGGCGGGAAACATTGTGTTTCTCCATGTATTCGGACATATCGATCCGAACGATGTGTTCCTCACTGTCAAACATGGCTGCTGCGAGAGCTTTCGCAAGCTCCGTTTTCCCGACCCCTGTCGGTCCAAGGAACAGGAACGAACCGATTGGACGATTCGGATCTTTGATTCCCGCCCGTGCGCGGATGACAGCATCCGAAACCAGCCGGACTGCTTCATCCTGACCAAAAACACGTTCATGCAACGTATCTTCTAAATACAGTAACTTTTCGCGTTCCCCTTGTGCAAGACGGCTGACGGGAATTCCCGTCCACTTCGACACGATATCGGAAATTTCTTCGTCTGTCACAGCTTCCCGGACGAGTTCATGCGAGACGTGTTCCGCTGATTCTTCCGCCACTTTCAACTGATTTTCAAGTGCCGGAATCTGTCCGTATTTGATTTCAGACGCTGTATTCAAATCATATCGTCCTTCTGCTTCCTGAAGAGCGAGTTTTGCTTTTTCAAGATCTGCCCGCAACTGCTGAACGTTTTGGGAACTGTCTTTCTCGCGTTCCCATCGTGTCCGGAGCGCATTTTCGTCTTCCCGGACAGAACTGAGTTCCTGTTGCAGAGTCTCGAGTCGTTTCCGGGATGCTTCATCGGTTTCTTTTTTCAGTGCTGCTTCTTCAATTTCAAGTTGCATGACACGTCGGACTAACGAATCCAGTTCCGCCGGCATCGATTCCATATCGGTCCGAATCATCGCACATGCTTCATCGACTAAATCAATCGCTTTATCGGGCATGAAACGGTCCGTGATGTACCGGTCTGACAAGATGGCTGCCGCAACCAGGGCATTATCATGAATCCGGACACCATGATGGATTTCAAACCGTTCTTTCAGCCCACGTAAAATCGAAATCGTATCTTCGACATCCGGTTCCGCGACCAGCACTTGTTGGAAACGGCGTTCGAGTGCCGGATCTTTTTCGATGTATTTCCGGTATTCATCTAAAGTCGTCGCACCGATACAATGCAGCTCGCCGCGGGCAAGCATCGGTTTCAGCATGTTTCCGGCATCCATCGCGCCTTCTGTTTTTCCGGCACCAACAATCGTATGCAATTCATCGATGAATAACAGAATCTGTCCTTCGGCTTCCTTGACTTCATTTAAGACTGCCTGGAGACGTTCTTCAAATTCGCCACGGTATTTGGCACCCGCGACAAGTGTACTCATATCGAGGCTGAACAACTGTTTGTTTTTGAGACTCTCCGGTACATCGCCCCGGACAATCCGTTGGGCCAGTCCTTCGACGATTGCCGTTTTACCGACCCCCGGTTCGCCGATCAGGACGGGATTATTTTTTGTTTTGCGGCTGAGAATCCGGATGACCCGGCGAATCTCGTCATCCCGTCCGATGACCGGATCCGTTTTACCGGACCGGAAGTCCGCGACAAGATCCCGTCCATATTTCTTCAGGACATCAAAGGTCGCTTCCGGATTTTTTGTCGTCACCTTCCGGTTGCCCCGCATTTCAACAATCGCTTCCCGCAAGACCTGTTCGGTCACACCCTGGCTCCGCAAATATTGTGTCGCCGGACTCGATTGTTTCACAAGACCTAACAATAAGTGCTCGACAGAAACGTAATCGTCCTGCATCAAACGGGCTTCGGTTTCTGCTTCCGTCAACACCTGCAATAAGGAGTTGCTGATTCGCGGCGTCGAAGATTGAGCAAGCGCCGGTAACCGTCCGAGTGCTTCATTGACTCCTGTCTCCAGCTGATCAATCCGTTGGTCGAGCTTCTCAAAAACAATCCGTGCAATCCCCTCTTCTTGTGAAAGCAGAGCCAGCAACAAGTGCCACTCTGTAATCTCACTGTGTCGACGTTGTTTGGCAATGGCTTGTGCCGATACGATGGCTTCATGTGCCCGGTCCGTTAATTTTTCGAAATCCATTTTTCCGTCACTCCTTCACAGATAAACGATTTTCCCATTCTTCATAAAACGATGGTTCCATTTCCGGCAGTTTGACTTCCAGTTGTACCAACAAGGCACCGCGATGTCCTTCCCGGTTACTAAGTCCCCGATTCGGGATACGGAGACGGGACCCGGGTTTTGTGCCGGGCTTGATTTTTAATTTGACACGTTTTCCTTCCAACGTATCTGCCACGACTTCTCCCCCGAGAACAAATACCGTCGGATAGACACGGACAGTCGAGATGACGTCGGTTTCCTGCCGGCGGAATTGCTCATCATCCTTCAGATGAATCGTCACGTACACATCTCCCGCAATTCCTTTACGGTTGCGTTTCGAACTTTTCCCGCGTAACCGGACTTTTTTTCCGTCATACAAATCTTTCGGCAGACTCATTTGAATGGCTCCTGTCGCCAGTCGGATCGTCACCTTGTCATTCTGACTGAGATGACTTAACGGAACCGTCAATTCGAGTTCTTCGTCCGTTTCTTCCGGTTCTTGACTAAAAAATGACCCGAACATATCTTCAAATCCAAACGATTGCCCTGCCGATCCGGTCGATCGGGATTGACGCCCGTTGAATTGGCGGAAAAGATCGTCATAGTCGGCTGACTGTCCATACCCCGCTCCAGCCATCCGTTCATAGTTACTTCCATATTGATCATACTGTGCCCGTTTTTCTTCATCCCCGAGGACATCAAACGCTTCCTGGATATCTTTGAAACGCTGATCCGCACTCGCTTCCTGATTGACGTCCGGATGGTATTGTTTCGCAAGCTTCCGGTATGCGCGTTTGATTTCCTGGTTCGATGCTGTCTTCTCGACACCAAGCGTTCGATAATAGTCTTTCGCCACGCTGATCACTCCCTTAACTTTTTGTTCTGTATCTTAATTATAGAATTGGTCAGCCAATTGGTCAAATATAGTCAAACTTTTTTTGACGATTCTTTTGTTCTTTTCACTTTACGCATTTTCCTCAAACAAGTTTCGCTCCGGGAAACCATGATATACTGACAACTAGCATTATGAAAAAGGAGCGATCAAGACATGGATGGTAAAAAACGCGCCGATGTTAAAATCGGACAACACGTCAGTATCGTATTAAAACAAGACCAGCGGACAGGTAAACGGACGGAAGGAATCGTCAAGGACCTGTTGACCAAGTCGCCGAATCACCCGCACGGAATCAAAGTCCGTCTCGAAGACGGACAAGTCGGTCGGGTTCAGGAAATCTTATAAGACAGCACATGAAAAAGACACCCGTTTTCCGGTCATCATCTGCCGGAGAACGGGTGTCTTTTCGTCAATTACTGGACTCTTCGAGATAACGTAAGGTCACTTCGATTAAAATACGGGCTGCATGCTGCATCGCCTGCTCTTCAAAGTCAAACTTCGGGTGGTGATGGGGATAAAAGGTTTCGTCGCCTGCTCCTGTGAAGAAAAAGGTGCCGGGTACTTGTTGCAGATAATACGCGAAGTCTTCGCCACCCATCGTCGGAGCAATTTCAAAGACGTGATCCGCACCCATGATGTCAGACGCAACGGTCCGTAAAAGGTTCGTTTCTTGCGGATGATTGACGACCGCCGGATATCCTCTTTCGTACGTAAACGAATAGATCGCCCCTGCCGCGTCACACACGCCTTTAATCGTCCGTTCCATTTCGTGGACGATTTGCTCAGCGACTTCCGGATCAAATGTCCGGATTGTCCCGGTCAGTTCCGCACTGTCGGCAATGACATTAAACGTATTCCCGGCATGCAGTGTTCCGATGGTCAAGACCGCTTGTTGAAGGGGATCGAGTCGGCGGCTGACGATACTTTGCAACTCTTTGACGACCGTCGCCCCGAGTACGACGGCATCAATCGTTTCGTGTGGCTTCGCGCCATGTCCCCCGCGCCCGAACAACGTCAACTCGAACTTATCGGCCGCTGCCATGACAGGACCGATCCGGTAACCAATCGTTCCAAGTTTCGTCGTCGACCACAGATGGGTTCCGAAGATGACATCGACACCGTCGAGGCATCCGTCGGCAACCATGTCCCGTGCCCCGCCCGGAACGACTTCTTCCGCGTGTTGGTGAATCAAGACGACGTTCCCTGCCAACTGTTCTTTCTGACGGACCAGAATTTCGGCGACGGCAAGTAACGTCGCTGTATGGCCGTCATGTCCGCATGCATGCATGACACCGGGCACGGTCGACCGGTAATCGACGGTTTTTTCATCCTGAATCGGCAACGCATCAAAGTCTGCCCGCAGTGCGACCGTTTTTCCCGGTTTTCCTCCGCGAATCGTTCCGACTACCCCCCGGCCACCGACACCGGTCCGGACTTCAATCCCAAGCTCCGTCAATCGATCCGCAATGAATTGCGGGGTATCGACCTCATGAAACGACAACTCAGGATGTTGATGTAAATACCGACGCCGTTCGACCATCACTGGAAATAACTGCTCCACCATCTCTTCCACTGTCTGTTTCATTATGTACGCCCCCTATTTTTTACTGTGCAACATCTTGACGCTTTCCCGTGTATACTGCAGCCGTTCGATCGTATCGTCATAATGGACGGCAGCATAGGATAAAAACAACACATCAATCGCAAACAACTGGGCGAGACGCGAACTTAAGGCCGCACTGCGTAACGGCGCTTCCGGCGCCCGTGACGTCCATAAGGCGATATCCGCCAACTGGCTGACCCGGTTATCCCCGAACCGCGTCAAACTGATGACTTTCAGCCCGCGAATCTTGGCAAGCCGGATTAACTCGACGACTTCCTCGGTTTCACCACTGTAAGAAATCGCAAAAAAGACATCATCCGGACTGGCGTTCGCAAGAATCGTCGCGACGAGATGTTGATCCGATTCCTGAATCGTCAGTTTCCCGACGCGTGTCCATTTTTGGGCAGCATCCAGCGCGACGACGTTCGATGCCCCGATTCCGTAAAAGTAAATGGCACGTGCCTGGTCCAAGACGTCCGTCGCTTCGGCAATCCGGTCTTCACTCAATTGTTTCGCCGTATCTTGTAAGGCTTGAATGCTGTTGCTGACCGTCTTTTCCACTAAGTCAGCAGGCCGTTCATTTTTTTCAATATCATGATACCCCTTTAAATCGGTTCGTGCCGTATCCGCTGAAATCCGCATCCGCAGTTCTGGATATCCTTTTAAACCGAGTGCCCGGCAAAAACGGACGACCGCTGCGGCACTTGTTCCCGATTCCTCGGCTAAATGATGAATCGTCATCCCCGCGATTTCATTCATATGCGCTAAAACAAAATCAGCGACTTTCCGCGAAGAAGAAGGCAACTCTTCGTGGACGGCGCTAATCTGTGAAAAAATACCACCTTTCATGCGACCCGCTCCCTTACCATGGATTAAAACAGGCGAATCCAGCGTGTCTCTGCTGATTCGCATGATGCTTCTTTTCTATTATGCGCTTTCAAGACGACTTTCGTAAATCTAAAGAAATCTGACAATAGTAAATCGTTGTTTTGTTGTGCTTAAAAGTCAGCTTAGACTCAACAAAAAAGACTCCTGCTTGCGCAAGGAGCCTGTCTGTTCAAATGAAATCAACGGATTTTGACAATCGGTTTTTTCGTATCCGGCTCGATGAATAACATCGCTTCCGTATCGCCGTTCAAGTTCGTGACGGTAATCGTTGTCGGGACATTCCGATTGTATTCCCAACGATTTTCGAGCAAGTAGGTCACATATTGAATGAACGCTACGAGTTCTGCTTTTCCGTAAAACTGAACCGGAATCTTGATTTCCAACTTCTTCAGTTCACCTTCCTGATAAAAGCCTTCTCCCATCATACCGGTGTAGTTCGGGAAATAGTCTTCGAGGCGGTCCTTGAACAAATCAAACTTCGCGGCATCATCACGGACATCGTTCGTCGCGGCACCCGATGGGTAGTAATAATATTTTTCATCATAGTTCTTCCAGTCGTTCGAACTGATCTGATTGCCGCGCCCGATAAAGGCGGAAGATACATAATGTCCGGAAACCGGTGACCCTTCACTTTCCTGCAAATACAAGGCGACGTGGATCGGTGTCGTTTTGATACCGTCCGTTTTCCGCATTTTCTTGACCAATTCATTTGCCATCCGTTTTCCTTCTGCGATGACTTTTTTCTCGTCGAGTTTCACGGTATAGGTCGGACCGTAGTTTTCATCCTGGAAAACATATTCGCTGTTTAAGACTAAAGCGACGGATGTCCCGCCGAGTTCGAGTTTTTTATCTTCTTCCAACATGTAGTCCTGTTCCAAAATGTGCGATAGAATCAAAGGAGACTTTTGGTTTTTTTCTTTGTAAGACTTTCCGGTCGTATAGGCAGGGTTCAAGCCGTTCGGATCACTGACACCATCCCCGGCTTTTCCTTTTCGTAACAACCACTGGGCAATTTGATCGGCCTCGAGCAGTTGTCCTTCTTGATAATAGTATTTATCCGGAGCAAAAAATTGAGTGGAGTGACGCATCAATCCGGTCTCGATTTCATCCAGCTCCAGGCGTGAACTGACTCGTTTTTGTGTCATCCCGCGAGCGACACTCGGCCGGAACGGTAAGACGGTCCGGTAATAGGAATCGGTCGTATCAATCGCCGGACTGACGACAGCCTGGACTTCTTTTCCTTGTTCACTCTCTGTAATGACTTCTTTTGTATCGCTTTTTTGTGATAAATCAAACGAACACGCGCCGAGGAATAATGTACTCGTCAACGTCAACGCGACTATTTTTTTAGATTTCATCTGTTTTCGCACCCCATGTTTTCAAAATCGTTCTCTCTATCATAACAGAATAGTTTTCCATCGGGGAAGGTGTAGTTTTTCCCTGATTTTCAAAAAAGTATATCCTGCTTTTCAGCAGATGAAAGGATTTTTTTATGAAACGACGACTTCTTGGTCTTCTTCTTTTGATTGCCGGCATCCTGCTCATTCTTTGGCCGATGTATACCAATCATCAAAAACAACAGGCCGCTGACGAACTAAAACAGCAATGGACACAAAATTTAAAGGCGGTCGATGCCAAGGAAACGAAGAAACCGGTCGCAACAAACGGTAGCGGCTTACTGACGATTCCATCACTTGATTTTGAACAGGTCATCTTAGAAGGTGCTTCGACGACCATTCTTGATCAAAGCATCGGTCATCTGAAAGGAACCGGCGCGCCCGGTAAAGGGAATTACGCCTTAGCGGGACACCGAAGTTTCACGAAAGGACTGCATTTCAACCGTCTGCCCGAGTTGAAAACGGGTGCACATGTCATCGTGACGACAAAAAGTCATCGGTATACCTATCAAATGAAGACCTCACAACTTGTCAAACCAACGGATTTGTCCGTCTTAAATCAAGACGTCAAGCAAGCAACCCTTACACTGATTACGTGTGATCCGCCGGAAACGGCAACCAATCGTTTGATTAAACAAGGGATTTTAATCAAAACCGAATCGTTGTAATTCTCCGTACACTTCAATACGAAACAGGGAAGGCGCATGATGCATGCCACCTCCCCTGTTTTTATTTAAATCATCTGTTTGACGGATTTTCTGTTATCCTTCGTATTTCGCCAACTCTTCAAGCAATTGTGTTTCATTCCAAATCTCGATTCCGAGCGACTCGGCTTTCGTTAATTTCGAACCGGCTTTTTCTCCGGCTACCAAAATGTCCGTTTTCTTACTGACGCTGCCGGTCACGTCCGCACCAAGCAACTCGAGCCGTTTCCCGGCTTCTGAACGCTTCAGTGATTCGAGCGTTCCGGTCAACACAATCGTTTTACCGGCGAGCGGTGCATTCGATTGATCGACCCGTTGTCCGAGAAACTGTTGGTTCAGTCCGAGTTCTGCTAAGTCCTTGATCAAGGCTTGCGCTTCCGGATGTTCAAAATACTTCGTCACAGAATCGGCAATCTTACTGCCGATTCCATCAATCGCTAAAATATCTTCATATTCCGCCTGTGCGATGCCGTCGAGTGAATCAAACCGCTCTGCCAGCAGGTACGCCGCTTTTTGACCGACCAATCGAATCCCGAGACCAAACATCAACCGTTCCAAAGAATTTTGCTTCGACGCTTCAATCGCAGTCAGAAGATTATCGACCGACGTTTCACCCATCCGTTCATACGTCAACAATTCATCCCGGTCGAGGCGGTACAAATCGGCGAGCGTCCGGATGGCTTCATGTTCATACAATTGACGCACGACTTTTTCGCCGAGACCGTCGATATTCATCGCTTGACGCGAGACGAAGTGAATGATGCCTTCGACAAGCTGGGCCGGACACTCCGGACTGACACACCGAATATCCGCTTCGCCTTCCAATCGAACAAGTTCCGACTCGCAGGCCGGACAATGAGCCGGAAATTCGATCGGTTGTTCGTTCCCTGTCCGTTCTGAAACGACGACGCTGACGACTGCCGGTATGACGTCTCCGGCTTTTTTGATGATGACTTGATCGTGCAGTCGAATATCTTTTTCCGTGATGAAGTCCGCGTTGTGCAATGTTGCATAACTGACGGTGGATCCGGCGACGACGACCGGCGCAAACCGGGCGCGCGGCGTGACTTTCCCTGTCCGTCCGACACTGAAATCAACTTCTTCGACTGTCGTCATGACTTCTTCCGCGGCAAATTTATACGCCGTCGCAAAGCGGGGACTTTTCGCCGTGAAGCCAAGTTCTTCCTGATCGTCATACCGGTCAACTTTCAGGACGATACCGTCGATTTCATACGGTAAATTAGAACGTTCCATCGTCCAGTGGGCAATGTAGGCTAAAATCTCTTCGACCGTCTCACACGTCTGCATCTCCTTGTTCGTCGGTAACCCGAGCTCAGCCAGCTGAAGCATCGCTTCGCTGTGCGAACGGGCACTCAGTGTATTGACACCGACACCGTAGACGAATAAGGACAGATTGCGGGATGCCGTAATCGACGAGTCGAGCTGGCGTAAGCTCCCTGCTGCTGCATTACGCGGATTGGCGAACAAGGCTTCCTCACGTGCTGCCCGGTCCGCATTCAAGCGTTCAAATGATTGTTTCGGCATATAGGCTTCCCCTCGGACTTCGACCGTCTCATTTCGACGTAACCGAAGGGGTAAGGCTTTGATTGTCCGCAGGTTTTGTGTAATATTCTCGCCGACCGTTCCGTCGCCCCGCGTCGCACCACGGACAAGTTGTCCGTCTTCGTACTTCAAGGAAATCGCAAGTCCGTCAAACTTCAACTCTGCCACATACGTCGTCGACCGGCCGAGTGAGCGTTCGATGCGGGCGACCCACTCCCGGATTTCTGTTTCGTCAAAGACATTGCCGAGCGATAGCATCGGTAAATCATGAGTCACCTTCTCGAAGGCATCGAGCGCCGCAGCACCGACGCGTTGCGTCGGTGAATCTGGCGTGATCAGTTCCGGATGTGCCGTTTCAAGTTCCGTCAGTTCCCGTAACAATTGATCATAGGTGCTGTCCGGAACAGTCGGTTGATCCTGCACGTAATATTCGTAACTGTATTGGTTCAACTTTTGGCGTAATTCCTCGATTCGTGCCTGTTCTATCATCTTGACGCCTCCACTCATACCTTTTTGATTGGTGCGAATTTCGCAAGCAACCGTTTGACACCGACTTCCGGGAAGGCGATATCGATTTCTAAGCTGTCCCCTGCTCCGCGTGTCTGAACGACGGTTCCGCGTCCCCATTTTCCATGTTCCGCTTTGTCCCCGACGTTCCAGCCGAGTGACTCCGCGCCTGATGTCTTCATCGCCGTCGGTTTCGTGACCGAACGACCGATGACGGCTTTCCCTTGCGGTACCGGACGGTCTTCCCATGGCAACGGTTTCGGTTTTTTACCGGTCCGCTCCAGTACTTCCTCCGGTAATTCGGCAAGGAAACGGGATTCGAGATTGGCATTCGTCCGACCATACAGCGAACGCATCCGCGCGTGTGAGAGATACAGACGTTTTTCAGCCCGTGTAATCCCGACGTACGCCAGACGACGTTCTTCTTCCATTTCGTCTTCATCCTGCAGGGAGCGGCTGTGCGGGAACAAACCTTCCTCCATTCCAATCAGGAAGACGATTGGGAACTCAAGCCCTTTGGCGGAGTGTAACGTCATCAAGGTGACCTGTTCCCCCGGATCACTTTCATCGAGCGAATCGACATCGGCGACCAACGTCAAATCGGTTAAGAACGCGATGATTGTTTGTTCTTCCGGATCGGCTTTTTCGGTCTCTTTTTCAAAGTTTTGCGCAACCGTGATGAACTCGTTGATGTTCTCAAGACGGCTTTGTGCTTCGAGTGTTTTGTCTTCTTTTAACACTTGGCGGTATCCGGTTTTCTCAAGGACTTCTTCCACCAGTTCAGACAGGCTGATAAATTCCTGCATTTGTTGTAAGCCGAGAATCATCGTCCGGAAATCCGTCAGTTTGGCTGCCGTTTTCGGCGCAATGCTCGACAATTCGATATCACGGATCGCTTCCATCAGGGAGACACCCTGCAGGTCGGCAAAATCACGCAATTTATCAATCGTCGTCGCTCCGATACCGCGTTTCGGTTCATTGACGATCCGGGCAAACGACAAGTCTTCGTTCGGATTGGAAATCAGGCGCAGGTAGGCCAGAACATCCTTGATTTCTTTGCGGTCATAGAACTTCGTGCCGCCGATCATCTTATACGGAACATTCGATTTCAGCAACGTTTCCTCAATCGCCCGTGACTGGGCATTCGTCCGGTACAGAATCGCGATATCGTTTAGTTTCATGCCGTAACGTAACGCATTCCGGATTTCCTGGACGATATAAAACGCTTCTTCGCGTTCGTTTTCCGCCGTGTGGACAATTAGTTTTTCGCCTTCCGCGTTTTCCGTCCAGAGTTTTTTGTCTTTACGGGTACTGTTGTTTTGAATGACATGGTTCGCTGCATCGAGAATTCGTTTTGACGACCGGTAATTTTGTTCGAGCAGGATGACTTTTGCTGTCGGATAATCTTCCTCAAACGACAGGATGTTCGCAATGTCGGCTCCGCGCCAGCGATAAATCGACTGATCTGAGTCCCCGACGACACATAGGTTCTGGTGGGCTGCTGCCAGGAGATTGACGAGATCATACTGGGCTTTGTTCGTATCTTGATACTCATCGACATGGATGTATTGGAACTTTCGTTGATAAAACGACAGGACGTCCGGATTTTGTTTAAACAGTTCTGTCGTCTTCCCGATCAAGTCATCAAAATCAAGGGCGTTGTTGCGACGCAGGACCGCTTCGTATCCTTTATAAATCTCAGCAACCGTTTTTTCATACGGATTCGTGACGATGGACGCGTAGAACTCGGCACTGCGCAGTTCATTTTTTTGACTCGAGATGATCGACAGCATCGACCGGGGATCCCACTTCTTCGGATCGAGGTTTTGTTCTTTTAAGACGAGCTTCAGTGCTGACTGTTGATCGCTCGAATCAAGAATCGTGAAGTTCCGGTTATAGCCGATTTTTTCGATGTCACGCCGTAACATCCGGACACACATCGAGTGGAAGGTCGAGACCCAGATGTCATTCGCGACACCGCCGACCAACCGTGAAATCCGGTCACGCATCTCACGTGCCGCTTTATTCGTAAACGTAATCGCCAGGATATTCCACGGAGCGACCTGTTTTGCTGCCATCAAATAGGCAACGCGGTGTGTCAGGACACGGGTTTTCCCGGAGCCTGCTCCCGCCATGATCAAGAGCGGTCCATCGGTGTGTTTGACTGCCTTTGCTTGTTCCGGGTTCAATCCGCTGACAAGCTGTTCACTTAAATTAAACATCTAAATAGCCTCATTTCTATATTCCGAACTTTTGTTCTTATATTTTATCGTGTTGCTGCGACAGTCGCAAGTGCCGCTTCTAAATTGTCATAGATGATGTTGCCGACGACGATCGTATCGGCATGTGTCAACATCTCCTGTGCCCGTTCGATGGAATCAATACCACCGCCGTAGAACAGACGGCCTTGCTTCAAGACCCGTTTGACGGAGGCGACGAGTGACGGATCACCATACATACCGCTGTACTCGAGATAAATGATCGGCATCCGAAAGACACTGTCCGCCAGTTGCGCGTAAGCGACCACTTGATCATCATTAAGAGGTTTTGCTTGTGTGACACGGGCGACCTTGGCGTCAGCGTTCAGGACGATATACCCTTCCCCGACCAGATCTTGATGCGCGAGCATATGTCCGACTTCTTCCAGCGCTTCGACTTGCTTGTCAATCACGTGCTCAAGCGTTCCGCTGTTGAGGACACTCGGCGTCAAATATGCATCAAATCCCATCGTCGCGGCCTCAAGCTCCGATACTTCCAGTGCCACAGCGACCGGATACCGCCGCAAGCGCATCAGTAAATCCAGTGTCGCATCGAGGGTGATATCATCGGTCCCTCCGACGATGATGGCATCCGTTCCCGAAGTCGCAATCGCTTGAAGAGCAGCCTCTTCAATCTCTTTTGCCGGATCGAGTTTAAAGACATGACGCCATTCGTTATAGGGTAACAACATGTTCGTTCCATCCTCTCTTCTCATTCTCTGTACCCAGTATAAAACAAAATCCCATCTCGCGCAGAGCGGGATGGGAGAAGCCATTCAAGTCCGGACCTGGCGTTTCGTTAACAACGCGGCAAGCCCCAGTGCAAAAAAGGCATAAAGGACGGCAAACGCCCACGGTTCTGCCAGGAAAAAACCCAGGACCGGGATATCCAGTAACGGGGAATCCGGCGAACAGAGCGCCCGTCCGTTGACGAGTGCTAAAAACGGTAAAGCCGGCACCATAAAGATATAACCAAAGTTGATCCAAAATGTCCGATTCACGTCACAACCTCCTTAACCGATGATGACTGATTCTTTCGGATAATTGTAATTCCGTTTTGGTTGATTCGCCTTCAGCAACAGGACAAACGAAATAACACCAATCCGTCCGATGAACATCAGGACGGATAAGGTCCATTTGCCGACATCGGATAACTCATTTGTAATTCCAAGCGACAATCCGGTAGTTCCGAACGCGGAACAGGCTTCAAAAAACAGCACGAGGAACGGGGCATCTTCAAAGATCAGCAGGACAATCAGTCCAATCATCGTTACACCGGTCGAAACGACGATGACGACAAAGGCTTTCCAAATGTCCGACTGTCCGATCTCGCGTCCAAAAATCTTGATGCCGTATTCGCCGCGAATAAAGGCGATGACACTGAGGACGGCGACGGCAAATGTCGTCGTCCGAATCCCTCCCCCAACGGAGGACGGCGACGCTCCGATGAACATCAGAATCGACAAAACAAAGATCGAGGCCTGTGAGAACGATGTGATATCGACGGTCGTCAGTCCGCCGTTTCGGGTCGTCACGGATTGGAACAGGGCATCGACCAGTTTTTCATTAACCGGCAATCCTTTAAACGATTGATTCCACTCAAACAGCAACAGACTGACCGTTCCGAATAAGACCAGGATAAAGAACGTCGAAGCGGTCAATTTCGTGAATAATGAAAAGTGATACGGTTGACGGGTCGCTTGACGGGTCGCCCGGTACGAGATGTACCGCCGGACTTCAACCAGGACCGGGAAGCCGATTGCACCGAGCGTCAACAGCAGAATTTGCATGAAGACGACAAATAAATCTCCCCGGAACGGCAGGAGTGATTCTCCGGTAATATCGAATCCGGCATTGGTCGTCGCACTGACGGAACCGAATAGTCCTTGCAACATCGCTTCGCCGAGGGTCGGAAAATACTTCGTATAATACAAACCTAAAATAAGAGCACCAATGATTTCGATCGACACGATAATGATGATGACTTCCCGAATGTATTTAACGACCCCTTGCATCGTCGTCTGGTTTTGGTCACGGACGACAAGTTGCCGCTCCCGAAAGCCGATCCGCTTGCCAAGGATGACCCACATCGCAATATGCAGGGACATCAAACCGATTCCGCTGACCTGGACCAAAATCATGATCATAAAGTACCCAAACGTCGTAAATGTGTCCGAGACGGAGACGGTCGTCAATCCGGTCACGCTGACACAGCTGACGGCCATGAATACGAGATCCGTGAAATCCCAGTCGTAATTGCCTTTTGTCGACCAGGGTAACCCAAGTAAAATGACACCAATGATGACGGCAACAAAATAAATGATGACGAGTGACTGGATCGGCGTCAGTTTTCGAATGAAGTGTTGCAGTTTTTGTTGATACGCTAAATCCATCCGGCTTCGTCCTCCTTCACAGAAATAGCGGATAACCAATTAGTTATCCGCTACTTCCTCCTCTACGAGACCTAATCGTGCGAGCGCCAAGTCGTAGCCGCCGGAACCGTAGTTCAGGCACCGTTTCACACGCGAAATCGTGGCTGTCGAAGCACCTGTCGCCTTTTCGATTTTATGATACGTATTGCCTTCCCGTAACTGACGGGCGACTTCGAGACGTTGTGCCAAGGCCTGAATTTCATTGACCGTCGCCAAGTCTTCAAACAGGGTATAACAATCTTCTAATGAATCCATCTTCATGATGGCTGTAAATAATTGATCGAGTTCTTTTCCACGCAATTTATCGAGTTGCATCGTCTAACTCCCTTTCCCATTTGTTACTCTTTAACAGTTTAAAGTGCGACGTTTTAAATTTCAAGCGTCATCGCAAAATTGCCGGGAAAAGTACTTTTTTCCGTAAGACTTCGTAAATTCCTTGCGGCGTAATCCGGACATACGGCAAATGGGTCGACGCCAGGAACAAAAGCGTATAAATCGGATCTTCAAACTGATAGCCACGGGCGAACAGTGCTTCACGGAGCGCCGTTTCCTGAACGATCAAATCTTCAAGCGGTAAATCGGACGTCTGCCCCATCAAGGTCAAAGGAACTTCTGCCACCACTTCGCCGTCTTCGACGAGAACCACCCCGCCGCCGAATGCTTTCATCCGATCAAAGGCAATCTGCATATCCCGTTTCGATTTTCCGATCAGCAGGATATCGCCGCTGATCGAATACGAACTGACGAGCCCGCCGACATGGGTCGCAAAATTTTTCAGCACGGTATTCAGACGCCATTTTCCTTCCCGGTCAACGAGCATCAAAAATGACTCATTGCATCCGGCAGGCAGCACCTGCATGCTGGTATCGTGTTCGACCTGATAGAGCTTCATGATGACCGAATTGACCATTTCAAGGCCAACCGGCATGCTGAACGAAAAGTCCTGTTCCGTCAACTCAAGACCGACTTGTGAAGCCGGCATCAAATCGATCGCCCGGTCGAGCGCTTCGACCGGATAACACGGGATATCGTTTTTGCGGACCCAGGTCCCGCGGGCGACGACGTCAACCGGTGTCGGCTTGTCTTTTGCTTCGAGGATGTTTAAATGGGCAATGCGTCCCGGAGCGATACTGCCAAGCAGATGATCGAGGTTAAAGTGACGCGCTGCGTTGTACGACGCAATCCGGTACGCTTCTTCCGGCGCAATCCCGGCGGCAAGCATCAGACGGATTGTCTCATCCATCAGACCGGCTTTATAAAAGGATGGTGTCGAGCCATCTGTCGTCACCAGTACCTTCTCGTAATTTTGTAATCCCGCTTCAACGAGACCGGCAAAGATATCCGGTAAATCCGGACGGATCGAGGAATAGCGGATCGTTGTCGTGTAGCCGAGTTCGAGACGCATCAGCGCTTCTTCGACCGTCATCGCTTCATGGTCACTCGTGACACCGAACAACGCCATTTTCGTTAACGTCTTTGCAGAAGCCCCCGGGAAATGTCCTTCAATCGGTTTACCGAGCTTCATCGCGTCCTGCATCCATTGCAATAGCTCATCATCACCTTGCGACAGTCGCGGCCAGCCCGTTAATTCACCGGCTTGGATGACTTGTGGATGTTTCAGCCACGCTTGAATTCGTCGGTTATCAATCGTGATGCTGTCGGCATCCAGTTCTGTTTGAGCATCCAGTCGCGCCCACCAGTACATCGATGTTGGAAGGTCTGCCAGTGCGTCGACCTGCGCAAACGCTTGCTCCGTCGGCTCTAATAAAAGCAGCATATTATCGTTGACGAGTGTCGTCGTTCCGCGCTCTGCCGCAAATTTTGCAAGTGTCGCCGGATTATACAATTGGAACGGATGGGCATGCGGTTCGATGTAGCCGGGGACGATAAATTTTCCCGTCGCATCGTAGACTTCATCCGCCGTTTCCGGCATGTCCGGTCCGACGTAGATAATCCGGTCGCCGCTGATCCAGATGTTGGCTGTCCGCCATGTTTTGAGTCCTTGATTTAAGTACGTCGCATTTTCAATCACGAGTGTAGGTGCAAGCTTTCCGTTGATGACCGCTTGATGCGTGCGGACTTCTGTTTTCGTCCATGGGGACCGTCCACAATTTTTTTTCATGAAAGCTCGACCTCCTTTATATTTGAAAACGCTTTCTTATAGTTCTTATACTAAAATGTTACCGGAAAAGTTTCAAGCTTATTCGTCGTCAATTCGAGTCATTTCGCCAAAATAACACAAAACTGCCACGGAAGACAAGTTACGTTTTGTCGTACCCGTCAAAAAAGCCGGTCCTCTCACACTGATGTGAGCAGAACCGGCTTATGGAAAGTAAGAAATTATGTCGTGCGAAATGCTTTTTTGGCGATATCCGTCCGGTAAAAGAAGCCGGTCCGGTCAAATGAATCAAGTCCGCTGTAAACGCTCGCTACGGCCTGCTTCATGTCTTTTGCCTTCGCCACACAGACGAGGACACGTCCTCCGGCCGAAAGAATCACATCATCATCCCCTGCGGCCGTGCCCGCGTGGAAGACAAGGAGATTTGACCCGATTGTATCTGTTGAAACAGGCTGACCCGTCACCGGTTGTTCCGGATAACCGTTCGCCGCGATGACGACACCAACGACCGCGTCATCCGACCAGACGACTTCCGGAACGTCACCCTGCATCAATGGCATGATGACGTCGAGCAACTCCGTCTCGAGCCGCGGTAAAATCACTTCCGTTTCCGGATCACCGAAACGGGCATTGAACTCAATGACGGATGGTCCGCGGCTCGTTAACATCAGACCCGCGTATAAGAAGCCGGTAAACGGAATCCCTTCGCTTGCCATCTGCTCGACAAGCGGACGGAGGACACGTTGCATCGCTTCTTCCGTCACGGCCTGTTCGTCAAATTGCGGCAAGGGACTGTATGCCCCCATCCCGCCTGTATTCGGACCGGTGTCTCCGTCGAAAGCCCGTTTATGATCTTGCGACAAGACCATCGGAAGGACGGTTTCTTCATGCACGAAAGCCATCAGCGAACATTCTTCACCGACGAGACATTCTTCAATCACGACACTGCTCTGCTGACCAAAGTCACCGGCGAAAATTTCATCAATCGCCTGAACGGCTTGTTCAATCGTCGTCGCCACAGTGACACCTTTCCCGGCTGCCAGTCCGTCGGCTTTGACGACGATCGGTGCACCCTGGCGACGGATGTAAGCTATCGCTTCCGCCGCTGATGTAAAGACGGCATGATCTGCCGTCGGAATACCGGCCCGGTCCATCAAAGCTTTTGCGAATTGTTTACTGCCCTCAATCGCTGCCGCTTCGCGTGACGGTCCAAAAATCTGTAAACCGGCTGCTTGAAACGCATTGACGATTCCGAGGACAAGCGGTCCTTCTGGTCCGACAATCGTCCAGTCAATCTGCTCGTCCCGTGCGAACTGAACCAATTCCTCAATCGCATCTTCCCGGATCGGCACGCAGACCGCCTCCGTCATCCCGACGTTGCCGGGTGCGGCATACACGGTTTCAATACGCACGTCCTGTGCCAATTTCCAAACGAGCGCATGCTCGCGTCCACCTTTACCGACTACTAATACTTTCATTCGGATCGCCTCCGCTTAGTGTTTGAAATGACGCACGTTCGTAAAGATCATCGTGATGCCGTGTTTGTTGCAGGCATCGATGGATTCCTGATCACGGATCGATCCGCCCGGTTGGATGATGGCTGTAATACCGGCCGCTGCTGCTGCTTCGACCGTATCGCCCATCGGGAAGAACGCATCTGAGCCCATGGCAGCACCGATTGCTTTCTCACCGGCTTGCGTAATCGCGATATTCGCTGAACCGACACGATTCATCTGTCCGGCACCGACGCCGACCGTCACTTCATCTTTCGCGATGACGATGGCATTGGATTTCACGTGTTTAACCGCACGCCAAGCGAGTTTTAAGTCTTCCCATTCAGCGGCCGTCGGTTTACGATCGGTGACGACACGTGCTGATGCATCATCAAGTGTTTCGTCATCACTGTCCTGGACAAGCATGCCGCCGGCAACTGCCGTATAGCGGATTGCTTGGACCCGTTTAACGTCCAGTTCGAGCAACCGGAGATTTTTCTTCGCCGACAGTAACGCAAATGCGTCTTCCGTAAAGGATGGAGCAATGATGATTTCAAGGAAAATACCGCTTAGTTGTTCCGCTGTCGCGAGATCAACTTCCCGGTTCAAGGCGACGATTCCGCCGAAAATCGAAACCGGATCCGCTGCATGTGCACGACGGAACGCTTCATCAATCGTTGGACCGACGGCGACGCCGCACGGATTCATGTGCTTGACGACGACGGCTGCCGCTTCGCGGAACTCATCGAGAATCTCCAGTGCCGCATTGGCATCCTGGATATTGTTATAAGACAATTCTTTCCCGTGGAGCTGTTTCGCGGACGCGAGTGATGCCCCGCGGTAAATCGGTGTTTTATAAAAGGCAGCTTCCTGGTGCGGGTTTTCTCCGTACCGCAAATCCTGGACTTTTTCGAGCGTAATCGTCAACTGATCGGGGAATTTTTCACCGGTCTGTGTCAGGAAGTAATCGGCAATCAAGGCATCATACGCCGCTGTGTGACGGAATGCTTTGGCTGCCAGCTTCTGGCGTGTTTCGAATGTCGTTCCGCCCAGATGAATTTCCTCGATGACCGCCTGATAATCGGCCGGATCCACGACGACAGTTACCGCCGCATGATTTTTGGCAGCCGAACGGATCATGCTTGGTCCGCCGATATCGATGTTCTCGATCGCATCGGCATACGACACATCTTCATTCATGACCGTTTCTTTGAACGGATAGAGATTAACAACCACAAAATCAATCGGCTTGATGTGTTGTTCCGCCATCTGTTCGCGGTGGCTCTCAAGATCACGGCGTCCGAGCAGTCCACCGTGGACCATCGGATGAAGGGTTTTGACCCGGCCGTCGAGCATCTCCGGAAATTGTGTGACTTCACTGATGCCAATGACCGGAAGTCCTGCTGCTTCAAGGGCTTGATGTGTTCCGCCTGTCGAAATCAATTCGATCCCGGCGTCATGCATCGCCTGTCCGAGTTCGACGATACCTGTTTTGTCTGATACGCTGATTAACGCTCTCATACGTTTGCCTCCTCTTTGATCCACTCTTCGATGACTTGCGGGTACAATCTATGCTCCACCTGCTGAATCGCTTGTTGGAGCGTTTCCCGTGTCATATCCTCTGTAATCCGAACCGCTTCTTGGGCGATGATTGGTCCTGTATCCATGCCTTCATCGACTATATGAATTGTAACACCTGTGATTTTGACTCCGCCACGAAATGCTTGCCCGATCGCATCTTTTCCTGGAAATGCCGGGAGCAACGACGGGTGGATGTTGACGATCCGTCCAGCATAATGCGACAGCAGGACGTCTCCGATCAAGCGCATATATCCGGCTAGGATAATCCGTTCCACGCCCCGCCGCTCCAGTTCCGCCACGATTTCCCGTTCAAACGACGGTTTATCCGGGTAGTCTTTGGCTGTGAAGACGAAGATATCACAGCCGCGGGCCTGAGCCCGTTCAATCACTTTTGCTTGTTTTTGATCACAGACGACGAGTTCAATCGTAGCCTGCAGACGTCCTGTTTCAACTGCTTCGAATAAAGCTTCGACATTACTGCCACTTCCCGAGGCAAAACAGGCAATCTTCATTGGTCGACTCCAAGAATCCGGACACCCGGTTCACTCGTCACGGTCCCAATCGTATAGACGGTCTCGTTTTCACGAGCAAGTCGTGCCGAGACTGCTGCGACATCTTCCGGTTTGACGATCATCATGTAGCCGATCCCCATGTTGAAGACATTGTACATATCGTGACGCGGAACGTTTCCAGCCTGTTCGAGCCAGTCGAAGACCGGTAACGTCGGCCATTTTTTCGGATCAAACGTCGCCCCGCAACCTTCCGGAAGCACACGCGGGACGTTTTCGTAAAAACCACCGCCCGTAATGTGGACCATCGCCTGAATTTTTTCTGTCTCAAGCGCGGCTTTGACCGCTTCGACGTAAATCCGTGTCGGCATCAGCAACGTATTGCCGATCGTACTGCCAAACATCATCAACTCATCTTCGTATCGCAGACCACTTTCGGCGACGATCTTCCGGACAAGTGAAAAGCCGTTCGAGTGAACGCCCGACGAAGCGAGACCTAAGATGACGTCTCCCGGTTGAACGTGTTCTCCTGTGATCAATTTTTGTTTTTCGACGGCACCGACGGCAAAGCCTGCAATGTCGTACTCACCGTCGGCGTACATGCCCGGCATTTCTGCCGTTTCCCCGCCGATCAGCGTACAGCCGGACTGGACACAGCCTTCCGCGACACCGGCAACAATCCGCTCGATCTTAGCGGGAATCGCTTTTCCGAGAGCAATGTAATCGAGGAAATAGAGCGGCTCCGCCCCTTGGACGATGATGTCATTGACACACATCGCGACACAATCGATTCCGATCGTATCGTGCTGGTCGAGGGCGAAGGCAAGCTTCAGCTTCGTGCCGACGCCATCCGTCCCGCTGACGAGAACCGGTTCTTTTAGATTTAATTGGCTGAGGTCGAACATTGCACCGAAACTGCCAAGTCCCGTCATGACTTCTTTGCGCATCGAGCGGGCCACGTGTTTTTTCATGCGGGAAACGGATTCGTATCCTGCTGTCAGGCTGACACCTGCTGCTTCGTATTGTTTACTCATGCTTTGTTCCCCCGTCTGTTCAAAGTTTGGCTTCTAGTTCTAATGCACCGATTGGTGTTGGATATTCGCCTGTGAAACAAGCCGTACACTGACCTTTTAATGGTCCGTCAAACGGGCGGTCGATTGCATTGACCATTCCATTGACCGTCAGAAACTCAAGTGAATCCGCTCCGATTTCCTGGCAGATTTCACTTGGTGTCAACCGGGCGGAAATCAATTCATCTTTTGAAGACGTATCGATCCCGTAATAACATGGATTCGTAATCGGCGGTGCCGTGATGCGGACATGAACTTCCGTTGCCCCGGCTTCCCGTAACAGTCCGACAATGCGGCGACTCGTCGTCCCGCGAACGATTGAATCATCAACCATGATGACCCGTTTGCCGTTGACGACACCTCGTAGCGCCGATAACTTCATTTTGACGCCGCGTTCGCGCAGTTCCTGTGACGGTTGGATAAACGTCCGACCGACGTAACGGTTTTTAATCAATCCCATTTCATATGGAATGCCGCTTGCTTCCGCGTAACCGATCGCTGCCGAGATGCTTGAATCCGGCACACCGGTAACGACATCGGCCTCGACCGGTGCTTCTTCGAACATCTTTTTACCAAGTGCTTTTCGTGCTGTATGAACATTGACCCCATCGATCATCGAATCGGGACGGGAAAAGTAGATGTATTCCATCGAACACATTGCCCGTTCATGCGGTTCCATATACTGGCGTGATGACATACCGGACGTCGTAATCGTCACGAGCTCCCCCGGCTCGATATCACGGATGAACTCGGCACCGACGATGTCAAAGGCACATGTCTCGGATGAAAAGACGATGCCGCCGTCCGGTGTTTTACCGAGCGACAACGGCCGCAGACCGTGTGGATCGACCGCAACATACAATGTATCTTCCGTTAAGAACAGGAAAGCGAACGCTCCGACGAGTCGCGCCAGACTATCGGCAATCCGGTCTTCAAGCGTCGGTAACTTACTCCGTTTGACGAGATGCGCGACGACTTCCGTATCACTCGTCGTTTGGAAAATGGCGCCTTCCGCTTCAAGTAAATGTTTTAACGAATCAGCATTGACGAGGTTTCCGTTGTGCGCAAGCGCCAAGTCGCCCGTCCGTGATTTAAAATGGAGCGGTTGTGTATTTTCGAGCGTATTTCCCCCGGCTGTCGAATAACGGACATGTCCAATGGCATGGTGCCCCGATAAGGAATCAAGCGTCTCCTGCGAAAAAACTTCCGTGACGAGCCCTTGTCCCCGGTGCGGCAGAAGCAGTTTCCCGTCACTCGCGACGATTCCTGCTCCTTCCTGTCCCCGGTGTTGGAGGCTGTGGAGTCCGTAGTACGCAAGCTGCGCCGCTTCCGGTTGTCCGAAAATCCCGAACACCCCACACTCTTCGTTTAATCCTTTGATGTCATATAACACGCGATCGCCCCTTCCCAGTCGGCTTGCAGTGTTGAACGTGTCGCTTCGATGAATGTATCGTTTGTCTTGATTTGCAAAGCATCTTGATCGGTAACATACCCTAATTTATGCGCGCCTGTCTGTTTGACGAAGGCGGCTTCCTGTTCCGGTTTCACCGTCACGACGAACCGTGATTGCGATTCACTGAACAGGTGCAGAGCCGGACCGTCAAATGTCACGTCCAGACCAAGCGTCGTTCCGAATGTCATTTCGGCTAAAGCAACGGCGAGACCGCCTTCCGCCACGTCATGGATTGCTGTGACTTGTCCCGTTTGTACCGCTTCCTGCAAGGCCAGCAACCGTTCTTGTTCGACGGCTAGGTCAATCTGCGGTACTTTTCCGAATGATTTTTCGAATTGCAGATATTGCAGTTCACTGCCGCCGAATTCAGCTTTCGTTTCTCCGAGCAGGTAAACCGCGTCGCCTGCTTGCTTGACGTGTTGTGTCGTAATCCACTCCGTTTGTTCGTGGAGACCGACCATCCCGACGACCGGTGTCGGATGAACTGCTTTTCCGGCAGATTCGTTGTATAAGGAAACATTTCCGCCGATGACCGGTGTCTCAAGGACCCGGCACGCCTCAGCCATTCCGGCCGTCGCTTGCTGCAGTTGCCAGAAGCCTTCCGGTTTATCCGGATTCCCGAAGTTCAGACAATCGGTAATGGCCAGTGGTGTCGCACCGCTCGCAACGATGTTGCGGGCTGCTTCGGCGACGGCAATCTGTCCGCCGACAAACGGATCGAGGTAAACGAACCGGCTGTTGCAGTCCGTCGTCATCGCGAGTGCTTTGTTCGTTCCGCGAACCCGGATGACGGCGGCATCAGAACCCGGTGCGACGACAGTCGACGTCTGGACCATATGATCGTATTGATCGTAGACCCAACGTTTGGAAGCAATCGTCGGTTGTTTGAGCAAGGCACGCCATGTCTCGACCACATCGTCAACGACTGGTAACGTTTCATCCATTGCCTGAAATTCTTCATAATAAGCCGGAACGCGTGACGGTTTGTTATAAACCGGTGCTTCTTCCGCGAGCGCATCAACCGGTACTTCGGCGACGATTTTGCCGTGATGGACGAGACGCAATACTTTCTCGTCGATGACTTCTCCGACGTGCACCGCATGCAGTCCCCATTTACTGACGATTGCTTCGATTTCCGACTCGCGTCCGCGTTCGACGACGAGCAACATCCGCTCTTGTGATTCCGATAACATCATTTCGTAAGCCGTCATGTCGGTTTCCCGTTGCGGGACGTCGTCGAGATGCATCTCGATGCCCATACCGGCTTTTGAAGCCATCTCAGCCGACGATGATGTCAGTCCGGCAGCTCCCATATCCTGCATCCCGACGAGCGCCGGATGACCGACGATTTCGAGACATGCTTCGATTAACAGCTTCTCCATGAACGGATCACCGACTTGAACAGCCGGACGTTTTGCTTCCGTATCCTCCCCAAGATCTTCTGAAGCAAAGGTCGCTCCGTGAATCCCGTCGCGTCCGGTTGCGGCTCCGACGTACATGACCGAGTTGCCGGCTCCTTTGGCAAGACCTTTCTGAATGTCTTCGTGGTTGATTAAACCGATACACATCGCATTGACAAGCGGGTTGCCCTCATACGAATGATCAAAGCCGACTTCTCCCCCGATCGTCGGAATGCCGACACAGTTCCCGTATCCGGCAATTCCAGCGACCACTTGTTCAAACAGTTGATTGACACGCGGTGTGCCGAGGTGTCCGAACCGAAGCGAGTTCATCAAGGCGACCGGACGGGCTCCCATCGAAAAGATATCGCGGATAATCCCACCGACACCAGTCGCTGCCCCTTGATACGGTTCGACGGCTGACGGGTGGTTGTGACTCTCGATTTTAAAGACGACGGCTTGATTGTCCCCGATGTCGACGACACCTGCTCCTTCGCCGGGACCCTGCAGGACGCGTGGACCTGTCGTCGGAAACTGGCGTAAGACTGGCTTCGATGTCTTGTACGAACAATGCTCCGACCACATGACGGAAAACAATCCGATTTCTGTATAGTTCGGTTGACGCCCGAGTAACTTGACGACCATGTCGTATTCTGCGTCGCTCAGTCCCATCGTTGCGTAGATCCGT
This sequence comes from Exiguobacterium sp. s138, assembly GCF_018618775.1. Taxonomy (NCBI): domain Bacteria; kingdom Bacillati; phylum Bacillota; class Bacilli; order Caryophanales; genus Exiguobacterium; species Exiguobacterium sp. s138. The sequence goes on along the minus strand of NZ_JACSMW010000006.1, from coordinate 5,412 downwards.
TGTTCCTGAATTTGCTCCATCGTTGGTTCAGACTGTTGTTTTAGCATGGTGTGCCCCCTGTTTGACGAGTGAAGTGAATAACTTAAGTCCATCGGTTCCGCCGGTCAGCAGTTCGACTGCCCGTTCCGGGTGTGGCATCATACCGAGTACGTTCCCGGCTTTGTTCGTGATACCGGCAATGTCGCCGCGTGATCCGTTCGGGTTATCCGTATACGTAAAGGCAATTTGCCGGTTCGTCTGTAACATCGCATACGTCGCATCGTCACAGTAATAGTTGCCTTCTCCGTGTGCGATTGGAATCGTAATCGTTTCTTGTGCCGCATAGTCCGATGTAAAGCGTGTCTCATTGTTTTCAACCTTCAGTTCAACCGTCCGGCACATGAACTTTAGTCCCGTATTACGGTGTAAGACACCTGGGAGAAGTCCGGCTTCAACAAGGATCTGGAAGCCGTTGCAGACGCCGAGAACCGTTTTGCCTTCTGCTGCAAAGCGTTTGACTTCCTCCATGATCGGTGAGAATTGAGCGATCGCTCCGCACCGGAGATAGTCGCCGTAAGAAAAACCGCCCGGCAACAAGACGCCGTCATATCCTTCAAGTGACGTTTCCGTATGGAAGACATACTCTGCTTCTTCACCGAGTGCGTCTTTCACAGCATGGTACATATCTAGATCACAGTTCGATCCTGGAAACACGATGACGGCAAACTTCATACGGTCGTCACCTCTTCTACATCAAAACGGTAGTCTTCCATGACAGTGTTGACGAGCAGTTTCTGACACATCTCATGAATCATCGTGTCCGTTGTCTCATCTGAAACAAGCAATTCAATTCGTTTACCGATCCGGACTTCCTCGACACCTTCAAAACCAAGCTGTTGTAATCCACCTTTGACCGCAACCCCTTGTGGATCTAAAATGCTTTCCCGTAATGCGACCGCTACTGTAACCTTTTTCATTGTCCGTTTCCCCCTAGGCGATTGAATAGTGTTTGGTACGTGTCGATGAGTGATCCGATATTACGGCGAAAGACATCTTTATCGAGGTGTTCGCCTGTTTCTTTATCCCATAACCGGCATGTATCCGGTGAGATTTCGTCTGCGAGTAAAATTTCTCCTGCCGGTGTTTTACCGTATTCAAGTTTAAAATCAATCAGGGTGATTCCTTTTTCATCAAAGTAAGGCCGTAAGACATCATTGACGCGATGCGCTTCCTGTTCGAGCAAGGAAAGCTCCTCCGTCGTCGCAATCTTCAGTAAATTGATGTGTGCCGGTGTGACAAGCGGATCGCCTAGGCTGTCATCCTTATAATAAAACTCGACGATCGGTGTTTCGAGGACCGTTCCTTCTTCGATACCGAGCCGTTTACTCAGGCTGCCGGCGACGACGTTTCGAACGACGACTTCGAGTGGAATGATGGTGACACGACGTACGAGCTGTTCGCGCTCCGATGTCCGTTCAATGAAGTGGGTCGGAATTCCGGCCGCTGCGAGAACCTCAAAAAAGTGGCTCGTCAAACGGTTGTTGAGTTCTCCCTTACCGGCAAACTCTGCCTTCTTCTCTCCATTAAATGCCGTAGCCTCGTCTTTGTAGACGATGCGGAGCACATCCTGATCCTGCGTCGTGTATAATCGTTTAGCTTTTCCTTCATAAAGTGGTTGCATCGATTTCGTCCCCCATGATCCTAAGATGTAGACGGGAGCCATGCTCCCGTCTCAGGTTGATTAGTTCAAGCCACACCGTTCAAAGATTTCATCGACCCGGCTCGTATGATACGTCGGATCAAAACAAGCATCGAGTTCTTCTTCTGTAAAGAGTTGTTGGATATCCGCTTCCTGCCATAAGACATCACGGAACATGATTTGTTCTTCCCATGCCTGCATCGCCCGTGGTTGAACAAAGTCGTAGGCTGCTTCACGTGACCAGCCTTTTTCGATCAACGCCAGTAAGACGTGACCGGAGAAGATAACACCAAATGTCCGGTCCATGTTGCGTTTCATGTTTTCCGGGAACACCGTCAGATTTTTGATGATGTTACCGAAGCGGTTCAGCATATAGTTGAGTAATCCCGTCGCGTCCGGCAAAATGATCCGTTCCGCCGACGAGTGCGAAATATCGCGTTCGTGCCACAGCGAGACGTTTTCGTACGCTGTCACCATGTGGCCGCGGATGACCCGGGCAAGCCCCGTCATGTTCTCGGAACCGATTGGATTGCGTTTATGCGGCATCGCCGATGATCCTTTTTGACCTTTGGCGAAAAATTCTTCGACTTCCCGCGTCTCTGTTTTTTGCAGACCACGAATTTCCGTCGCCATCTTTTCGATCGATGTCGCAATTAAGGCAATTGTCGACATGTAATGCGCATGACGATCGCGTTGGAGCGTTTGTGTCGAGACCGGTGCCGGTTTCGTACCAAGCTTTTCACAGACATATTTTTCGATGAACGGATCGATGTTCGCAAACGTTCCGACCGCTCCTGACATTTTGCCGTATTCGACTGTTTCCCGTGCTGCCTCGAACCGGACTTTATTACGTTTCATTTCTTCGTACCAAAGCGCCAGCTTCAAACCAAACGTCGTCGGCTCGGCGTGTACGCCGTGTGTACGTCCCATCATGACCGTATATTTATGTTCGTTGGCTTTGACTTTTAAAATCTCGGTGAAACGATCGAGATCGGCCGCCAAGATATCATTGGCTTGTTTCAGCAAGTACGATAATGCCGTATCGACGACATCCGTTGACGTCAGCCCGTAATGGACCCATTTGCGCTCTTCGCCAAGCGTCTCGGAAACAGCGCGGGTAAAGGCGATGACATCGTGGCGTGTCTCCTGTTCAATCTCATTGATGCGGTTGACATCAAACGAAGCTTTTTCCCAGAGCAACTGGACGTCTTCTTTTGGAATCACACCGAGTTCACTCCAGGCTTCACATGCTAAAATCTCAACTTTCAACCAGGCTTCGAATTTATTCTGTTCTGTCCAGATCGCTTTCATCTCAGGACGTGTATAACGTTCGATCATCTAACCGTCTCCTTCCATATCTGCAGGCGTGCAACTTCAGCCAATGCTTCTTCGACTGAATCAGCTAGGATGTTCAAATGTCCCATCTTTCGACCTTGTTTTGCTTCCTGTTTCCCGTATAAATGGACTTTCGTCCGTGAAGATAACGTTGGTAGTTCCTCGTATAATGCTGTGATATGTTGACCTAGGATGTTCGCCATGACGACCGGTGTCGTCAAGCGGGTATCACCGAGCGGGAGACCGCAGATGGCCCGGATATGCTGCTCGAACTGTGACGTCTCGCACGCATCAATCGAATAATGACCCGAGTTGTGCGGGCGCGGCGCCAGTTCGTTGACGATCAGTTCGGAGCCGACGACGAACAGTTCGATTGCCAGTGTGCCAATCAAATCGACATCGTTTGCGAGACGTGTCGCCAGTTCAATCGCTTTTTGTTCCAAGTCGATTGGGATGCGGGCGGGAACGATTGACAGATGCAGAATGTTGTCTTGATGGATATTTTCACTGACCGGGAAGACCTTCGTTTCCCGCTCGCTTCGCGTGACGATGACGGAAATCTCCTGATCAAACGGTAACCATTTTTCAGCAACATATTCGGTTGCTTCAAAGGTCTTCATCGCTGTTTGTAAATCCAGCTCTGTCCGAATGACCGTCTGGCCTTTCCCGTCGTAACCAAAGCGGGCTGTTTTCAAGACGAATGGGAAACCTAACTGCCGTTTGGCTCCAAGGAGATCTTCACTTGTCTGAACTCCCTGATACGGTGCCACCTTGTAACCAAGCTGTTCAATCAGTTCTTTCTCCCGAATCCGGTGTTGGGTCCGAAACAAAAGCTCTGTCCCGTGAATCAGTTTATAACCGATTGCTTCCGCTACTTCGTGTGAGATATTCTCAAACTCATAGGTCACGACGTCTGATTCAGCAGCAAGTCGCTTTGCGGCCTCGACATCCGTGAACGGTGCTTGAATCTGTTGATCCGCTACTTGCGCACACGGTGCGTTTTCAGTTGGATCAAGTGTGATGAGCGAATAGCCCATTTGGCGTGCAGATAAAGCTATCATCCGACCTAATTGACCTCCACCTAAGATACCAACCCGTTTCATGTCAGATACACCTCGGAAGCGATGACGTCTCCTTCCAGTTCGACACGCATATGATCAAGAGCTCGGGCAATCCGTTCGTCAACCGTTCCAAGAATCTGAGCAGCAAGTAAACCCGCATTTTTGGCTCCGGCGTCACCAATTGCAACTGTCGCGACTGGAACACCACCGGGCATTTGGACAATGGAGAGTAAGGAATCGATGCCTTGAAGTGCTTTGCTTTGAATTGGGACACCGATTACCGGTAATGTCGTCTTCGCAGCTACCATTCCCGGAAGGTGAGCGGCTCCGCCTGCACCGGCAATGATGACCTTGAGTCCCCGTTCCCGGGCAGACTCGGCATAACGGAACATCAAGTCAGGTGTCCGGTGTGCCGACACAACTTTCTTTTCATAACCAATGTCCAGCTGATCCAGTACATCACACGTTTTCTGCATGGTCACCCAATCTGATTGACTGCCCATGATGACCCCGATTTCCACCTTACTCATCTGCGTCTCCTCCTTTTTGCATAAAAAAAGCCCAAACCACGTCTAAAAGGGTGGCTTAGGGTATAAAAAGGTACGCCAAAGAATTATCGACGAACATCCATATACCCCATAGTCCAACGATTTAGGGTCGTCGGGTAGAAACTTGCAAGCCATATCCCTGCTATTATACGAGGTGTTATATTCAATCTTCCTATCACGCCTTCATCTTAACAAGACTCGAGTCGGTTCGTCAACCAAAGGCGAACAATTTAATTATCTGAAAATTTATCGTTCGCTTTTAAGCTTAAATTGTTCTGTTCATTTAGTTCAGTATTCGGAAATTTGAAAGCAGTCAACATTATTAATAAGAAAACGACAAAAAAATACGACCCTTTCGTTTATGAAAGAGTCGTATGTATAAGAAGTTATCACGATTCAGGCATTTTCAGCTTCGAGTTTCGGTTTACAGTCAAAGATGATTTGCTGACGGATGGGATACGGTTCATCATTCGCATCCAGTCCAAAAATCGGTTCTTCCCGCCGGACGGTCGGACGATAACCCATGGCATCGATCCGATCCAAACAATCACTGATCGTTTCATTTTCTTCTACGGCAACGCGCATTTTTTGTTTTTTTGCCATGAGTATCACATTCCTTCCTTATTATATATATGAAAAAACCAAAAAAAAGTCCATAAAAAAGCGGCGGCCCTTGAGCGTATGCTCCAGAACCACCGTTTGCCTGGCAACGTCCTATCCTCACAGGGGGAAGCCCCCAACTACTTTCGGCGTTCAAGTGCTTAACTTCCGTGTTCGGCATGGGAACGGG